>CAZMWA010000025.1:0-8563 GCA_964569405.1 uncultured Vicinamibacteraceae bacterium | reverse complement strand
CCCCGCAAGCGGACGCCGGGGGCTTGGGGCGCAGCCCCATCTGATTGAGGATCTCATGTTCATCACCAGGAAGTCGTTGCCCCGGCGGACGGTGCTGCGGGGCATGGGCGCGACGCTGGCCCTGCCGCTGCTCGACGCCATGGTGCCGGCGCTGTCGGCCGTGTCGAAGACGGTCGCGCGGCCGGTGCGCCGGGCGGGCTTCGTCTACATCCCCAACGGCGCGGTCATCGACGAGGCCGCGCACGGCGTCGACGCCTGGTCGCCCAGCGGCGAGGGCGCGGGCTTCGAGCTCTCCCCGATCCTCGAGCCCCTGGCGCCGGTGCGCGACCGGCTCGTCGTCCTCTCCGGCCTCGATCATCCGATGGCGCGGTCGATGGGCGACGGGGCCGGCGACCATGCCCGGGGTACGGCGACCTGGCTGACGGGCGTGCATCCCAAGAAGACCGAGGGCATCGACGTGCGGGCCGGCACCACCGTGGACCAGTTCATCGCCGCGGAGTTCGGCCGCGAGACCCGGCTGCCGTCGCTGGAGGTCTCGCTGGAGTCGCCCGAGCGCGTCGGCAACTGCGAGGTGGGCTACAGTTGCCAGTACCTGTACACCATCTCCTGGCGCACGCCGACGACGCCGCTGCCGATGGAGAACAACCCGCGGGTGGTCTTCGAGCGGCTGTTCGGAGAGGGCGGCACGGCCGCCGAGCGGCTGGTCGAGAGCCAGCGCGACCGCAGCATCCTCGACTGGGTGAGCGGCGACATCGCGGACCTGCGCCGGGAGCTCGGGGCGGCCGACCAGTTGCGCGTCGCCGAGTACCTCGACAGCGTGCGCGAGGTCGAGCGCCGCATCCGGATGAGCGAGCGCGAAGGCGACAGCGTCGCGCTGGAGCTGCCGCCGCAGCCGATGGGCATTCCCGACGGCTTCGAGGACCACATCAAGCTCATGTACGACCTGCTGGTGCTGGCCTGGCAGGCCGACATCACCCGCGTCGGCGCGTTCCAGATCTCCTACGAGACCAGCTCGCGCACCTACCCCCAGATTGGCGTGGCCAACTCCCACCACTCGCTGTCGCACCACGCGCAGAACGAGGAGAACATCGCGAAGCTCGTCAGGATCAACACGTACCACGTCGCGATGCTCACATACTTCCTCGAGAAGCTGCGGGCGACGCCCGAGGGCGACGGCAACCTGCTGGACAACTCGCTGGTGCTGTACGGCGGCAGCATGAGCGACGGGAACGACCACAGCCACTACCCGCTGCCGTGTCTGATCGCCGGCGGGGCCGCGGGCCGGCTCCGGGGCGGGCGGCACCTGCGCTACACGGGTCGGCCCGCGATGACCCGGGCGCTGCTCAACGTGCTGGACCTGATGGGCGTGCCCGCGGACGAGATGAGCGATGCCACGGGGGAGAACGCGCGGCTCGCGGATCTGTAGCCCGGCGGCGGCGCGCGGCTCGTTCCCGCGGGACGCAGGACGAACGATGATGAGACGCGGACTCTGCGGCGTGCTGTGCGTCGGCGTGCTGTTGCTGGCCGCCGGCCGCGCCCTGGCGGGCAACGCCGACGTCGCGCTGGTCGACGCCGCGGAGCGGGGCGACGCGCGCACCGTCGAGGCGCTCCTGGCGGACGGGGCCGACGCGGGCGCCCGCGCACCCGACGGCACGACGGCGCTGCACTGGGCGGTCCACCACGACGACCTCGACCTGGTGCGCCTGCTGCTCGCCGCCGGCGCGGACGCCGGCGCGGCGAACCGCTACGGTGCGACGCCGCTGCTGCTGGCCTGCACCAACGGGAGCCCGCGCGCGGTGGAGGCGCTGCTCGGCGCCGGGGCGGACCCGGACGTCTTCGCGGCCGGCGAGACGGCGCTGATGACCGCGGCGCGCACCGGCAGCCCGGACGTGGTGCGCCTGCTGCTGGCGCACGGCGCGGACGCCCACCGGGCGGAGGCGCTCCGCGGGCAGACGGCCCTGATGTCCGCCGCGGGGGCGGGGAACGCGGCGGTGGTGCGGGAGCTCGTCGCGCACGGCGCCGACGTGCACGTCCGCTCGAGGGGCGGCTTCAGCGCCCTGACGTTCGCCGTCCGCGCGGGCGCCGCGGACGCCGTGCGCGCGCTGCTCGAGGCGGGCGCCGACGTCGACGACACGCTGCGCGACGGCACCAGCGCCCTCATGCTGGCGATCGTCAACGGCCACTACGACCTCGCGGCGCATCTGCTCGACGCGGGCGCGAACGCGAACGCCATCGACGCCGGCCGGACCGCGCTGCACATCCTCGTCCAGACCCACAACTGGGACGGCAACGACAAGGCCGCCGTCGTCGAGACCGGCGACATCGGCTACCTGGGGTTGATGCGGAAGCTGCTGGCGCACGGGGCCGATCCGAATGCCGGCATGACCCGGGACCGGACCGTGCGGTTTCCCGAGGGCATTACGGCGAGCGGGCAGTCGTTCGCGGTGAACGTCATCGGCGCGACGCCGTTCTGGTGGGCGGCCCGGTCCGCGGACCTGCCCGCCATGCGCCTGCTGCTGGCGCACGGCGCCGACCCCCTGCTGGCGACCGTCGAGAACACGACGCCGCTGGCGATGGCCGCGGGCGTCGGCTACCTGGACGGCCAGACGCCGGGCTCGGAGGAGGACGCGCTCGAGGCCGTGCGGATGATTCTGGATCTCGGGGCCGACATCAACGCCGGCAGCGAGTGCGGCCACGACGCCCTGGCGGACGCTTCGCCCTATCGCGGACTCTGCTGCGGCTGGACGCCGCTGCACGGCGCGGCGTCGCGCGGCGCCGATTCCATCATCAGGTTTCTCGTCGAGCACGGGGCGCGGCTCGACGCGCGCGATGCCCGCGGTCGGACCCCACTGGATCTCGCGGAGGGGCACGTCCTGTACATCAGCGTCTACATTCGCGAGAGCTCGGCGCGCCTGCTGCGCGAGCTGATGCGGCGGCAGGTCGAGGTAACGAGGTGACGATGTCGAGACGCAACGCACTGGCAGGGGGCTTGATCGTGGTCGCGCTCGTCGCGGCGTTCCCGGGCGGCGCGGCCAGCGGCCAGCAGCCCGAGGAGGTGACCGCCGCCGTCGTGGAGCGCTGGATGGACGAGCTGTCGAACTGGGGCCGCTGGGGGGAGGACGACGAGCTCGGCGCCCTCAACCTCATCACGCCGGCGAAACGCCAGGAGGCGCTGGCGCTGGCGACCGAGGGACTGGTCGTCTCGCTGGCGCGCCAGCCCCAGGTGCTGCCCACGTCGGCCACGGCGGAGGGCGAGCGGCCGGCGAGCGCGTTCTGGCACCGTGACTTCCTGATCCCGCAGAACGGGATCGCCATCGAGAACATCTCGATTTTCTATCACGGCGAGGTGCACACCCACCTCGACGCGCTGTGCCACTTCGGCTACAAGGGCCAGCTCTACAACGGCGTCCCGTTCGCCGACGCGGTCAACGCCGAGACCGGCTGCACGCAGATGGGCATCCACAACCTGCAGGAGGCCATCGTCAGCCGGGGCGTCCTGCTCGACATCCCGCGCCTGAGGGGCGTGCCCTACCTCGAGCCCGGCACGGCCGTGACGCCGGCGGACATCCTGGCGTGGGAGGAGCAGGCGGGCGTCAGGGTGGGCCCGGGCGACGTGGTCCTGCTGCACACGGGCCGCTGGCTGCGGCCGCCCGACCAGCAGGTGCCCACCGCGGGCTGGCACCCGGCCGTCGTGCCCTGGTTCAAGGAGCGTGACATCGCCGTCATGGGCAGCGACGGCACGCAGGATGCCGTCGTGTTCGACGACTTCCGGTTCCCCGTGCACGTGCCCGCGCTGGTGGCGCTGGGCGTCCACGTGATCGACGCCGCCGACCTGACCGCCGTCGCCGAGATGGCCGCGAAGCTGAACCGCTGGGAGTTCCTGTTCGTGGCGGCGCCGATACGCATCCCCGGCAACACGGGCTCGCCGTTCAACCCGGTGGCGATTTTCTAGTAGACGGGGCTGGGCTTCATTAGACGGGGCTGCGCCCCGATTCGAAGCGCCCGCGCCGGCCGGGTTGCCGGGCGAGGATGCGCCGAGAACGGAGATCGAAGTCGACGGACTCCGCGTCGTCGTCATCGGCGTTGAAGACCTGCTCATCGACCGCCTGCGCGCCTGGGTGCACTGGAAGAGTGACGAGGACGGGCGCTGGACACGGCGGCTCGCGCTGCTCTACGCCGACCGGATCGACTGGCGCTACGTGCGGGAGCGGACGAAGGACGTCGCTGAAGAGGCGGACGGGGTGGAGCAGGTCGTGCAAGAAGCATGTCCAGGTTGATCGACTACGACGAGTTCCGGCGCGACGTCCAGCGGCGCAAGCGGGAACGCTGGGCGAAGATCCTCGCCACGGAGCCGCCCGGGCGGGCTGCGGGCCGGCGTCCGCGCGACCCGGAGCAGGAGCGGATGCTGCTGCGGCTCGACCGTCTCCGACTCGAACGGCGCGACACCTCCGGGACGTAGGCAGCGCCGGCAGAGGTCAGCCGGTGGCGGGCAAGCCCTGCCCGGGCAGCGGCAGCGATGGAGGCAGCAGCCGTTGCGCGGCTTCCACGAGTCGATCCCGCCAAGCGACTCTTGCGAGCCAGGGCTCCGGAATGCCGCTCCGGCCATGAATGGCGCCGGCGAGTTGCCCCGTCACCGCCGCCACCGTATCGGCATCGTCCGCCAGGTTCGCGGCAAGCAGCACGGCGCCGCGGAAGTCCGCGGTCCGGGCGACCGACCACATGGCGGCCTCAAGGGTGTGGACGACGTATCCGCTCGAGCGGATCGTGTCCCGCGCCCGTCCCCGCCAGCTCCCGGCCAGGATCCGGGCAATCCCCGCCGCCCCGTCGAACGTTCTCGGGGCCAGCAGCTCGGCGCGCGGCGACCCGGCGATGGCGTCCGCGAGCAGCGCCGCGAACGCCCGGCAGGCATCCACGGCCTCCTCCGCCGCGTGAGTTGTCCGCGACTGGTCCGCGGCGGCGGCGATCAGGCGCGGACGGTCGCGCAGGAAGCGAAGGGCGGTCGGGGCGAGCCGCATCAGCGAGCCGTTGCCCGCGGTCTGCGGATCGGTGGAGCCGGCGAGCGGATCGCCGGTCTCCCGATAGCGGGTCAGCGCCGGCCCAGCCCAGCCGTCGCTTTCCAGGGATGATATTCTATATTCCAGATTCCGGAATATGGAATAATGCGATGAGTCCGTTGTCTCTCCTTCGCCAAGACGTCGTCGTGTTGGCCAAGCTGTTGAGCTACCCGGGGCCACACCCGTCCCTCGCGCGGATGGCGGTCGATCTGATCCTGAGCGCGTCCCAGGTACACGCCGCTCTGAACCGACTGGCGGCTGCGCGGCTGGTCTTCAGGGAAGACCGCAGCAGTCGGCCGAACGCAAGGGCTGCAGAGGAGTTCCTGGTACACGGGGTGAAGTACATGTTCCCAGCGACCCGCGGCGGCGTCACGCGCGGAGTCCTCACCTCGTACGCGGCGCCGCCGCTGAACCGCCAGATCTCGAGTGGACCCGATCTCCCGCCGGTCTGGCCGCTCGCGACAGGTCAACACCGAGGTGTGTCGTTCGAGCCGCTGCACAAGACGGTGCCCCTCGTCGTGCGAGCGGATCAGCGCCTCTACGAGCTGTTGGCTCTAGTGGACGCGTTACGGGACGGGCGCGCGCGCGAGAGACGTCTCGCAGAGCGTGAAATCGCAAGCCGTGCACGAGAGCGTCTTCATGCATGATCCCAACCTCCAGTTGCTGGAGGCTGCAGCACGCCTCCTGGAACCGCTGCTGGACGAGGTCGTGTTCGTGGGCGGCTGCGTGACTGGACTATTGATCACCGACCCGGCTGCGGCTGGTACGCGGCCGACGACCGACGTCGACGTGGTCGCCGAGATATGTTCGTACGCCGAATACGCCGCGTTGTCGGACCGGCTCCGTGAGCTTGGCCTGGTTCAAGATGCTCGCGAGGGTGCGCCGACCTGTCGCTGGCGTCACGCGAGCTCGACCATAGACGTCATGCCCGTCGACGAGGGAGTTCTGGGCTTTGCCAACCGCTGGCATCTACCCGCGATGGATGCGGCCGAGCGGGTCGACCTCGCAGGACTGCCCCTCCGCTGCATCACGCCCGTCTACTTTGTCGCAACCAAACTGGAGGCATTCCATGATCGCGGCAACCGCGACTATTACGCGAGTCACGACCTTGAGGATGCGATCACCGTCATCGACGGACGCGACGAGCTGGTCGCGGAGGTGCTGAACGCACCGCAGGACGTGCGGGCCTACGTTCGCGACGAGTTCGCGAAGCTACTCCGTACCAGGGATTTCGTCGATGCGATGTCTGGGTTCCTGCCGCCAGATGAAGAGAGTCAGGCTCGTCTCCGCGTGCTGCGGCAGCGATTCGCAGCCTTGGTTTCCTGACCGAGCTGCGGCGGGTCCTCAAGGCCCGAGCTCGTCCGCCGCGACCTCGCGGTCGGCGCGCTCCTGCACGGATCCCGGGATGCCCAGGCGGGTGTTGGCGCCCAGCCGCGCGAGCACGTTCGCGGTTTCCGGGTAGGCCTGGAACTGGAACGACTGCTTCGACCCCTCGGCGAGGCGGAACGGGGTGCGCCCGCGGAAGTCCCGGGCGTCGATGTCGGCGCCCTGCCCGACCAGGTACTCGATGACCTCGTTCAACCCGCGGTACGCGGCGCCGTGGAGCGCCGTGAAGTCGGCTTCGTTCACCGCGTCGACGTCCGCGCCGGCCTCGACCAGCGCGCGGACCGCCTCCTCGGCGCCGCGCGAGCGGGCGCCGCGGACGAGTTGCGGCCGGAAGGTGGGCCGGCCGAGCCCGGCCGCCGCCATGAGCGGCGTCGTGCCGTCGTCGGTCGTCAGGTGCGGATCGGCGCCGGCGGCCAGCAGCGCGCGGATGATGGCCGCGCTGCTCTCCGGCGGCCGGATGCCGCCCTCGCTGTCGAGCACGTAGGCTCCCTCGCTGGCGCTGCCGAAGGCCGCCACCCACAGCGGCGTGGCGCCGCGCAGGTCGCCGGTGCCGCAGGCGAACCGCTCGAAGGCCCCCTTGGTCGGATGGCCGATGTACGTCATGAGCAGCGTCGTCGTGGTGATGCGCCGGTTGGGATCGGCGCCGCGGGCGAGAAGCGCCTCCACCAGCGGCAGCCGGCGCTCGAGGGCCAGGGGCGAGGCTCCGGGAACGAGCGTTTTCACGGAGAAGCCCGGGGCGCCGTGCCGCCGGTTCCAGTGCAGCGTCCAGGGGTCGACGTCGCCCGCCGCCGCGTGCAGCGCGGGCACCCCGTCGAGCGTCCCGTTCGGGTCGGCGCCGCGCTCGAGCAGGAAGCGGGCGAGCTCGTCGTGGCCCTTGACGATGGCCAGCGGGAGCGCGTGCGCGCCGTCGGAGCCCGGGGCGTTCACGTCGGCGCCGCCCGCGATGAGCAGCGCGGCGGTCTCGACGTCGCCCGTGTACGCCGCGGTCAGCAGCGGCGTCATTCCCTTGCTCGACGACGCCTCGACGTCGGCGCCGCCCGCCAGCAGCTCGACCATGATGTCCCGGTGCGCGGCCGCGACCGCCCACATGAGCGCCGTGGCCGACGTCTCGACCGTGGCGGCGTCGACGTCCGCGCCGTGCGCCAGCAGGGCCCGGACGACCTCGACGCTGCCGGTGCGCGCGGCGACCATCAGCGGAGTGAGACCGCTCGTCTGCGCGGCGGCCGCGTCGGCGCCCGCGGCCAGCAGGGTCGCGACCATGCGGGGGCTCGCGTTCTCGCTGGCGCGAATGAGCGGGACGACCCCGTCGTCGTCGGCCGCGTTCGGATCGGCGCCGGCGGCGAGCAGCAGCCCGGCGGCCTCGTGATCGTCCCAGTGCGCCGCCCACAGCAGCGCGGTCGCGCCGTCCGCGCGGGGCGTGTCGGCGTCGGCGCCGGCCGCCAGCAGGGCCCGGACCGCCGCCGTGTCCTGCCGCGCCGCCGCGTCGACCAGCCGCAGGTCGGGCGGCGCCGCGGCGGCCAGCCCGGCGGCCGCGGTGCACAGCACGGCGTGGAGAAACGACCCTCTTCCGACGCGCCCCATGCAGGTGGCAGTCATCGCGATCCCCCTTTCGCCGTAGCCGACGCAACCGGTTGCCCGCATTATACGCAGCGGCCGTCGCCGGGACGCCCCGCGATCCGGTTGTGCCGGATGCTCGGGTCTTCGATAATGGGCGGGCGGTGGAACGCCACGCGGCGGGAGGGTGCGATATGTCACGGTTGCTCGTGGGTGCGGCCTGTCTGCTCGCGTTCGTGTGGAGCGTCGCGGCGCCGGCGGCGGCCGCCCCGGAACGCGATCTCCTCGACCGCTACTGCGTCGCCTGCCACAACGAGCGCCTGCGGACCGCCGGCCTGCTGCTCGACCGGATCGACATCGAGCAGGTGGCGGCCAACGCGGAGGTGCTCGAGAAGGTCGTGCGCAAGCTGCGCGGCGGCCAGATGCCGCCCGCGGGACGGCCGCGTCCGGATGCGGCCGCCGTCGAGACCTTCGTCACGGCGCTCGAAGCGGCCCTCGACCGCACAAGCGCGCTGGCGCCGAATCCCGGCCGGGTCGCCTCCCGGCGGCTGAACCGCGTGGAGTACGTC
>CAZMWA010000024.1:0-9852 GCA_964569405.1 uncultured Vicinamibacteraceae bacterium | reverse complement strand
CTCGAATGCAGCGGGGCCTTTTGCCACGGGCTGCTAGCGTCCCACGGCGCGCCGCTCGGTCGGCGTCGGGGGGCGGCCGCCGACGCCGATGCTGACGAACATGCGGACGCCCTGCGCGTAGCGCTGCTCGAGGTCGGCGGTGCCGTTGATGCCGGCCGGCAGCCCGAACTCGCGCGCGGCGGCGATGACGCGGTCGAGGCCGACCGCGACGGCCGCCTGGTCGCCGGCGTAGGCGACCCGCATGTCGCCCGAGCCTGCCCAGAGGATGGCGCCGATGCCGCGCTCGGCGAGCGCGCGGGCGATGTCGCGGGCGTTCTCGACGCCGGTGCGGTTCTCGATGATGAAGATCGGGATGAGGCTGCCCTGCGGGTCGAGCCGCCAGATGTCGGCCCGCTGCAGGTACTCGCCCGTCGTCAGGCCCCAGTAGCGGGCGGCGATGGCCGGGCTCGAGCCGCGGATGCCGGCCGGCTCGGCGTCGGCGGCGCCGGGCGCCTGCGGGTAGCGCATGGCGCGGATCGCGTGCAGGGCCTGCGCGGCCGTCTCCGTGTGGGGGAAGACGAGGCCGTGCACGCCGGTGTCGAGCACGTTCTTGGTCACCCACTCGTTGGTTTCGCGGGCGTTGACCGGCATGCGCACGAAGACCGTCTTCGTTGCCGTGAGGCCGGCCTCGGCGATGGCGCGCCGGTCGAGCAGCCACTGCAGGTACTCGGTCAGGCGCGGGACGTCGAACGGCGTGTGCTCGAGGTCGTAGACCACGAAGTCGAAGTCCCGGTTGGCGGCGTGGCCGACGGCGGATTCCCGGTCGCTGCCGACCCCGAGGTAGTTGACGAACTGCCCGAAGATCGGCTTGTCCGCCGCGAGCAGCGGCAGGACGTTGTTCACGGGGGCGGGCGGGGCCTGCGCCGCGGCCGCGCCGGCCGCGTACGGATCGGCGCCCGGCAGCAGCAGTCCCGCTCCCGCGACGACCAGCGCGCAGGCCGCGAGCACGGCGGCGCTGCGCCGCGCGGCCGCGCGGCGCAGCCGGCCTGCCTAGACTCCGGCGTCACGCATCGGGCGCCTCCTCGAACAGGGGCGCCTTGGCCTTCGCGTAGGTCGACTTGCGGACGAGCGCGTCGCCCTCGAAGTACAGCAGGTCGAGGCCGCGCCAGGAAGTCGGCTGGCCCTTCACCTCGAGCGTGCAGCGCCAGCTCGCCATGACCTTGCCGGCCTCCGGGTCGACGAACAGGTCGTCGTCGACGAAGCGCATCGCGCCGTAGCGGCCGGTGAACTGCGGGAGGAGGGCCGCGCGGATGGCGGCCTTGCCGCGGTTGCGCCTGCCGTTGAACTCGTCGTAGACGCCGTCGTCGGCGAAGTAGGACATGACGGCGTCGAGGTCGTTGTCGTTGAAGGCGGTCACGAAGCGCCGGGTCAGCTCGGCCAGGCGCTGGCGGTCTGTCGACATCGTGTGTGCTCCTTCAGGGCGCAGCCCCGTCTGATTGAAGACTAGCGGAAAGCGCCGCCGCCCGCCCGCCCGGTTGAACCGGGCCGGGCATGCCGATAGAATCGTCTGCTACCGTTCGGACGGGAATCGTCCGCAGGGAGCCCGCGGATTCCCAGGGCCCGCGCATGTCAGAGCCGACCCCGGCGGAGCAGCAGCACATCGTCATTCGCGGCGCCCGCACGCACAACCTCAAGAACATCGACCTGACGCTGCCGCAGCGCCAGCTCATCATCGTCACCGGGGTCAGCGGCTCCGGCAAGTCGTCGCTGGCGTTCGACACGATCTACGCGGAAGGGCAGCGGCGCTACGTCGAATCGCTGTCGGCGTACGCCCGGCAGTTCCTCGACCGGATGGAGAAGCCGGACGTCGACGAGATCGACGGCATCTGTCCGGCCATCGCCATCCGCCAGAAGAACAGCCTCCGCAACCCGCGCTCGACGGTGGGCACCACGACGGAGATCCACGACTACCTGCGGCTCCTGTACGCCCGCATCGGCCGCACGATCTGCCGGGAGTGCGGGAAGGAGGTGCTGCGCGACAGCGCGGAGATCGCCGCCCGCGCGCTGGCGGCGCTGCCCGACGGCACGCGCCTGCTGCTCGGCTACCAGCTCCCGGTGGTGGCCGGGCTGACCGGCGCCGCGGCGCCGGACGAGGAGGACGGGGCCGCGGACCTCGGCGCGCCGTCGGATGCGGCCGCGGCCGGCAACGGCCACGGCGACTCGCCCGTGGCGGCGGCGCTCGACGCGCTGCGGCGGAAGGGGTTCCGCCGCGTGGTCGTGGACGAACGGGCTGTCGCGCTCGACGACCTCGAGGCCGGGGCGCTCGACGGCGAGACGGTGTTGCGGGTGGTGGTCGACCGCGTGCGGGTCGGCGCCGAGGCGCTGAGCCGCCTGACCGACTCGGTGGAGACGGCCTACGCCGAGGGCGGCGGCGCCGCCTTCGCCATCGAGGCGGACGGCGGCCGCACCCACCAGTTCAGCGAGCTGTTCGAGTGCCGCGCGTGCGGCATCCCCTACGAGGTGCCGCAGCCGCGGCTCTTCTCCTTCAACAACCCGTTCGGCGCCTGCCAGACCTGCCACGGCTTCGGCAACGTCATCGAGCTGGACATGGACCTGGTCGTGCCGGATCCGTCGAAGTCCATCCAGCAGGATGCCATCGAGCCGTGGAGCAAGGCCCACTACCGGGCCCGGCTGGCCGATCTCAAGCGGGCGGCGCGGGCGGGCGGCATCCGGACACACGTGCCGTGGAGCGAGCTGACCGAGGCGGAGCGAACGTTCGTCATCGACGGCGACGGCGGACGCTACACCGGCATCCGGGGCTTCTTCCGCTGGCTCGAGAGCAAGAAGTACAAGGTCCACGTCCGCGTCTTCCTCAGCCGCTACCGCGGCTACCTGGTGTGCCCCGAGTGCCGCGGCACGCGGCTCCGGCAGGAGGCGCGCGCCGTGCGCGTGGGGGGCGACCCGATCGACGTGCTGTGCGGCTTCACGGTGGCCCGCGCGAGGCGGTTCTTCGACGAGCTGGCGCTCACGGAGAAGGAAGCGGCCGTCGCCGAGCGGATCGTCCGGGAGATCCGCCGCCGGCTGTCGTTCCTGAGCGACGTGGGGCTCGACTACCTGACCCTCGACCGCCTGTCGTCGACCCTGTCGGGCGGCGAGGCGCAGCGCATCAACCTGGCCACCGCGCTCGGGTCGGCGCTGGTCGGCACGCTGTACGTGCTCGACGAGCCGTCGATCGGGCTGCATCCGCGGGACAACGAGCGCCTGCTGCGCATCCTGCAGCAGTTGCGCGACCAGGGGAACACGGTCGTGGTCGTCGAGCACGACACGGAGATGATCCGCAGCGGCGACTACCTGGTCGACCTCGGGCTGGGCGCCGGCACGCGCGGCGGCAAGGTGGTGTACGCGGGGCCGTCGGCCGGCATCGCCGACGAGCCGACGTCGCTGACCGGCAAGTACCTGCGCGGCGAGCTGGCCATTCCGGTGCCGGCCGCGCGGCGCCGGCGGCTGCCGCAGAGCCACGCCATCCGCCTGCGCGGCGCGGCCGAGCACAACCTCAAGCGCATCGATGTCGAGATTCCGTCGAACATGCTGACCTGCGTCACCGGCGTGAGCGGGTCGGGGAAGTCGACGCTCGTGCACGACGTGCTGTACGCCGCCATCAAGCGCGCCAAGGGCGAGTGGGACAAGCGGGTCGGCGCGCACGAGGCCGTCGAGGGGCTCGAGCTGGTCAGCAAGGCCGTGCTGGTCGATCAGGCGCCCATCGGCCGCACGCCGCGCTCGAACCCGGTCACCTACCTCAAGGCGTTCGATCCCGTCCGGGAGCTGTTCGCCTCGACGAAGGACGCCCGGGCGCAGGCGCTCACCGCCAGCCACTTCTCGTTCAACGTGCCGGGCGGCCGCTGCGACGCGTGCGAGGGCGAGGGCGAGGTGCGGGTGGAGATGCAGTTCCTGGCCGACGTGTTCGTGCCCTGCGAGCACTGCGACGGCCGGCGGTTCAAGCCGCAGGTGCTCGACGTGCAGTACCGCGGCCGCAACATCGACGACGTGCTGCGGCTCACCGTGCGCGAGGCGCTGTCGTTCTTCAGCACGGCGCCGAAGGTGTGCCGGCGGCTGCAGGTGCTCGACGAGATCGGCCTCGGCTACCTGCGGCTCGGGCAGCCCGCGACGACGCTGTCGGGCGGCGAGGCCCAGCGCATCAAGATCGCGGCGCACCTCGTCTCGCGCGGCGGGGACCGCACGCTCTACATCCTCGACGAGCCGACGACCGGCCTGCACCTCGACGACATCGCCCGGCTGCTGGCGGCCTTCCGGAAGCTGCTCAACGCGGGTCATACGCTGCTGGTCATCGAGCACAATCTCGACGTCATCAAGACCGCCGACTGGGTGATCGATCTGGGGCCGGAGGGCGGCGACGACGGCGGCTACGTGGTGGCCACGGGCGCGCCGGAGGAGATTGCGGCGCACGACGACTCCCACACGGGCCGCTACCTGCGGCACGCCCTGGAGACCGGCCGGACGCACGCGTACGCCGAGCCGTAGCCGTGGGCGCCGTCCTGCCGCGCGCGTTCTACGCGCGACCCACGCTGGAGGTGGCGCGCGACCTGATCGGCAGGCGGCTGGTGCACGTCACGCCGGACGGCACGGCGGCCGGCACCATCGTCGAGGTGGAGGCCTACGTCGGCGAGAGCGATCCCGCCTGTCACGCGGCGGCCGGCCTCACGCGGCGCAACGCCCCGCTCTACGGGCCGCCGGGCCGCGCCTACGTCTACGTCAACTACGGGCTCCATCACCTGGTCAACGCCGTGACCGAGTCGGAGGGTGCGCCGGCCGCCGTGCTCATCCGGGCCCTCGAGCCCGCGGGGGGCACGCCGTTGATGCGGCGCCGGCGGGCGCGGGACGCCGGCCGCCGGGCCGCGCCGCTCGCCGACCTGGACCTGTGCCGCGGCCCCGGGAACCTGACCAGCGCGCTGGGCATCACGCTGCGCCAGAACCGCTGCGATCTGTCCGGCGGCCGGCTGTTCATCGAGGATTGCGGCCCGTTCGAGGGGGCGGTGGCCTGGAGCCCGCGGATCGGCATCACGGCCGGCGCCGCGCGGCCCTGGCGCTGCTATGCCGCGGAGAGCGCGTACGTGTCGGCGCGCGGCCGTGCCTTCGCCGAGGGCGGGAGGAGTAGACCGGTCGGGCGCCCGGCCGGCAAGGCGCGAAGAGGGGACTGCTAGCGCTGCTGCTCCTGGCGCGCGCGGGAGACGGGCACCTCGAAGGTCAGGCGCTCGCCGCCGCGGATGACGTCGAGCGTGACCGTGCTGCCGATCTCCGCGTCCGACAGGAGGCGGGCGTAGTCGGCGCCGTCCTCGAGGGGGATGCCGTCGAACGCCACGATGACGTCGCCCGGCTCCATCCCGGCGCGCGCGGCCGCCGACGCCTGGTGGATGCGCCAGACGACCACGCCGCGCGTGTCGGGAATCCCGAGCTCGCGCGCCAGTTGCGGCGTCAGCCGGCGGACGTCCACGTAGCCGAACGAGCCGCGGCGCACCTCGCCGTGCTCGATCAGCTCGTCCATCACGCGCCGGGCCAGGTTGCTCGGCACGGCGAACCCGACGCCCTGGCTGCCGCCGCTGTCGCTGAAGATGGCGGTGTTGATGCCGACCAGCTCGCCGTGCGCGTTGACGAGCGCGCCGCCGGAGTTGCCCGGGTTGATGGCGGCGTCGGTCTGGATGAAGTCCTCGTAGCGCGCCACGCCGAGGTTGTCGCGGCCGACCGCGCTGACGATGCCCAGCGTGACGGTCTGGTTGAGCTGAAAGGGGTTGCCGACGGCCAGCACCCACTCCGCGATGCGCAGGGCCGACGAGTCGCCCCACGGCAGCGTCGGGAGGCCCTCGGCGTCGATGTGCAGCAGCGCGATGTCCGTCGATTCGTCGCGGCCGACCAGCGTGGCCTCGTGCTCCTCGTTGCTCGGCAGCGTGACCGTGATGCCCGCGGTCTGCCGCCCCACGACGTGCGCGTTCGTCACGATGTAGCCGTCCGGCCGCACGATGACGCCCGAGCCGAGGCTGGGCCGCTCGCGGTAGCCCGACAGCCCGCGCGAGTCGCCGAAGAAGTAGCGGAAGAAGGGATCGTTCCCGAAGATCGACTGCCGCCGCACGACCTGCCGCGACGAGATGTTGGCCACCGTCCGGATGCTCGCCTCGGCCACGTCGGCGAAGCTGGGCAGGGCCGCCGCGCCCGGCTGCGCGGCCAGGGCGCGCGGCGGGCGCGCGGCCCCGGACGCCGGGCCGCTGCCCGGGCGCGGCGCCTCGCGCGTCTGCCCGAGGGCGACCGGGGCGGCCTCGATCTCGTCCCGGGTGTCGAGGCGGCCGGTCAGCACGCTGCCGGCGGTCAGGCCCGCGAGAAAGAGGAGTGAGCCGAAGAGAATCGCACCGGCGCGCATCGCTGTGCTCCCTGCCTGCCGTTCGTTTCCATTGTAGCGCCTCGGCGCCGGTTGGCCGGTGTGCCATTTCCGTCGCGGTACGATGCGGTACGATAAGGAATGTGACTTCGATTCAAGCGACCCGACTGCGCAAGGGCATGCTGATCCGGCACGCGGGCAACCTGTGCCGCGTGCTCGACCTGCAGCATCTGACGCCCGGCAACAAGCGCGGCTTCGTCCAGTGCCGGCTCCGCAACCTGCGCAGCGGCACGTTGACCGATCACAAGTTCCGTTCCGAGGACGACGTGGAGCGCGCCGCGCTCGACTCGCGGCGGATGCAGTTCCTGTACGCGGACGGCGACGGCTACCACTTCATGGACACGGAGACCTTCGAGCAGGTGCAACTGACCGGCGAGACGCTCGGCGAGGCGGTCAGCTACCTGCTGCCCGAGGCGGTCATCGTCGTGGAGCTGTTCGACGGCGAGCCCGTGGGCATCCAGTTGCCGCTGACGGTCGACCTGCAGGTGACGGAGACGGCCCCGGCCATCAAGGGCGCCACGGCCAGCGCCCAGCTCAAGCCCGCGCAGCTCGAGACCGGTCTCGTGGTGCAGGTGCCGCCGTTCATCGCCAACGGCGACCGGGTGCGCGTGAACACCGAGACGGGCGAGTACCAGTCGCGCGTCTGACGCGCGCGGCCCGGTCAGGACAGCAGCGCGCCGAGCAGCCCGACGAGTCCCGGTCCGTCGGCCATCGGGTCGCCGAGCCATCCCGGGGGCGTCACCCACACGAACGCCAGGATGGCGAGCACCATCAGGTCGTACTGCCAGGTCGCGCGCTCGAAGGTCCAGAACAGCGCGTGCCAGACGGCGATGGCGGGCAGCGCGAGCGCGCGCTTGAACGTCATGCGCACGCGCCGCGGGACATGGTCCCGGTCGGCCGTCCGGAGCTCGTGCCAGGTGTAGTAGATCCGGTCCACCACCGTCACGACCGACAGCACCAGGATCACCCACATCACCGCGCCCATGCGGTTCGTGAACGCGCCGATCATGAACAGCACGATGCGCTCCGGGCGCTCCATGAAGCCGACCTTGCACTTCTCGATCAGCGACTCGGCGCGCGCGCGCGTGTAGCTGGTCATCACGGAGAACATGAGCGCCAGCGCCGTGATCAGCACGTAGTCCGTCCGGTCGAGGGCGGCGTAGAGGTAGATGAGGCCGATGAACAGGAGGATGTCCGAGAAGCGGTCCATCACCGAGTCCCAGAATCCGCCGAAGCTCGACGAGAGCGCGGTTCGCTCCGCGACCTTGCCGTCGATGAAGTCGAAGATGTTCGCGACGACCATGACGAGGCCGGCGGTCCTGAAGTGGCCGGTCCCCAGCGCCCAGCCCGCGCCGGCGTTGATGATGACGCCGGTCAGGGTCAGCAGGTTGGGATGCACGCCCAGGCGGACGCACAGCTCGATGATGGCGCGCAGGGGGTACATGCAGAGCGCGCCGATGGTGCCGGTGAAGGTCATCGTGGATGAGGATCCGGGAGCGGAAGGCCCGACGATATAATTTTCGAGCGGGAATTGGCAACGCGCGCCGCGGGTGCCCGCCGGCGCGGCGGCGGTGCAGGACATGCCCATTCGGGACCTCAAGGACCAGATCAGCCGTCTGCCCGAGCAGCCCGGGGTCTACCTGTACTCCGACCGCGCGGGCGCGACCATCTACGTGGGTCGCGCCACGGCGCTGCGCGACCGCGTGCGAAGCTACCTGGGCGCCTACGGGTCGAGTCCCAAGACCGACGCCCTGCTCGACGAGGTGGCGGGGCTCGAGGTCATCGTCACCGACTCGCTGGTCGAGGCGCTGGCGCTGGAGAACAACCTCATCAAGCAGCGCGCGCCGCGCTACAACATCCTGCTGCGCGACGACAAGAACTACCCCTACCTGCAGGTGACCACCACCGAGCGCTTCCCGCGCGTGCTCGTCGCGCGCCGCGTGGCCCGCGACGGCAACTTCTACGCCGGGCCGTTCCTGCCCGCCACGTTCGCCCGCAAGACCATGTCGCTGACGCACCGGCTGTTCGGGATGCGCTCGTGCAACGAGGTCATCAACGGCCGGCGCGGGCGCCCCTGCCTCGAGTACGACATCAAGCGCTGCATCGCGCCGTGCGTGGAGGAGCTGTGCGGCGAGGCCGAGTACGCGACCGCCGTCGCCCACACGCAGATGTTCCTCGACGGCCGCAACGACGAGTTGCTCGCCGAGTTGCGGACCCAGATGCAGGCCGCCGCGGACGGGTTGCACTACGAGCAGGCCGCCCAGATCAGGGACGCGGTGCGCACGATCGAGACGCTCAGGGACCGCCAGCAGAAGATGGCGACGGCGCGGCTGGGCGACCGCGACGCGTTCGGCGTCAAGGTGGGGCCGGCCGGCGCCGTGGTGCTGGTGTTCCAGATGCGGGGCGGGCGGGTCGTGGAGCGGGTCGAGCTGGTGACCGACGCCGTCGAGGCGCCGGACCGGTCCGAGCACGACGTGGTGGAGGCGGCCCTGCAGCAGTTCTACGAGGTGCGCGACGTGCCGCCGGAGGTGCACGTGCCGGTCGCGCTCGACGACGACGCGGCGCTGGCCGGCTGGCTGTCCGCGCGCGCCGGCCGGCGGGTGCGGCTGCACGTGCCGCGGCGCGGCGACAAGCGCGGGCTGCTGGAGCTGGCCGGCCGCAACGCCGCCCTGGGCTACGACTCGCGCTACGGCGAGCACGCGCGGGCGCAGGGGGCGGCGCTCGACGAGCTGCGCGCCGCGCTGGGACTGCCGGGGCTGCCGCGGCGCGTCGAGTGCTTCGACATCTCGACGATTCAGGGCGCGGAGAGCGTCGCCTCGATGGTGGTGTGCGAGGACGGCGTCATGCGCCGCAGCGAGTACCGGAAGTACCGCATCCGCAACAGCCGCGCGGCGCATCCCGACGATTTCGCCGCCATGGAGGAGGTCGTGCTCAGGCGCTACCGCCGCCTGCTGGAGCAGGGCGGTCCGTTTCCCGACCTGGTGATCGTCGACGGCGGAAAGGGGCAACTGTCCGCGGCCTACAAGGCGCTCGAGCAGCTCGGTCTCGCGAACCTGGTGGCGATCGGCATCGCCAAGCGCGAGGAGCTGCTCGTGACGCGCGACCGGCCGGAGCCGCTGGCGCTCGACCGGCACAGCGGCGCGCTCCGGCTCGTGCAGCGCATCCGCGACGAGGCCCACCGCTTCGCCGTGACGTTCCACCGCCGCGCGCGCAGGATGCGCGACCTGCGCTCGGACCTCGACGAGGTGCCGGGCATCGGGCCGAAACGCCGCAAGCTGCTGCTGGAGCGGTTCGGCAGCGCCGCCAACGTGCGCCGCGCCAGCCGCGACGAGCTGCAGCGCGTCGTCGGCCCGCGCCTGGCCGGCGTCCTCGTCCAGCACTTCGCCTAAGGCGCGCACAGCGCGCCTCGGCGGGAGCGGCGCGGGGCG
>CAZMWA010000023.1:0-38848 GCA_964569405.1 uncultured Vicinamibacteraceae bacterium | reverse complement strand
GTGCGGGCGCGCGTCTCGGAGATCGGATGGACGGCCGAGTTCGCCATCCCCTTCCGCACGCTGCGCTACCCCGGCGGCGAGCGGCAGACCTGGGGCATCAACGTCCAGCGCAACATCCGCCACCGCAACGAGCGCTCGTTCTGGGCCCCGCTGGCGCGCCAGTTCAACCTGAACCGGCTGTCGCTGGCCGGCCAGCTCCAGGGCATCGAAGTGCCGGCCCAGCGCAACCTGAAGCTGACGCCGTACGTCCTGGGCGAAGCCGTGCGGTCCACGGCGCGGCGCAACACCGTCGGCAGCGGCGACGTCGGCGCCGACCTGAAGTACAGCATCACGCCCAGCCTGACGCTGGACCTGACCTACAACACCGACTTCGCGCAGGTCGAGGTCGACGAGCAGCAGATCAACCTGGACCGCTTCAACCTGTTCTTCCCCGAGAAGCGGCCGTTCTTCCTCGAGAACGCCGGCCTGTTCTCGATAGGGCGCCCTGGGCAGATCGAGCTCTTCTTCAGCCGCCGCATCGGCATCAGCGACGCAGGCGAGCAGGTGCCCATCATCGGCGGCGCCCGCCTGTCGGGCAAGGTCGGCAACGACACGAACGTCGGCTTCCTCAACATGCAGACCGCGGCGTTCGGCGGCGACGTCGCCTCCCAGAACTTCACGGTCGCGCGCGTGCGCCAGGACCTGCCCAGCCGCTCGAACGTCGGCGCCATGGTGGTCAACCGGCAGGCCGCCGGCAGCCTGGCGGGGATGGGGGGCGACTACAACCGCACCTTCGCCGTGGACGGCCGCTTCGGCATCGGCCAGTCGGGCACGCTGTCCGGCTTCGCCAGCGAGACCGAGACGCCGGGAGCGGTCGCCACGGACACGCACGCGTTCGGGGTCACGGGCGAGTACGAGAACGAGAACACCCGGCTCAACGTGCGGTACACGGAGGTGGGCCCCAACTTCAATCCCGAGGTCGGCTTCTACCAGCGGCGCGGCTATCGCCGGATGGACGCCACCATCTTCACGTTCTTCCGCCCGGACAACTTCATCGGCATCCACGAGCTCCGCCCGCACGTGTCGCACCACACCGTGTGGAACTTCCGGAACGGCCTGCACGAGACGCAGTACACCCACATGGACAACCACTGGGAGTGGGAGGCCGGCCACGAAGCCCATACCGGGATCAACCGCACGCGCGAGGGCCTGTTCGTGCCGTTCGAGATCTTCCCCGGCGTCGTCGTGCCGCCCGGTCTCTACGACCACAACGAGTCGCAGCTCACCTTCAACACCAACCGGGGCGCGCCGGTCAGCGCCTCGATACGGAGCACGATCGGCGGCTTCTTCGGCGGCGACCGGGTGCGCCTGATCCCGGAGATGACGGTGCGCTTCGGCGAGACGTTCAACGCGCAGTTCCGCTGGGACCGGAACGACATCAAGCTGCCGGGCGGCAACTTCATCACCAACCTGTCCAGCCTGCGGCTCTCGTACTCGTTCACGACCCGCCTGTTCCTGCAGGCGCTGGTGCAGTACAACGACCGCGCCCACCTGTGGTCGTCGAACGTGCGCTTCGGCCTGCTGTCGGACGCCAACACGGGCCTGTTCATCGTCTACAACGACATCCAGGGTCTGGCCGCGCTCGACGCGCAGTTCGACCCGCACCTCGACATCGACGACGCCGCCTTCGGACGCACACTGACGGTGAAGTACAGCTACCTGTTCGACCTGCTGCGGTGAACCGAGCCGGGCGGGCGGGCGGCCGACGACGCCCCGATCAGGATTCAGCTCACGCGGTGTTCAACGCTCGAGAGATCGCGCAACAGCCTCCACGCAGCGGCCCGGTCCGGTGATTTCGCAAGCGTGAACACCGCGCGCTCAACATCGACCGCACGAATGTCACGGCAGGGAGACGCAGGTTCTGCATTGGCCCACACGGCGATTCCCGTGCACCACGCCGCCCCCGCTGCGCCGAGCACGAGGGCAGCGACATCGACCTGCTCGTCGTGGGCGAGCTGCCGGGCCGCGTCTTCGAGCGCGTCGGCGAGGTGCTGCGGCGCACGACGCTGCCCGTCGAGCCGATCGTTGTCGCGCCCGCCACGTTCGAGCGCCGCCGGCGGCAGCAGCACCCCCTCTTCCAGACGATCGTCAGCGAAGGCCTGCGCCTCGTCTAGAATCTGGGTCACGGCACCGGGCGGACACCACCGGCTCCGGCTTGACGGGGCCAGCCTATCCGATGTAGAAACCGCACCGCACCCACCTGACCACAACGAAACGAGGGAAGACGCATGACCTACAGGGCACGTACGACGGGAACGGCTACGCGGCGAGCGGCGTGGGCCATCGGACTGGCCGTGGCGCTGAGCGCCGGCCTGACGACGGCGGCGGCCGCGCAGGAGTCGGGCGGCAGGCTGAACCGCATCATCGAGCAGTTCGAGGCGGGCGAGGCGGCGCTTGCCAACGAGCACTGGCGGATCGTCTCGCTGGAGCACAACCCGTTCCTGGTCGACGACCTCGAGGCGTTTCTCGGCGAGCTCGTGGAGCAGGGCGGCGCGCGGCCGCGGCTGACGCCGATCGTGCGCATTCCGCACGAGGCGGATCAGCCCTACCACCACGTGGTCAAGCAGATCCTCGACGCGGGCGCGATGGGCATCGTGCTGCCCCAGGTGCGGACCGCCGCCGAGGTCGACCAGCTCGTGCGCGCCATGCGGTATCCCCCGCAGGCGGGCGCCGCGCATCCCGAGCCGCGCGGCCGGCGCGGCTGGGGGCCGACCGGCGCGCGGCGGGTCTGGAACGTCGACAACGACGAGTATGCGCGCCGCGCCGACGTCTGGCCGCTCAATCCGGACGGCGAGCTGCTGGCGATCATCATGATCGAGACCCGCGAGTCGGTGGAGAACATCGACGAGATCCTGCAGGTGCCGGGGCTCGGCGCCGTGCTGATCGGACCATCGGACCTCAGCCTGTCGCTCGGCGTCGGCACGCCGGCCGCGAACCCGCGCGCGCCCGAGGTGGAGGAGGCTATCGAGGCGGTCGGAGAGGCCTGCATGCGGCACAACGCGCTGTGCGGCATCTACACCAGCTCGGACGTCGAGGCGCGGGGCGCCCAGGGCTACAAGCTGTTCCCGGTGCCGGCACGCTGATCGGTCGCGGGGGCGGAATGACAGCATCTGTTCGCTACGGCGCACTGGCCGGCCTGATCGTGCTGACCGGGCTGCTGGCCTGGTTCATCGCGGCGCCGCGCAGCGCCCCCGATCGGGTGCAAGCGCCCGACTACACCGTGGAGGCCCGCGAGCAGGTGCCCGAGCTCGGCAGCGTCGGGCAGGTGCTCGTTCCGGCCCTCGGCCGCGGCGACGCCGACCTCGAGCGCGTCGCCCGCGAGATAGCCGACGCCGAGGGCTTCACGGTGGCGTTCTATTTCTCGACGGCGGCAGCGGTGGAGGCGCACCGCATGGCCACCCGCGACCCGGCCGCGCTCGAGGCGTTGCGGGCCGGATTCCTCGGGCGGCTCACGCGCGGGGAATTCACGGCCGGGGCGGAGATCTATCCCTAGATGGGGCTGCGCCCCAAACCCCCGGCGTTCGCTTGCGGGGGCCCCTTTGCCCCGCGCCGCTCCCGCCGAGGCGTGCTGTGCGCGCCTTGGGACCACGCGCGCTACTTCGGCCGGACAAGGCAGCCAGACTTCAGGAGGCTTCGATGAATCAGAGACTGCTCGTCGCGTCGTTGGCGCTGGTGGCGTTCGCGCTGCTCCTTCCCGTCCCGTCCGCCGCGCAGGACGGCCTGCCCCGCACCGCGTGGGGCGACCCCGACCTGCAGGGGCACTGGACGAACACCACCACCACGCCGCTCGAGCGACCCGACGACCTCGGGGACCGGGAGGTGCTGACCGGCGAGGAGTGGGCCGAGCGCAACGCCGTCTCCGGCCTGAGCGACGACCGGCCCTTCGACACGGTGGGCTTCTACAACGACTACTGGCTGGAGCAGGGACAGTTGCACGAGCGCACGTCGCTGATCGTCGACCCGCCGAACGGCAAGCTGCCGCCGCTCACGCCGGCAGAGGAGGAGCGGCGGGCAGCGCAGGCGCAGTACCGCCTCGAGAACCCACCCGGATCGCCGGGAATCTGGACCGACCTGAACGTGTACGACCGCTGCCTCACGCGCGGCATGCCGGGTACCATGATGCCCGGCTTCTACAACCACAACTACCACATCCTGCAGACCCCCGACCACGTGGTCATCCGCGTCGAGATGATCCACGACACGCGCATCGTCCCCATCGACGGGCGCGCCCATGTGGACGAGCCCATCCGCCTGTGGCTGGGCGATTCCCGGGGGCACTGGGAGGGCGACACGCTGGTCGTCGAGACGACGAACCTGGGCGACCTCCAGGACTGGGGCGCGACGGTCTACGCCACCGGCAGCGACCTGCGCCTGGTGGAGCGCTTCACACGGATCGACGAGGACACCATCGACTACCGCTTCACGGTGCACGACGAGAGCACCTTCAGCGAGCCGTGGACGGCCTCGCTGCCGATGACGGCGCTGGGGGGCGAGCTGTACGAGTACGCGTGCCACGAGGGCAACTACGCCATCGCGAACATGCTGCGCGGCGCCCGCGCCCAGGAGGCCGCAGCAGCCGGCGGCCGGTAGGCAAACGAGCCCAAATTCTAGTCCACCACGTAGCTGAAGAGCTTGTACTCGCCGCCCCGTTGCAGCACCGACCCGAACAGGCGCACGTCCCGCTCGATGCCCTCGGGATCGCGGACCCTGAGGCGGCTGTCGCGGTGCACGGTGAACGTTTCGTACGGCGTGGACTCGCCGTCGAAGGTCATCCCCAGCAGCTCGTAGCGCCCGCCGCCCGCCCGCGCGAGCAGGCGGCGCAGCTCGTTGGTGCTCTTCTGGTGGAGGTCGCCCCAGGCGTACTCGAACGGCAGCCCCCGCTCGGGACGACTCGACGGCAGCTCCGGCCAGACGACCGTGCGGAACTCCATCTCGCTGAGCGCGAGCGCCAGCAGCAGCGGCCCGTCCTGCTCGGCCAGCGCGCCGAGCACGGCCTCGGCCACCGCCTCCGGCGATTCGAAGGCATGACCCAGCGGCGACAACGCGTCACCGGCCGCCGGCCGGCTGCAGCCGGCGGCGGCGAGCAGGCCGAGCGCTGCCAGGCCCGCGCCGACCAGCACCCTGCGGACGCCAACTCCCGGCCGATTGCCGGAGGAGCCGCCGGCGCGCTCGGCGCGGTGGCCCCCAGGCGCGCACGGCGCGCCTCGGCGGGAGCGGCGCGGGGCTGTGGGCCCCCGCGAGCGGACGCCGGGGGTTCGGGGCGCAGCCCCGTCCAGTCCTAGTTCAGCGCGAAGCTCGTCCATCCCTGCCACCACGTGTCGTGCCCCGATCCCGCGGGTCCCACCGCGCCGATGAAGGGCGCCTGGTCGAAGAAGTCGTCGCCGGCCGGCGGCAGCGCGGGCGTCACCGTGCCGGTGATTGCCGGCGAGCCCGCGGCCGGGCTGATGTCCGGCGCCGACAGGTTGAACGGATCGACGAGCATCGGGTCCAGCGTGGTCGTGACGTTCGTGCTGCCCGTCACCCAGTTCCTCGTGGTGATCGAGGCCGTCGCGTCGTCGCTGTCCGGCCGGAACTCGCCGTCGCAGCCGCTGACGCTGCAGTTGCCGTAGACGATGCCGCTCTCCATCGTCAGCGGCGTGTCCGTCGTGCCGGTGATCTGCGTGAACGTCTCGGCGCCGTCGACGTCGACCGACGCCTCCTTGAAGCCGTGCACGATGAAGTTGCGAATCGTGGCCGACGTGCCCTCCCGCAGCAGGATGCCGGTGTCGCTCTCGCTGCCCTGGTCGGTGTCCGGGTCGCCCAGCAGCGTGAGGTTGTAGAGCGTCGGGTTCGAGCGCGGCAGCAGCGTGTTGTTGTCGGCGTTGTTGTCCGCCTCGATGCCCTGGTCGGCGTCGTCGCCGCTCTGCAGGGCCACCATGAACTGTCCCTTGCCGGTCCAGCCGTCCGTCCAGTCGAAGCTGTCGTCGGCAATTCCGAAGCAGATGACGTGCTTGACCTCCACGGTCCCGCCGAAGAATTCCATGCCGTCGTCCTTGTTGAACGACACCATCACGTGGTCCACCTCGGTGTTGCGGCCGACGCCCTGGAAGGAGATGCCGTTCAGCTCGTTGTCCGGGCTGAACTCGGTGCCGGCGAACTCGACGCGCGTGTAGTACAGGTGACCGCTGTCGTCGTCGGGATCGTTGCCCCCGTAGGTGCCCGTGTCGCCCTCGCCCACGGAAGTGCTGCCCGGCACGTTGAGCGGTGCGTCGCCATTGATGATCAGGCCGCCCCAGTCCGCCCGCGCGCGCTCGCCGATGGGCTGATCGCTGCTGAACACGACCGGCGCCGTCGCCGTGCCGTTCGAGTGAATCCGGGCGCCCCTGTCGATGATCAGGGTCCCGTTCGTCGCGAACTCCCCGAACACCTCCGTCCCGGCGTCCAGCGTCAACGTCGCGCCCGACTCCACGAAGACCGCGCCGCGCAGCACCCAGTAGCTGTTCGTGTCGAACGTCGTGTCGCTGTTGATGCGGCCGCTGACCACGCACACCTGCTTGTCGATGCCGGTTCTGCTCCGGCAGTTGATCGTGGCCTGCGACGACACGGCGCCGCCCGCCCACACGACGGCGCCCAGCACGAGCAGGGCGGACGCCGCGGCGCGCCGTCCCAGTCGGCATATCGTCGTCTTCCGGTGCATTGCTGACATTTCCCTTCTCCGGCCTCTCGCGTCGTCTCGTCGCGCGCTACGGGTGCAGGTCGATGCCGAACGACACCGCGCGCCCGAGCTTGAACACGCGCTGCTCCCGCCCGGCCTGGGTGAACAGGAACGGATCGTCCAGCAGGTTCTCGAAGGCGACCTTGAGGCTGAAGGCATCCCAGCGCTGCGAGAGGACGACGTCGACGGAGCTCCGGCCCTCCTCGATGATGTCGGGTAGCCCGAGCGACCCGACGTCGCTGATCCGGTCGCCGAAGTAGTTCCAGAGCAGCCGGGCCGCCAAGCTCTGCATCCTGAACTCGGCCATCGCGTTGAACAGGTTCTTGGACGTCCCGGCGAGCGGGCGCAGCAGCGAGGTCTGGACCTGGCCGGCCTGCCGGCCGATGGTGACCTCGGAGTCGACGAGGCTGTAGTTCACGCCGACCAGGAAGTACTCGGACAGCAGCTTCCGGCCCTCGAGCTCGAGGCCGAGGTTGCGCGCGGAATCGGCGTTGGCAAACGACGTTCGCAACTGCGCGGTCGGCTCGACGACGCGCTCGATGGGCGTGTCGAACTGCTTGAAGAAGAAGCTGGCGGAGACGACCTCCTCCGCGCCCGGGAACCACTCCCAGCGGGCGTCGACGTTCTGGATCAGCGACTGGTCGAGATTGGGGTTGCCCACGACGGCCCGGCCCCCGACGACGTCCGTGAACTCGAACGGCGCCACCTCGCGGAACTCCGGCCGGTTGACCGTCTGGCTGTAGCTGAGCCGCAGGTTCTGGTCGTAGGCGAGAGCGTAGACCAGGTTGGCCGCCGGGAACACGTTCGTGCTGTCGAGCGCGGAGCTGATGATGTCGGTGCTCCCGCCCGCGTTGCGGCTGAACGGGTCGAAGGTGTCGACCGTCTGCTTGTACGACTCGACGCGGGCGCCGCCCACCAGGCGCCAGCGGGCCGTCAGCGGCAGGTCGAGCATACCGTAGAACGACGTGATCTCCTGCGTGCCGTCGTAGGCGTCGGTCGGCCGCGTCTCCTCCTTGAGCTGCCACGCCCGCCCGATGTTGGCCGACGTGAACAGGTCCTCGGCCGGCTGGGAAAGGTCGAGGCCGGAGACGTTGCGCGGCGTGAAGCGCAGGCGGCGCGACTCGAACGCGCGATCGCGCTCGAGGTAGCCGCCGCCGAACTTGATCTGCGTGCCGAGACCGCCCCACTGCTCGAACAGCGTGCTCCAGCTCGCCGCCACCTCGATGCTGTCGTCGCGCTGGTCGCTGAACTGCCGCAGGCCGCTCTGCGACTCGTCGGCGAGCACGAAGGCCTCGCGCGCCGGGTCGAACTCGTAGAGCGTCTCGCGCAGGTCGGGCTCGGCGCGGTCGGCGGACGAGAAGGCCGCCTTCCACTCCAGCCGGCTGTTCGACGCATCGGGGAACAGGTGGTCGCCGCCGATGTGGTGGGCGCGAATCCGCTCGTCGATGAAGTAGAGCCGGCGGTTGCGGAGGTCGGTGTCCGCGTCGCTGTTGTAGCCCTCGAAGCGGCGCGTCTGATCCGTGCCGAGATGCGTGTAGAAGTTGTCGAACGACAGGCGGTGGTTCGGCGTGAACTGATAGGCCACGTTGCCCACCGCGCCCAGCGTGCGCTCGTAGGTGGAGATGTCGAAGTCGTACGGACCGTTGAAGACGTCGATCGCGCCGCCCTCCTCCACGTTGAAGAAGGTCTGCCGCTCGTCGACGAACGACGACGATTGGGCGTGGCGGACCGTCCCGACGACCCCCAGGTTGCCGAACCGGCCGCCGAACAGGCCGGAGTAGCTCTGGTCCGGCGGATGGTCCTTGTCGACCGGATCCCACACGTTGTCGAACGCGCGGCCGAACCGCTCGAGGTCGTCCCGCAGGAAGCCGACCTCGTCGTTGGTGAACCGCCCGCCGCGGATGACCTTGCGGTCGGGGATGATGCCCGGCAGCGACCGCGCGCCGTCGTCGAACCCGGTCCATTCGCGCCCGCCGCTGGGGTAGGAGAGCCCGCGCGCGCCGGTCGTGAAGCTGTTCCAGCCGCCGCCGGCGCCGACCTCCCAGGACGTCTCCACGGGCAGCTTGAGCGGGATGATCTCGACCAGGCCGCCCGCGAACTGCGACGGCTTGTCCGGCGTGTAGGTCTTGCTCACCTGGACGCTGTCGATCAGCGCGGTCGGAAAGAGGTCGAGCGGCACGACGCGCCGGTCGGGCTCGGTCGTCGGCAGCATGACGCCGTTCAGCGTGGTGTTGCTGTAGCGCTCGCCCAGGCCGCGAACGAAGACCGACCCGCCGCCGACCACCGAGACGCCGGTGACGCGCTCCATGGCGTCGGCGGCGTTCGAGTCGTCGTTGGCGCTCATCTCGATCGCGCCGATGTTGTCCTGCACGGCCGGGGCCCGCATCCGCAGCATGAGCTGCGCGGCCGCCGTGGACGATTCGGCCTCGAGGTTGGCGGCCGTCACCGTGACCTGCTCGGCGAAGACGTTCGACGCCAGCGACACCTGCACGCGCGTCAGCTCGCCGCCCTCCACGTCGAGCGTCACCAACTGCTCGGCGTAGCCGGGAAACGCCACCCTGAGATCGTACGCACCGGGCGGGACCCGGAAGCGGTAGTTGCCGTCCAGATCCGTGTACTCGACCTGGTCGACCGGACCGGACAGCTCCACCGGGATGCCGGGCAGCGTGATCGCGTTCGCCTCGTCCATGACCTGGCCCGCGATGGTGCCAAGCTCCTGCCCGTGCGCGGGCGCGGCCGCGAGCAGCACCGGCAGGGCCCACCTCCACAACGTCCTCCGCATCTGCGTTCCTTCCCCTACGGACATCTGGGATAATGCTGCTGCCGGCTTCGGGACACGCCTCGTTGCAGCCGGTTCAACGCTACCCGGGACGTGTGTCCGAGGTATGAATGCACCGTAAATTCGGCATGAAGGCGCCGTAAAATGGACGTTAGGAACGTTAAGCGCACGTTTCGGGCCGCCGCGCGGCCCACGCGCGTGCGGGGCCGCGGCGGCAGCCGGATGTCGCAGCTCGTCCTGTTCTGCCCAATCGCGGCGGCCGCCCTGGGGACAGGGTGCGGCGGCGGCCCGGCGCCGCGGGGCGGGGTGGAGCAGGCGGCTGGCGAGGCGGTGCCCGCCGTCGAGCAGCCGGCGCCCGAGGCCGGGCTGCCGGTCGACGCCGAGCCGGGGATCGACGCGGCGACGGATGTCGCGGAGGAGCCGGCCGTCGGCCGGGATCAGGCCGTCCGCGTCGCCCGGCGCCAGGTCCTGTTCGAGCCGGAAACCGAGCTGGCTGAGCTGGCGGCCGCGGAGGAGCCGCCCGTGTGGCGCGTGACGCTGCGCGGGCGGCGGCCGGGCGGCTCGCTCTTCGCGTTCGAGGAAGCCACCGTCACCGTCGACGCCCGCACCGGCGACGTGCTGGGCGTCGAGACCCGCTGAGCTTCAATCGGACGGGGCTGCGCCCCGAACCCCCGGCAGGGACGGGCGCCTACGGGCTCAGCTGCCGGAAGTAGTCGGGCAGGTCGGGCTTCGTGTCAATCAGGATCTCGACGATCGCGGCGCGGTCGGCGGGCGACAGGCGGTCGTAGACCACGTCCGTCACGCGGCCCGCGAGAACGTCCCACAGGCGCTGGTAGATGCCCGCCTTCGCCGGCGCCGGCAGCGCGTCGAACGCCTGCGTGTAGATCATGTAGCTGCACGGGTAGCGCATCAGGCGCCGGTCGAGGTCGAGATCCCGCAGCGACCGGCCCCGGCTGTCGCGCGGCCCGCGCGCCGCGAACGCCTCGGCGAAGCCCCCCGAGCCCCGGATCGGACGGGCCAGGGGCGCCTCGTCCACGAAGAGCAGGTAGTCCACCAGGTAGACGATCGACTCCCGCAGCAGCTCCGCGGCGCCGTCGCCGGCGGGCGCCCCGCCGGCCGCCTCGCGGTAGAGGATGCGCCGGGCCTCCCAGCCCACCTGCGTGATCAGGTTCGTCATGTGCGCCTGATGCTCGAGGACCAGCAGCGCCGCCATGTCGCTGTGCGGCGTCAGATAGCCGGTCGCATCGAAGAGCCCCGCGAGCGACGGGAGCTCCGGACGGGGCACGCCGATCGTGGCCTGCGGGTCGTCGACGTCCGTGACCTCGACGTTGCCCATGTGGACGAACGGCTCGTGCCGTCCGGTCACGTACCAGCCGCCCCAGCGGTCGTCGACGCGGGCCCGGTGATCGGACGTGAAGCCCGTGGCGTACGCGTTCGGGTCGGACGTGAGCGGAAACGTGCTCAGCACCTGCAGCCCCGGCACGCCGAGCGAGTCCCAGGTCAGGTGACAGGCCAGGCACTGGTCGTCGCGCTCGAACTGCGGCGCGGCGGCGGGCGCCTGGGCCAGCGTGTAGAAGACGCTGCCCTGCCGCCGATCCTGAACCGCCAGCTCCAGCTCGTCCGAGCCGCGCACCCAGGCCACGGCCACGTCGTCCCGGAAGAAGATGGCGCGCGGGTTGCTCGAGGTGATCAGCGGCGCCCGGTTGCTGGTCGGCGAGAACACGGTGACCTGCGACTCGACGGGGATGTCGAGCGCCTCGAGCACCGCGCGCAGGTAGCCCGACTCGCCGTCGAACGTCAGCTCGACCGCGCCCTCCCGGACGTGCCGGTTCAGATCGACGACGGCATTATCGACCGGGCCGGTCGAATACGCGATGGCCGGGTGGTCGCGCGACGCGCGGAACGCGTTGGACGGCTGACCCTGAACCGTGGCGACGGCCGCCGCCGCCAGCGCCAGCGCGCCGAGCGCGAAGCCGGCGCGCAAGCCCCGCCCCGCCCCGCGCGCGGCGGGCGGACGCACCCGGACGGATGAACGGCGCCCCCGTGCCGGGCGCCCGGGAAGACTCCGTCGTCGCATGGCAACCTCCGGTCAAGCGACAGCCGCTCGCCGCGTGTCCCCGCTCGGGCCGGCGGCCATCGCTGCTATCCTAACCGACAGCCGGCGCGACAGGCGCTCCGCGGCCACGCTGCGCGCCCGGCGGGAGGACGACCCATGCCCCGAACGTCAACGTCAAGCAGCCGGCTCGCGCTGGCCCTGGTGGCCGCCCTGGCGGCGGCCAGCCCGGCGGCGGCGCAGTACGGCGCGCCCGCGAACGGCGAGTGGCCGACCTACGGCGGCGACCTCGGCAGCACCAAGTACTCGCCCCTCGATCAGATCGATCGGGAGAACTTCGCCGACCTCGAGATTGCCTGGCGCTGGCGCTCCGCCGACGCCGTGCTGAGCGTGACGCTGCCCGGCGGCTCCGAGCTGCACACCGACTCGGAGCAGGTCTTCGACGAGCTGAACCGCCGCGACCCGGACCGCTGGCGCGACGCGCAGCCGCCGACCATCACCAACTTCAAGGCCACGCCGCTGATGGTCGGCGACCGCCTCTTCATCAACACGCCCACGTCCGCGGCGGCCGCCGTCGACGCCCGGACGGGCGAGACGCTGTGGGTGTTCAACCCGAAGAGCTACGAGGAGGGCACGACCACCATGACGGCGCGCTGGAACCAGCGCGGCGTGGCTTACTGGTCGAACGGCCCGGAGCGGACCGACGAACGGATCTTCTTCGGGACCGGCAACGGCTATCTGATCTGCGTGGACGCGAAGACCGGGCGGCCGTGCGCCGACTTCGCCGACGGCGGCCGGCTGGATCTCATGGAGGACATCCCGCGCGCCACGCGCGGCGAGCGCGACTGGCTGAACGCGCTGCTCTACTCGGTGCAGTCCCCGCCCATCGTCTTCGGGGACACCGTCGTCACGCCGATGTCGATCTCCAGCTACAACAACCGCCGGGAGATGCCGCCCGGCTGGATGCGCGGGTTCGATGCGCGCAGCGGGCGCACGCGCTGGACGTTCCACACCATCCCGCAGGGCGACGAGTTCGGCAACGAGACCTGGGGCGGCGATTCGTGGCGCGAGACCGGCAAGGTGGGCGTCTGGACGATGATGAGCATCGACCCCGAGCTGGGCTACATCTACCTGCCGCTCAACACCGCGGCCCCCGACTACTACGGCGGGCACCGCCCCGGCGCCAACCTGTTCGCCGAGAGCCTCGTGGCCCTGGACCTGGAGACCGGCGAGCGGGTCTGGCACTTCCAGATCGTCCACCACGGGCTGTGGGACTACGACCTGCCGGCCGCCCCGAACCTGCTCGACGTCACCGTGGACGGCCGGCCGATCAGGGCGGTGGCGCAGATCACCAAGCAGGGCTTCACGTTCGTCTTCGACCGGGCGACCGGCGAGCCGGTGTGGCCGATCGAGGAGCGGCCGGTTCCGACCGACACGGACATCGAGGGCGAGGTGCCGTGGCCGACCCAGCCGTTTCCCACGCGCCCGGCGCCGTTCGACTACCAGGGCGTGGCCATCGACGATCTCGTCGACTTCACGCCCGAGATACGCCGGATGGCGATCGAGGCCGTCGCGCCGTACCGCATCGGCCCGCTCTACACGCCGCACAGCCTGCGGGGCACCGTCGTGCGGCCCGGGTTCAGCGCCGGCAGCTGGGGCGGCGCGGCCGTCGACCCCGAGACCGGACTGCTGTACGTGCCCTCCGCCATCCGCTACACCGTCAAGCACTTCCGCGCGCCCGAGCCGGGCGAGGACACCAGCCTGGCGGTGCTGGAGGCGCGCGGCGCCCTCACCCACCGCCCGCAGCTCCCGCAGGGGCTGCCGCTCTTCAAGCCGCCCTACTCGCGCATGACCGCCATCGACATGAACACGGGCGACCACGCGTGGATGCGGCCGCTGGGCGACGGCGACCGGATCCGCAACCTGCCCCTGCTGCGCGACCTGGACCTGCCGCCCCTCGGCGGCGACAGCGGGCGCGTCGGCCCCGTGCTGACGAAGACCCTGCTGATCCACGCGCTGACCGCCGGCGGCACCGCCGGCGGCCCGCGCCTGGTCGCCTACGACAAGGCGAGCGGCGCGGAGATCGCCTCGGTCGACCTGCCGGGCGGCGCCATCGGCACGCCGATGACCTACCTGTCCGGCGGCCGCCAGTACATCGCGCTGACCGTGGGCGGCAGCCGCGTCCCGGAGCTCATCGCCCTGGCCCTCCCGGAGACCGCGGACGAACGGTAACGGCTACCCCCCGCCGGCCTTGTCGGCGGGCGCCCCGGCGCCGGCGGCGCGGGCTCCGCCGCCGGGCTGCGGGAACACGGCGAACATGAGCCAGAGCAGCCCGGCGACGATCAGCAGCAGCATCGCCCAGCGCATGGCGCTCGCGAGCAGCGCGAGGTCGAACGCGGGCAACGCGAACTCGAAGGGGAACTGGCTGAGCTGCGCGGCCCGCTCGCTCATCCAGTGCCAGCTCGTGTGCGCCACGAGGGCCGACAACAGGATCGTCCCCACCCGCTCGGCGACGACGAAGCGGAACAGCAGGCTCAGGGCCGGCACCAGCAGCACCAGCACCAAGAGCTGCCCGAGCTCGACGCCGAGATTGAACGCGAGCAGCGACGTGAGCAGGTGCGACCCCGCGAACTGGAGCGTCTCGCGCAGCGCGAACGAGAAGCCGAAGCCGTGGATGAGGCCGAAGCCGAACGTGATGAGCCAGCGGCGCTGCAACTGGACGCCCACGATGTTCTCGAACGCCATGTAGACGATCGACATGGCGATCATCGTCTCGACGAACGGCGGGAACCAGAGGGCGTCGGGCGCCAGCTCGAACGCCGACGCGATGAGCGTCACCGAGTGGGCCACGGTGAACGCCGTCACGATGGCCGCCAGGGGCAGCAGCCGCCGGAAGGGGATCACCAGGCAGGCGAGAAACAGCAGGTGGTCGATGCCGTCCAGGATGTGCTCGAAGCCGAGGGCGACGAAGCGCAGGGCGGCCTGGTGCCAGCGCGGGTCGAGCCGGACGAGGCCCGGGTTGCCGGAGTACTCGAAGGCGCGCACGGTGCCGTCCGGCAGGACGAACCGCAGCACCGTGATGGTGCGAATGCCGAGCCGCCCGAGCGTCGGATCGAGGGAGAACTGGGCCTCGTCCGAGCGGATCGGGTACTCGAACAGCGCGTCGAGCATCGCCTGCTGCCAGAAGATCTCGGTCTCGGGCGGCAGCGGGGGGCCGGTCACGTGCGCCAGCGCTTCCTCGTAGCTGGCGAACGACCGGTCGGACGGCAGCGACACGCGCACGGCGCGCAGTTGCTGGTCCGTGAGCCGCCGGTCGTCCTCGTACACCTCCAGCTCGTCGCCGACCCAGACCATCAGCGCGTCGCGCAGCATGCTGCCGGCGGCGGGGATGTCGAGGTAGCCCGGCCCGCGCTGGGGAAAGATGAAGTCCCGCATGGCGCCCAGCGGCACGCGGACGAGGAGGCGCAGCCGGTCGCCCTGCGGCGCGACGATCGTCTGCACCGTGACGTCGCCGGGAATGTCGTGCGCCACCGGCTGGGACGGTGCCGCGAGCAGCAACCCGGCCACGAGCAGCGCCGTTGCGAGCGGTCCGCGAGCGTTCGATCGAACCATGATCAGGTCGCCTTGATGACAACGAGCGTCCGGTCGTCCTGGCGCGCCACCGACCCGTGGCGCCGCACGTCCCGCATGACCGCGTCGCAGATTTCCTTGGCGCTGGACTCGCGCGACTTCTGCAGCACCGCCACGAAGCGATCCATGCCGTACGGCGCGTCGTCGGCGTCCGCCGTCTCGACGATGCCGTCCGTGTAGAGCGCGAGCAGGTCCCCGTCTGCCAGGGTCACGTGCCCCTCCACGTAGCGGGGCGCGTCGAAGAGCCCGAGCGGCACGCCGCCCTCGTCGAGCAGCTCCACCCCGCCGCCGGCGCGCAGCAGGATCGGCGGCAGGTGGCCCGCGTTCGAGTACAGCAGGCGGCGGTCGAGGACGTCGGCGAACGCGAAAAAGAGCGTCACGTACTTGCCGTCCTCGACCGAGTTGTGAAAGAAGCGGTTGGCCCGCCGCATGATGGCGCGCACCGCCAGCTCGTAGCCGACCAGCGAGGCGATCGACGCGCGAATGGCCGCCGCCAGCAACGCCGCCGCGATGCCCTTCCCCACCACGTCGGCGATGACCACGCCCCAGCGGTCGTCGCCGATCGGGATGAACTCGTAGTAGTCGCCCCCGACCACCAGCGCCGTCTCGTGCGCACCGGCGATGTCGAAGCCCGCCAGGTCGGGCGTGGTGCGCGGCAACAGGCCCTCCATGACCTGGCGCGCCAGGGCCAGCTCGCCGTCGAGCCGGCGCTTGGCCACCATGGCCAGTTGCAGCCGGGCGCTCTCGATGGTGCCGGCGACCGCGAGCCCGTAGGTGGCGAGCAGCTCCGCCGCCTCGGCGCCGTAGCCGTCGGGATCGTCCGACCACACGTCCAGCACGCCCAGCACCCGGTTGGTCGCGCTCAGGATGGGCACCAGCAGCCGCGAGCGCGCGCACGGGCGCCCCTCCAGCGCCTCCGGCGCCGTGTCGGCGGTAATCTGGATTGGCTGGCCGGTGGCGAGCACCTTCCCGATGACGCCCTGACCGTCGAAGGGCGCTTCCATCTGGGCGACCGGAAAGTCGCAGCCGCGCACCAGGGTGTAGCGCAGCTTCCGGCCGTGGCCGTCGACGACGTACACGCCCGCCGCGTCCGGATTGACGAGCGTCGCGAGCCCGTCGAGGATGCCCTCCAGGATGTCCTCGGGCTTGCGCAGCGACGGGAGGCGAAACGTGTCGACCATGACACGGGCCGCCTGGACGGCATCCGTGCTGATCCCGACAGGCTGCTGCGGCACGGGCGCTGGAGACCCCGTCTCGGTCGGCATCCAGTCTATTCTAGCGCCCGCCGGGCCGCGGGCCGCGTGCTAGACTTGTGGTTTGTCCATTCGACGGTGAGTGTAGCTCAATGGTGGAGCGCCGGACTGTGGCTCCGGAGGTTGGGGGTTCGAGTCCCCTCACTCACCCCATCCGGTCGCTCCTGACGCACTGCTCCCCATGAAACCGATGCCGAACGGGTCGCGGACGACGCGGCGGCGCGTGCTGTCGGTCGCCGTTGCGCTGCTGCTCGGCGCCTGGCCCGCGGGCACGGCTCGCGCCGGGCAGGAGGCGGACGGCTGGCGCCAGCTCGGGGGCCCGCAGCGCAACTTCCGGGTCGACTCCGCCCCACCCGCGACCGCGTGGGGCGCGAACGGGCCGGCCCGGCTCTGGAGCCGGCCGCTCGGCGAGGGCTACTCGTCGATCGTCGCCGACGGCGACCTCCTGGTCACGATGTACCGCGAGGACGACGACGAGGTGGTCGTCGCGCTGGACGCGGCGACGGGGGCCACGCGCTGGCGGCACGCCTACCACGCGCCGCTGCTCCACGACGGGTACTTCGACGTCTGGCTGAACGCCGCGGGTCCGGGCCCCTACTCCACCCCGCTGATCGCCGGCGACCTGGTCTTCGCGGTGGGCGTCGACGGCCGCTTCCACGCCCTCGACAAGCGGACGGGCGAGCTGCGCTGGGCGCACGACCTCGTCGAGGCGTTCGACGTGGGCGTGTACAACGCGTTCGCGTCGAGCCCGATCGCGTACGGCCGCACCGTCATCCTGCCGCTGGGCGGCAGCGGCGGCGGGGTGGTGGCGCTCGAGCGGGAAACCGGAGCGACGGTCTGGCGCAGCCCCGCCTTCGACCTGGCGCCCGGTTCCCCGGTGCTGATCGCGGTGGACGGCCAGGACCAGCTCGCGGTGCTCGGCCAGCAGGAGCTGGTGGGGCTCGATCCGCGCAGCGGACGCCGCCTGTGGAGCCATCCGCATCCGAACGAGCTCGGCCTCAACATCAGCATGCCGGTCTGGGGCGACGACAACGCCCTGTTCCTGTCGTCCGGCTACAGCGGCGGCAGCCGGCTGATCCGCCTGTCGCGGGTCGACGATCGGACCACGCCCGAAGAGGTGTGGTTCAACAACCGCATGCGGCTGCACTTCGGCAATGCGCTGCGCATCGACGGGCTGGTCATCGGCAGCACCGGCGACTTCGGACCGGCCTTCGTGGCCGCGCTCGATGCCGCGACCGGCCGGGAGGTGTGGCGGGAGCGGAGCTTCGCCCGCGCCCAGTTCCTGCACGCGGGCGGCAGGCTCGTCCTCGTCGACGAGGACGGCGAGATCGCCGTGGCGTCGGTCACCGCGGAGGGGCTCGACGTGCACGCGCGCGCGCCCGTGCTGACGGCGAACGCGTGGACGCCGCCGACGCTGGTGGGCGACGTGCTGTACCTCCGCGACCGGCAGCACATTCTCGCCCTCGATCTGCGCGGCCGGCGCGCCCCGGCCGACCCGGACGACGAATGACGCCGCGCGCCTCCGCGCCGGCCCGGAAGTCGCCGCCCGCGGCTCCGATCGCCGCCCGACCAACCCTCCTGGCTGCCGGCATCCTGACGGCACTGCTCGCGGCCTGCGGCGCGCCGCCGGGGCCGGCGACGCCCGCGCCGTCCGGGACCGTCCGCGCCGCCGCCGGCTCGGGCGGGGTCAACGACCCCGCCGTCCGCGGCCGCCCGTACGTCGTGCTCGTGTCGTTCGACGGCTTCCGGCCCGACTACCTCGACCGCTTCCACACCCCCGGCTTCGAGCGTCTGGCGGCACGCGGCGCGCGCGCGGACGGGCTCGTCACGGTCTTTCCGTCGGTGACCTTTCCAGGGCACTACTCCCTCGCCACCGGGCTCTATCCGGAGGCGCACGGCATCGTCGGCAACCGCTTCTACGATCCGCTGCGCGACGACGAGTTCGACTTTCGCGACGACGACGATCCCGGGGACGGCTCGTGGTGGGGCGGCGAGCCCATCTGGGTCACCGCCGAGCTGCAGGGCATGGTGACGGCGGCGTTCTTCTTCCCCGGCACGGAAGCCGCCATCGGCGGCGTCCGCCCGAGCCACTGGCGCCCCTACGACGGCGGCGTGCCGAACCCCGAGCGGATAGCGCAGGTGCTCGCATGGCTCGCCCTGCCGGAACGCGAGCGCCCGCACCTGGTCACGCTCTACTTCTCGCTGGTCGACGGCGCGGGCCACAACCTCGGCCCCGACGCGCCGGGCATGCGCCGGAGCGTCGAGGCGGCCGACCGGCTGCTGGGCCGCCTGCTGGACGGCGTCGACGCGCTGCCGCACGCCGCCCGCGTCGCGCTGGTCGTCGTGTCCGACCACGGGATGGCCGCGCCCGATCCGCAGCGCCTGACCGTGCTGCCGGACGTTGCCGACCTCCGCGGGGTGCGGCTCGTGGCCGCCGGCCCGGCGATGAGCGTGCACGTCGGCGCGCCGGCGCGCAGCCGGGCGCTGCGCGACGAGCTGAACGCGGGCCTGACGCATGCCCGGGCCTACCTGCGCGAGGAGATCCCCGCGCGGCTGCATGTCCGCGGCACCCCGCGCATAGGCGACATCCTGGTCATTCCGGAAGGGCTCGGGCTGGTGGGCTTCCGGCGCGTCGTCGAGCGGGTGCGCCTGCTGCTGCGCCCCGGCATGCATGGCTGGGACCCGCAGCTTCCGGAGATGCACGGCATCTTCCTGGCGGCCGGCCCGGGCATCGCGCCGGGCGTCACGCTCCCGCCCGTGAAGGCGGTCGACGTGTATCCGCTCGTCAGCCGCCTGCTCGGCCTGACGCCGCACCCTGCGGTCGCCGGCGATCTGGCGCCGTTCGCGGCGGCGCTGACGGAGGCGGAGTAAGCCAGGCCATGCCCACACGCGTTCACGCCGTGCTCGAGCGGGCCGGGACGGCCGTCTTTCCCGGCGTCTACGACGCGCTGTCGGCGCAGCTCGCGGCACGCGCCGGCTTCGAGCTCGCGTTCGTCTCGGGCTACGCGGTGTCGGCGACGCACATCGGCGAGCCGGACCTGGGGCTGCTGACGCAGACCGAGGTCGTCGAGCGCGCCCGCTGCATCTGCCGCAGCGTCGACATCCCCATCATCGTGGACGCCGACACCGGCTACGGCAATCCCCTGAACGTGGTGCGGACGGTCGACGAGCTCATCGCGGCCGGCGCCGCCGGCTGCTTTCTCGAGGACCAGCAGTGGCCGAAACGGTGCGGGCACATGCGCGGGAAACGGGTGGTCGCGCGCGCCGAGTACCTCGCCAGGATACGCGCCGCCGTCGACGCCAGGCGCGACCGCGACTTCTTCATCGTGGCCCGCACGGACGCCATTGCCGACGGCGGCCTCGACGAGGCGCTGGCGCGGGCGGAAGCGGCGCGGGGGGCCGGCGCCGACGCCACGTTCGTCGAGGCGCCGCGGTCGCCGGCGGAGCTGGCGGCCGTCGGCCGGCGGGCGCCGCGGCCGACCGTGGCCAACATGGTCGAGCGGGGCCGCACGCCGCTGCGGTCGCGGGAAGACCTGGCGGCGCTCGGCTTCCAGTTGATCCTGTACCCCCTGACCGGCCTGCTCGCCGCCGCCCGCGCGCTGGAGACGGCGTACGGCCGGCTGCAGGCCGAGGGCGGCAGCGCGGGGCAGCAGGACGGGCTGTTCGAGTTCGACCGGTTCAACGATCTGCTCGGCGCCGACGCGAAGCAGGAACTGGCCGACCGCTACGGGGGCGGATAGCAGGACTCGGGAGTGGCGGGGGCTCGCCGCCGGGCGATATAATCCGGTCCCCTGGGAGGTGACGTGTGAAAGTCCCCGTGAGCATCACGGTGAACGGCCGCCGGCACGAACACGAGATCGAGCCCCGACTGCTGCTGGTCCACTTCATCCGGACCCTTGCCGAGCAGACCGGCACGAAGGTCGGCTGCGACACGAGCCAGTGCGGCGCCTGCACCGTGCTCATCGACGGCGTGGCGGCCAAGTCCTGCACCACGCTGGCCGTGCAGGCCGACGGAGCCGAGGTCACGACGATCGAGGGGCTGGCGGACGGCGAGCAGTTGCATCCGCTGCAGGAGAGCTTCTGGAACAAGCACGGCCTGCAGTGCGGCTTCTGCACGCCCGGGATGATCCTGGCCGCCCACGAGCTGCTGCGGACGAACGCGTCGCCCAGCGAGGCGGAGATTCGCCACGGGCTCGAGGGCAACCTGTGCCGCTGCACCGGCTACCAGAACATCGTGCGCGCCGTGCAGGACGCGGCGGGAGCGGTGGCGGACCGCAAGTAACGGAGACACAGCGATGAGCAGCAGAATCTTCGGCTCCGGAATCCGCCGCCGCGAGGATCCGCGCCTGATCACGGGCAGCGCCACGTACACCGCCGACATCAGGCTGCCCGGCATGGCGCACGCCGTGATGCTCCGCAGCAGCCACGCGCACGCCCGCATCACCCGCATCGACACGAGCGCGGCCGCCGCGGCGCCCGGCGTGGTCGCCGTCTACACCGGCAGCGACACCGAGGGCGCCCTGCAGCCGATGCCGTGCGCCTGGCTGCTGCCCGACGCCGGCCTGAAGATCGCGCCCTATCCGTGCATCGCCAAGGACATCGTGCGCTACACCGGCGACATCGTGGCGGTGGTGGTGGCCGAGCGGCTGCACCAGGCGCACGACGCGCTGGAGCTGATCGAGGTCGACTACGAGCCGCTCCCCGCCGTCACCGACCCCGAGCAGGCGGCCGGGGCGGACGCGCCGCAGCTCCACGGCAAGGACCTCAACGGCGACGACATCACGGGGAACCAGGCGTTCCACTGGACGGTGGCCGGCGGCGACGTCGACGCGGCGTTCGCCGCCGCCGAGACCGACGGCATCGTCATCAAGGAGCGCATCCTCCAGCAGCGCCTCATTCCGAACGCGATGGAGACGCGCGGCGCGGTGGCCCAGTACAACCGCGCCAGCGGCGAGCTGACGCTCTGGAACACCACCCAGAACCCGCACATCGTCCGCTTCCTGTGCTCGGTCGTCACCGGCGTGCCGGAGGACAAGCTGCGCGTCATCGCCCCCGAGGTGGGCGGCGGCTTCGGGAGCAAGATTGCCGCCTACCCCGCCGACTTCGTCACGGTCTTCTGCTCGAAGATGCTGGGGCGTCCGGTGCGGTGGACCGAGACCCGCAGCGAGAACTACGAGGCCACGACGCACGGCCGCGACCACGTCCAGGACGTCGAGCTGGCGGCCACGAAGGACGGCAGGATCACCGGCCTGCGGTGCACGGTCCGCGCGGGCATGGGCGCCTACCTGTCGACGGCCGCCCCCGGCATCCCGACCATCCTGCACGGGCTGATGCTGTCGGGCTGCTACGACATCCCGGCGCTCAAGGAGGACGTCTACGGCATCTACACCAACGGCGTCCCGGTGGAGGCGTACCGCGGCGCCGGCCGGCCGGAAGCGACGTTCATGCTCGAGCGGCTCATCGACATGCTCGCGCACAAGCTGGAGCTGGACCCGGCCGACGTGCGCCGCAGGAACTTCATCCCGAAGTTCGACGACGGCCACGAGGTGGTCACCACGCTCAACTACGACAGCGGCGACTACCCCGGCGCGCTCGAGAAGCTGCTCGAGCACACCGGCTACCCGGCGCTGCGCGAGAAGCAGAAGGCGGGGCCCGCAAACGGCAAGTACCTCGGCCTGGGCCTCTCGTCCTACGTCGAGATCTGCGGCCTCGGACCGTCGCAGGTGGCCGGCGCCATCGGCTTCCAGGGCGGGCTGTGGGAGAGCGCCATCGTGCGCGTCCACCCCACCGGCAAGGTGCACGTCTTCATCGGCGCGTCGCCGCACGGCCAGGGCGAGGAGACGACCTTCGCCCAGATCGTCGCCAGCGAGATCGGCGTCGACGCGGGCGACGTGAAGATCGTCCACGGCGACACCGACGCCACGCCGATGGGCTGGGGCACCTACGGCAGCCGGACCACCGCGGTCGGCGGGGCGGCGCTCGCCGTGGCGGTGCGCAAGATCCGCGACAAGGCGAAGGTGCTGGCGGCGCACCTGCTCGAAGCGTCCGTCGAGGACATGGAGTACGAGGACGGCAAGTTCTTCGTCAAGGGGTCGCCGGACAAGGCGAAGACCATCCAGGACGTCGCCCTGATGGCCAACGTCGCGTGGGACCTGCCCGAGGGCATGGAGGCCGGCCTCGAGGCGTCGACCTTCTACGATCCGCCGAATTTCGTCTTCCCCTACGGCGCGCACCTCGCGGTCGTCGAGGTGGACGCGGCCACCGGGCACGTCGAGCTGACCGGCTACACGGCGCTCGACGACTGCGGGCCGCAGATCAACCCGGTCATCGTGGAGGGCCAGGTGCACGGCGGCGTCGTGCAGGGCATCGGCCAGGCGCTCTGGGAGGGCGCGGCCTACGACGAGAGCGGACAGCTCGTCACCGGATCGCTGCTCGACTACGCCCTGCCGCGCGCCGACGGCCTGCCGCCGATCGACGTCATCTCGACGGTGACGCCGTCGCCGCACCATCCGCTCGGCGTGAAGGGCATCGGCGAGGCCGGCACCATCGCCTCGACCGCCGCCGTCTACAACGCCGTCATGGACGCGCTCAGGCCGCTGGGCGTGACCCGGATCGACATGCCGTTCACGCCGGAGCGGGTCTGGCGCGCCATCCAGGAAGCGAAGGGAAGCTGAGTCATGTTTGCTGCCGACTTTGACTACTACCGGGCGGACTCGGTGGCCGCGGCCGGCCGGCTGCTCGCCGAGCATCCGGGCGCGAAGCTGCTCGCCGGCGGGCACAGCCTGATCCCGCTGCTCAAGCTCCGACTCGCCGCGCCGGCGGCCGTCATCGACATCGGACGCATCGCCGAGCTGCGCGGCATCTCCGTCGACGGCGGCACGCTGCGCATCGGGGCGCTGACGACCCATGCCGAGATCGCCGCCTCCGCCGACGTCCGGCAGCATGCCCGGGCGCTGGCCGAGGCGGCCGGCCAGATCGGGGACCCCGCCGTGCGCAACCGCGGCACCATCGGCGGCAACATCGCGCACGCCGACCCGGCCTCCGACCTCCCCACGGTGCTGCAGGCGCTCGGCGCGACGCTGGACATCGCCGGCCCGCACGGCGAACGGCCGGTCGGCATCGACGGCTTCTTCCAGGGCGTGATGACGACGACGCTCGGCGCGGACGACCTGCTGACGGCCATCCGCATCCCGACCGCCGGGCAGTCCCAGGGCTCGGCCTACGTCAAGTTCGCCCATCCCGCCTCGCGCTACGCGGTCATCGGCGTGGCCGCCGCGCTGACCACCGGCGCCGGCGGCGGCTGGCGCACCGTCCTCGCGCCGGGCGCGAGCCGCGAGACCGTCTGCTCCCACGCGTCCGTCGCCATCGGCGGGCTGGTGCCCGCGCCGCTGCGCTGCGGTGCCGTCGAGCAGGCGCTGACCGGCAAGCCGCTGTCCGACGCGGCGTTCGCGGAGGCGGCCGCGGCCGTCGGCGGGGACCTCGGCGACGATCTGCTCGGCGACGTCTTCGCGTCGGGCGAGTACCGCAAGGCGGTCGCCCCGGTCTACGTCCGGCGCGCCCTCGCGGCCGCCGCGGAGCGGGCCGGCCAGGAGTCTGCGCCGTAGAACGGCGCGGACTCCTGCAGGGTTGGTTGGGCGCCGAGCGGAGCCGTCAGGCGACGATTGGCGGGCCAGGAGCTCACAGCGAGCCCCGCGGCACCACCCACTCCATCCGCTGCCGCGTGACTGCCGCGATGGTGTCGAAGTCCGCGTCGTAGTGCAGGACGGTCATGCCCGCCGTCTCTGCCGTGGCGGCGATGATCAGGTCCGGTATCGGCAGGCGATGGCGCCCGCGGCCGGCCAGCAGTCCCTGGACCTCAACGGCCCGCCGGAAGATCGCCTCTGTCAACGCCACGTGCCGGTAGGCGAGTTGTCGACGCGTCCGCGTGCGCGCGTGGTCGGACTGATTGCGCGTTGAGTAGAGCACCTCGAGATCGATGATTGCGCAAGTCGCCGCCTCCCCCGCTTCGATGATCGGTCCGAGACGCGCCTGCACCCGCGGATCCTCCATGCGGGCCAGTGCGCTCTCGTCGATCAAGTTGATATCATGCACCGTCCCAGCGATCATGTCTGCATCGACACCCGCATCCATCGACGAGCTCAGGCGCCTGCTCGCCGAGCAGCGGTACATCGCCGACGACGGCCTCGCGACGTCCATCTACCTCGCGCTGAAGCTCGCGCGCCCGCTGCTGCTGGAGGGCGAGGCGGGGGTCGGCAAGACCGAGGTGGCCAAGGTGCTCTCGGCGGCGCTCGGCGCCGACCTGATTCGCCTGCAGTGCTACGAGGGACTCGACGTCAACCACGCCGTGTACGAATGGAACTACGCGCGGCAGCTCATCGAGATCCGCCTCGCCGAGTCCGGGGGCGCCCCGGCGGGCGACCGGCACGCGCGCGCCGGGGAGCTGTTCGGTCCCGACTTCCTCATCGAGAGGCCGCTGCTGCAGGCCTTGCGGGACGGCCGCCCGCGCCCGCCGGTGCTGCTCATCGACGAGCTCGACCGGGCGGACGAGGAGTTCGAGGGCTACCTGCTGGAGCTGCTCTCCGACTTCCAGATCACGATTCCGGAGCTCGGCACCATCCGGGCGTCGTCGCCGCCGGTCGTCGTGATCACCTCGAATCGGACGCGCGAGCTGCACGACGCCCTCAAGCGGCGCTGCGTCTACGCCTGGATCGACTACCCGAGCTTCGACAAGGAGCTGCAGATCATCGCGACCCGGGTGCCCGACGCGCCCGCGACGCTCGCCGCGCAGGTCACCGGCTTCGTGCAGGAGTTGCGCCAGGCGGAGCTGTACAAGGTGACCGGCGTGTCGGAGACGCTCGACTGGGTGGCGGCGCTCGTCGCCCTCGACAGGCGGGAGCTCGACGCCGCCACCATCGAGCGCACCCTCGGCATCGTGCTCAAGACGCAGGAGGACATGCAGAACCTGCGCGGCGACCGCATCCAGGACATGCTGAACCGCGCCAGGACGCCGGGCGCGCGCGCGTCCGGACCGACGCCCCCCGCGCGCGGCTGAGCCCGCAAGCGGACGCCGGGGGTGCGGGGCAAGGCCCCGTCTGGTGGAAGCCCGTCCATGTCCTATCTGCTCCACAACCTGGTCCACTTCACGCGGCTGCTCCACCGGCTGGGCCTCGACGTGCAGGCGGGCCGGACGCGGGACATCGCGGCCGCGCTGGCGCACGTCGACGTGGGACGGCGCTCGGACTTCTACCACACGCTGCGGAGCCTGCTGGTGCACCGCGTCGACGATCTGGCGCTGTTCGACGAGGCCTTCCGCGTCTTCTGGCGGCGGCCGCACGGCGACTGGACGGCGACGGACCTCAGCGCCATGGGCGAGACGCGCCGCTCCGGCGCGCCGGAGTACGAGTCGGAGGCGCCCCCGGGCGCCGACGGGGAGGGCGGCGACGACGGCCGGCAGCCCGGCTACCGCGTGGAACGGATGGCGGTACTCAGCTATAGCGACCGCGAGGCGCTCTACGCGAAGGACTTCGAGCACTTCACCGCCGACGAGGTGTCCGCCGCCGAGCAAATGATGGCCGAGCTCGACTGGGAGCTCGGCGAGCGGCAATCGAAGCGCTGGACCGCCGGGCGGGGTCCCGCGCTCGACCTGCGGCGGGCGGTGCGAGCCAACATGCGTTACGGCGGCGAGCTGATCGACCTGCCGGGGCGACGGCGGAAGACGCGGCGGCGGCCGCTGATCCTGCTGTGCGACGTGAGCGGCTCGATGGAGCGCTACAGCCGGATGCTGCTGCACTTCGTCCATGCGCTCACGGGCGGCGGACGGCTGGGCCGGGTCGAGTCGTTCGCCTTCGCGACGCGCCTCACCCGCATCACCCACGAGCTCGCGGCGCGCGCCGCGGACGCCGTGGTGCCCGCCCTGCCGCGCAAGATCGACGACTTCGGCGGCGGCACGCGCATTGGCGCCGCGCTGCGGACCTTCAACGTCGAGTGGGCGCGGCGCGTGCGCGGCCAGGGCCCGATCGTGCTCCTGATCTCCGACGGCTGGGACCGCGGCGAGCCGGAGGTGCTGCGCGCCGAGATGGCGCGCCTGCAGCGCTCGTGCCAACGGCTCGTCTGGCTCAATCCGCTGCTCGGATCGCCCGACTACCTGCCGCTGACGCGCGGCATGCAGGCCGCGCTGCCGGCCATCGACGACTTTCTCCCGGTCCACAACCTGGCGAGCCTGGCCGCGCTCGCCCGGCACCTGAACAGCCTGCCCGCGCGCAGGCCCGCGCGGCGCCGGGCAGTCCCGCCGGCGGCGGATGCCGCCGGGTGATCCCCGCGAGGCGTCAATCAAACAGGCTGCGCCCCGAACCGCCGGCGTCCGCTTGCGGGGACCCCACAGCCCCGCGTCGCTCCCGCCGAGGCGCGCCTTGCGGAGTCCGCACCGTTGTACGGCGCAGACTCCCGACGGATCTCTGTATCCTTTCCCCGATGGAAGTCTCTGCGACGTACCTCTTCGACGCCCCCCGCCAGCGAGTCTGGGACCTGCTGATCGATCCGGAGGCGATTGCCGGCTGCCTGCCCGGCTGCGAATCGATGGAGCCGACCGGCCCGGACACCTACCGGGCGACGCTGACGATCGGCATCGCCGCCATCACCGGCCGCTATCAGGGAACCGTGCGGATAGCGGAGAAGCAGGAGCCGGCCAGCTACACCCTCGTGGTCGAGGGCAAGGGCAAGCCCGGCTTCCTCAGCGGGTCGGCGTCGGTCACGCTGGCGGAGACCGACGGCGGCGATCGGACGAGCGTCGCGGTGGCCGGCAAGGCGACCGTGGGCGGCACCATCGCCCGGGTCGGCCAGCGGCTGCTCGGCAGCGTGTCGAAAATGATGATGGACCGCTTCTTCGCGTGCCTCAACGCGAAGGCGCGGGATGGGGTGGCCAAGTGAAACTGATCCTGACGGCGCTCGCCGCGGTGGTCGCGCTGGTCGTCTTCGCGGCCGGTCTCCTCGTCGTGTTCGCCGATCTGCGCATCGAGCTGGCGGGCAGCGGCGTGCTGCCCATCGTGTCGTTCGGCGACGTGGACGAGCACTTCGACGCGCTCGAGCTGAACCGCTCCCAGCACTACTCGCGGTTGCTGCCGGCCGGCCCGCGGCCCGCGTCGGCGCCGGCAGGCGCCGGCGGCGCCGCCGATCCGGCGCCTCCCGCCGACGTCTACTGGACCGACTTCCGGGGTCCCCGGCGGGACGGTCGGTACACGCAGACGCCCGTCCTGACGAGCTGGCCGGCGTCCGGGCTCGAGCCGCTCTGGTCGCAGCCGATCGGCGGCGGGTACGCCTCGTTCGTCGTCGCCGAGGGACGCGCGTTCACCATCGAGCAGCGCCGGCAGCAGGAAGTGGTCGTCGCCTACGACGCCGCCACCGGCCGCGAACTCTGGACCCAGGGCTGGGACGCGCGCTTCGCCGAGGCCATGGGCGGCCCCGGACCGCGCGCGACGCCCACCTGGCACGCGGGCCGCGTCTACGCGCTGGGGGCGACCGGCCGCCTGTGGGCGCTCGACGCCGCCACCGGGGACGCGCTCTGGCAGCGGGACATTCTGCGCGACGCGGGCGCGGACAACCTGACCTGGGCCATGTCGGCCTCGCCGCTAGTCGTCGACGATCTCGTGGTCGTGCAGCCCGGCGGCGCCGGCGGCTGGTCGGTGGCGGCGTACGAGCGGGGCACGGGCAACGTCGCGTGGCACGCGCTCGACGACGTCCAGGCCTACACCTCGCCGATGACCGTGACGCTGGCCGGCGTGCGGCAGATCCTGACGGTGACCGCGGAACGCGCGGTCGGCCTGCGCGTCGACGACGGGACGTTGCTGTGGGACTACGCGTGGGTGACGCCGACCGTGCCCAGCATGGCGCAGCCGATCGTGCTCGGCGGCGACCGCGTCTTTCTCTCGGCAGGCTACGGTCACGGCGCGGCCGTGGTCGAGGTGGCGCGCGAGGGCGGACTGCTCGCCGCTCGCGAGATCTGGCGCAACCAGCGCATGAAGAACCGCTTCAGCAGCGCCGTCCTGCACGAGGGCTACATCTACGGATTCGACGAGTCCATCCTCGCCTGCGTCGACGCAGCGACCGGCGAGCTGCAGTGGAAGGGTGGGCGCTACGGCTACGGCCAGCTCCTGCTGGCCGACGGCCGGCTGGTCGTCCTCACCGAGCGGGGCGACCTCGTGCTGGTGCGGGCGACGCCGGCGGGCCACGAGGAGGTGGCGCGCTCGGCCGCCATCACGGGCAAGACCTGGAACGTGCCGGCGCTCGCGGAAGGGCGGCTGCTGGTGCGCAACGCTCGGCAGATGGCCGCTTTCGACCTGCGCCGCCCCTGACCCGCCGCCGACCCTGGCGCCGCGTGGAGCGGCGGTCACGCGCGCCGGCTGCGCCGCGGGGCCGCCCGGCCGCCGCGCTTCGCGCCGGCCGTCGCCTTGGCCGGCTTCTTCTTCGCCTTGCCCACCGAGTCGAGGCTCTTCCGCAGCGCCTCCATGAGATCGATCACCTTGGCCGGCGCCTCGTCCTCGGCCACCACGACCTGCTCGCCGGCGACCTTGGCGTCGATGATCCGCCGCAGCTCGGCCTGGTACTCGTCCGTGAACTCGGTGAGGTCGAGACCGCCCTCGAAGTTCGCGATGACCTGCCGCGCGAGCTGCACCTCGGCCGCGCTCGCCTCCTCGGGAATCTGGTCGAGCTCCTCGATGGCCGACATCCGGCGCACCTCCTCCGCGGGCCGCAGCGTGAACATCGCGAGGCCGCGGTCACGCGGCTGCACCGCCACGATGTTCTCGCGCCCCGAGAGGGCCAGCTTGCCGATGCCGGCCTTGCCGCGCAGCGCCTCGCGCAACACCCCGAACGCCTCGGCGGCCACCTTGCCGTCGGGCGCCAGGTAGTAGGGCCGCTCGACGTAGATGGGGTCGATCGTCTCCATCTCCGCGAAGCGCAGGAGGTTGATGATGCGCGTGGACTCGGGCCGCGCCTTGGCGATGTCGTCGTCCTCCATCACGACGTAGCGCCCCTTCTCGAACTCGAAGCCCTTCACGATCTCGGTCTTGTCGACCTGCCGGTCGCATGCCGGGCACCACTTCCGCTGCTGGATCCGCGACTGGCACTCCGCGTGGAGCTGATTGAAGTGGATCGACGCCGCGGTGTTGGTGGCCGGAAAGACCCGCACCGGCACCGTGACGAGGCTCACTTTCAGGAAACCCTTCCAGGTGGGGCGTGCCGCCATGACCTGTCCAGTTTATCGGCGCCAGCCGGAACTTCCCCACCCCGGCGCCGTGTATTCTGGGAAGAGTTGCCTGGAGCCACCGCGTGGCGCGAGTCGCCCGCCGACGTGCGTCCGATGCTCGCCGAGCTCGCGGACGCGGCATCCCACGACCGCATCCTGGCCCGGCCCGACCTGATCTTCGAGCCGAAGTACGACGGTATCCGGGCGCTCGTCCACGTGGAGCCCGACGGCCCGGACGGGCCGCTCGTGCGCATCTTCTCGCGCCGGGGCAACGACAAGACCGGCGAGTTCCCGGACGTGGCCGAGCCCCTCGCGAGGTTCGCCCGGCGCCTCGACGGGCCGCTGCTGATCGACGGCGAGATCGTCGCCGTCGACGGACGCGGCACGCCGCTCGGCTTCCAGCACCTCCAGGGCCGCCTGCAGCGGCGCGGCGCGACGGCGCGGCGCTCGTCGCAGACCGTCCCGGTGGCGTTCATCGCCTTCGACCTGCTGCGCGACGGCGCGGACGACCTGCGCGCGTGCGCCTTCGCTGAGCGGCGGCGGCGGCTCGAGGCGCGCCTGCGGCGTACCGGGTCGCGCACCCTGCGCGTGACCGCCAGCACCACCGGGGGCGGCGGCCGGCTGCGCCGCCGCGCCGAGCGCCTCGGCTGGGAGGGGCTCGTCGCCAAGGAGCCGCAGTCGCGCTACCTGGCCGGCCGGCGGCACGCCGCGTGGCGCAAGCTCAAGTTCACGCGCACGGCCGAGTTCGTCGTCGGCGGCTGGACCGATCCCGCGGGCGCGCGCTCGGGATTCGGGGCGCTCCTGCTGGGCCACCGGCCCACGGCCGACCCGGCCGCCGCGGCCGACCCGCGGCCGGCGGCGACCCCGACGCCGCCGCTCGTCTTCGCGGGACAGGTGGGCTCGGGCTTCACGCAGGCCGACCTGGAACGCATCGCCGCCCGTCTGGCCGAGCTTGCCGTGGACCGGCCGCCGTTCGCGGACCCGCCGGCCGCGGGCGGGGGGCACCACTGGGTCCGGCCCGTGCTGGTCGCGGAGGTCAGGTTCACGGAGTGGACCTTCGACGGTCTGCTGCGCCACCCCGTCTATCTCCGCCTGCGCGCCGGCGAGCCGGCCACGGGCGGCCCGGCAGCGCCGCCGGACCCCGCGCTGGGGAGGCTGCTCGACACGGTCGCGGACCTCGAGCAGCGGCGGGCGCGGGGCACGCTCGTGCTGCCGGACGGGGCGCGCGTGCCGGTCGGCAATCTCGACAAGGTGTTCTGGCCCGAGCCGGGCATCACCAAGGGCGAGCTGCTCCGCTTCACGCTGCGCATCGCGCCGTACCTGCTGCCGGTCGTCGCCGACCGGCCGCTCGTCATGAAGCGGTTCCCGAACGGCGTGCGCGGCAAGTCGTTCTACCAGCACCGGGCCCCGGACACGCTGCCCGACGGCGTGCGGGCGGCGAGCGTGCGGGAGCACGCGGAGACCGCCGGCTCGGAGGTGCCGTACCTGGTCGGCGGCCAGCTCCAGACCCTGGCCTACATGACCCAGCTCGCCGTCATCTCCCAGGATCCCTGGTTCTCCCGCCTGCCCTCGCTCACCGCGGCGGACCACGTCGCCCTCGACCTCGATCCGCCGCCCGGCACCCCGTTCGCGCAAGTGCTCGACGTCGCCTGCTGGCTGCACGACGAGCTCGAGACGCTGGGCACGCCCAGCTTTCCGAAGACGTCCGGCGCGAGCGGCCTGCACATCCACATCCCGCTGCCGCCCGGCACGCCCTACGAGGCCGGCCAGATCTTCTGCCAGATCGTGGCCACCGTCGTCGCCGGCCGGCACCCGGACGCGGCCACCGTCGAGCGCACCGTGCGGCGCCGCCGCGCGGGCGCCGTCTACATCGACTATCTCCAGAACATCTACGGCAAGACGCTGGCGGCCGCCTACAGCGCCCGCGCGAGCGCGTTCGCCGGCGTGTCCACGCCGCTCACCTGGCGGGAGGTGCGCGAGGGCGCGCGGGGCGGCCTCGACCCGGCCGACTTCACGGTGCGATCCATCTTCACCCGCCTCCAGCAGGTGGGCGACCTGTGGGCCGCCCTCCGCACCTCGGAGCCGGCGCGGCTCGAGGCGGCGCTCGCCTACGACCGGCGCGCCAGGTGATCCCGCGGGCCAGCCGCCCGCGGGCCCGTTGTACGATGGGGCCGAGCCATGAGGAATCCCCGCCGGGCCCGGCTGCCCCTGCTGGCCGCCGCGGCGGCCGCGGTCGGGCTCGGCGCCTGGGCGCTGGCCGCCCGGCCCCCCGACACCGCCGCCGGCCGCCCGCCGGCGCCCCTGGGCCGCGGGACCGAGGTCGTCGGCGCGGTCCACGTGCACACCACGCACTCCGACGGCGCGGGCAGCGTGGAGCACGTCGCGGCCGCGGCCCGGCGCGCCGGGCTGGACTTCGTCGTCGTGACCGATCACAACACGTTCGGCGCCAAGCCGGCGGAAGGCTACGCGGGCGACCTGCTGCTGATCGTGGGCACCGAGATCTCCACGCACGCCGGCCACCTGCTCGCGCTCGGCCTCGACGAGCCCGGCTATCGCTTCCCGCCCACCGCGGCCGACGTGCTGCGGGACGTCGCGGAGCTGGGCGGCACGGCGCTGGTCGCGCACCCGACCAGCCCCCGGGAGGACCTCCGCTGGAAGGCGCGCGCGCTGCCCGGAGGGTGGGGCCTCGAGGTGCTCAACGGCGACACGCAGTGGCGCTCGGCGCCGCGCCTGAGCCTGCTCTCCAGCCTGTTCGTCTACCCGCTGCGAAGCGGGCACGCGCTCGCTCGACTGCTGACGAGACCGGCCGCCCTGGCGCTGTGGGACGAGCTCCTGAGCCGGCGTCACGTCGCGGGCATCGCCGGGGCCGACGCGCACACGCGCCTGCCGTCCTACGAAGCCGTTTTCGGCGTGGTCCGCAACCACGTGCTGCTGGATGCCCCCCTGACCGGCGACGCCGCCCGCGACAGCGGCGCGATCGTGGATGCCCTGGCCCAGGGACGCCTGTTCGTCGGCATCGACGCCATTGCCCCCGCGAACGGCTTCGTCTTCGCCGCCGAGCGCGGCGACCGCACGTGGACGATGGGCGACACCGTCCCGCCGCATCCGGCGCTCACGCTGCGCGCGGGCGGCGCGGGCGGCGCACGCGCACGGTTCAGCCTGCTGAAGGACGGCGCCGTCGTGGCGGCCGGGAACGGCGCGGTCGCGGCAACGGCGGCGGGCAGCGGCGTCTACCGGGTCGAGGTGAGCCTGCCCGGGTGGGACGTGCCCTGGATCCTGTCGAACCCGATCTACGTGTTCGACGACGCCGAGAGCCGCCGGCGGCGGGCGCGCGCCGCGCTGGCCCCGCCCCCGCCGGCCGTCGCCGCCGCCGCGTACCTGGACCGGTTCGAGAACGGCTCGATCTTCGTGCCGGCGTCCGATCCCACGTCATCCATCGCCGTGTCGATCGAGCCGCGCGGCGGCGGGGCGGACAGTGCCGCCGCCCGGGTCGCCTACCGGCTCGGCCCGCGGACGCGCGCGACGCCGTCGCCGTACGTCGCGCTGACGAGCCGCGGGCCGCGGGATCTCTCGAGCTACGCCGGGCTTGCGCTGTCCCTGCGGTCCGACGGCGAGTACCGCCTGTGGGTCCAGCTCCGCGACCGCAATCCGCGGTCGTCCGAGGGCAGCGAGTGGTGGTCGGCCTCGCTGAAGGCGACCCCCGCGTGGCAACGGCTGACCGTCCCTTTCGGCCGCCTGCGGTCGCGGGACCCCGCGACCGACGGCCGCCTCGACCTCGACGAGATCGAGGCCGTCATCTTCATCGTCGACGTCGATTCCGTGCCGGCCGGCACGGCGGGCACGCTGTGGTTCGACGACGTCGGCCTGTACCACCAGCCCGAGGGCGAGGAGCAACGACCATGACCTGCACGCGCATCGCAAGAACAGCCGCCGCCGGCGCCGTCGGGCTGCTGGCCGCGGGCCTGCTGGCCGGCGGGGCCGGCGCCCAGTCGCGCCAGCCCGGCCTCCACCTCGGCGTCGACGAGGTGCGGGCCATCGCCGGCCGCGTGACCGCCGGCCGCAGCCTGCAGCCCGCCGCCTGGCCGCACGGCGCCCGCGTGGCGGTCATGATCTCGTTCGACGTCGACAACCACACCACCACCATCGTGCGCAACGCCGAGCCGTCCATCGGCGCGCTGTCGCAGGGCGAGTACGGGGCGCGGGTCGGCCTGCAGCGCGTCGTCGACCTCATGGACCGCCACGAGATCGCGGCGTCGTTCTTCATTCCGGCGATGAGCCTCGTGCTGCACCCGGAGATGGTCGAGGTCATCCGGGCCTCGGGCCGGCACGAGTTCGGCGTGCACGGCTGGATCCACGAGCTGAACAGCGCCCTCGACGCGGAGACCGAGCGCGAGTTCGTCCGCCGCGCGACCGACTACCTGGAGGAGGCCACCGGACGCCGGCCCGTCGGCTACCGCGCCCCGTCCTGGGACTTCAGCCCCAACACGCTCGACATCATCAAGGGGCTCGGGTTCCTGTACGACAGCTCGCTCATGGCCGACGACCGGCCCTACGAGCTGCTCCAGCACGGCGAGCCGACCGGCATCGTCGAGCTGCCGGTGGAGTGGATCCTCGACGACGCGCCCCTGCTGAACCCCCGCGGCGCCAGCTACACGCCGCCGCGCGAGCTGCTGCAGGTGTACATCGACGAGTTCGACAAGGCGTACGAGGAAGGCACCATGTTCCTGCTCACGACGCACCCGCACATCATCGGCCACCGCTCGCGCATGGTCATCCTCGAGGAGCTGATCGAGCACATCAAGGCGCGCGGCGACGTCTGGTTCGCCACGCACGAGCAGGTGGCCCGCTACGTCAAGGCGCAGGCCGGGCTGTGAGGGCCGGCCGCGGCAGGCGGTCGTCGAGCCCGCCGGCGCGACGGGGGTCGCCGTTGCGGGAGGCGGACGGTTCGGCCTAAGATGGGAAGCGACGATGCGCGCCCGTAGCTCAGCTGGATAGAGCGCCGGGCTTCGAACCCGTAGGTCGGGGGTTCAAATCCCTCCGGGCGCGCCACCTCGCCGCCGTCACTCCGCCCTGACGGCGGTCCAGCTTCCGCTGGCGTACCTGCCGAACGCAACCGATCCGCTCATGCTGGAGCCGTCGATCCGGCCGCTGAAGGCCAGCCTGAGCATGCCCACCTGCACGCTGTCGACCTCGTAGGACATGGTGATGCGGTCGCCGTCGACAGCCCCCTCGAGGGGCGACTCGCCCGCATGACCGGTGAGCGTCGCGCCGTCCTGCTCGAGCGTCAACGGCACCTCGTTGTTCATCCCCAGGGGATCGGAGATGGTGAGCGTCCAGCTCCCGCCAACGTCGGCCTGCGCGAAGGCGAGCAGGCCGGCCAACCCGACTGCGACGACGGCGATCATCGATGAACGAAGCATGCTTGTCCTCCTGGCCGCACGCCGACATGCGCGGACGAATCCGTCACACGTAGAGATACGTGGAGAACCGCCGGCGTGTTCCCCGGACTCGTCAGCGGCGGACGGCGCCGGCCGGCACCTGGCCGCGCATGCTAGAATCGCTCTTCTCCACCCAGCGCCCGTAGCTCAGCTGGATAGAGCGTCGGCCTCCGGAGCCGAAGGCCACAGGTTCGAATCCTGTCGGGCGCGCCAACTCTCCAGGCCCTTTTCCCCCAAGAAAAGGGCCTTTTTTCTTGGGTTTTCCGGCTCGTTGCGCTCCTGGCATCGCCGCTCCCCGCCGGGTCCGAAAGGGCCAGAAAACGCCACAAAACGCCCGTTCGGAGCACCAAAAGTTAGCAGAAAAGTTAGCACCCTCGCGGCGGTCCCGTAGTGCGCGTGCCGACGCCGCCTGGACTGTGTCAGTGTCGATGCTGCCGCTGACCCGGGCGGGGGTCATGGCTTGCCGGTAGACCGGTCACGGTGCGGTGGACCGCCTGACTCGCGGCACTCTGGACGACACGGGCTGGACGCAGATTTTCAGCGCCGGCTGCCGGCGCCTGAAGCAACCACTCCGACCTCGGCCAAACGCTCCGTCAGCAGCGTCTCGAACGACCGGGCGTCTGCTGCCGTCGCCGCCGTGTGAGCACCCCCGGCGCTGACCCTGCCCGCACACGAGCCCTCCGGCCCCACGGTGATGCTCACCTCGACCAGGTTGTCTCCGGACAGTTCGGCCGTGATCACGATGAAGCCGTCCTCGCCTACCTGCACGCCGCCAACGCCGCAGCCGAACGTCGCGCAGAGGAACCGCACGACCGCCTCAGCGTGCCACGCCGCGGCGGCCGCGTCCTTCCGGCATCCCGCGACCGCGCCGTCGACCGCTTCGCGCAGCGCCTCGACCGACGCGACCGCCGTCGCCGTCTCGAGCGAATCACCCGGCGCCCTCTCGGCAACGCCCGGCCGCGGCGCCACGGCCGGGTTGTCCGCACCGAGGAAGGCCGGCGACACCTCGACACGCGCCCGCGCCCCCGAAGGGCCGCCGCCAGCGGCGTCTTCGACCGCCGAGTACTCCGCGGCGCCGGGCCGCACGAACCCGCCGTCTTCCAGTTCCGGCCGGGGCTTCGACATGGCGGCGACCAGCGCGGGCGAGACGTCGAGATCCAGCACGCCTTCTGCCGGCTCGTCCTCCGCCCACACCAGGAATCGGTACTCCCGCTGGGCGCGGTGCGCCTCGTGCTTCGCGAACACGAGCAGCAGCGCAAGCTCCAGCGCCGAAGACGCGCTCTCCAGGCGCCGCCGCGGGTCGTCGAGGTACGCGACGGGACCGTGGTAGACCGCCTGGCTCCTGTGGGCCGTGCTGAACGCCCGGCCCTCGACCGTGTTCCGCAGCAGGACGATCCGCCCGCGCGGCCCTGCCTGCTCGGCGACCATCGCCCCGAGCGCCCGCGCGAATTCCCGCGGTCGGCGGATGGGCGAGGCGGCGTCGCGGCCGGCCGGCATCAACGAGCGCCATGCGGCCTGCTCCTCGGCCGTCTCCGGCTCGATCGACGCACAGTAGATCCAGCCGTTCGCGGAGTGGTGCGACTCGCCGCCGTCGTCGAATCCTTCGCCCCGGTGGAGGAAGCAGGCCGGCTTCGAGAGCCGGATCGTCTCGCAGTCCGGAATCGCGTGCCGCTTCGACGACGCCTTCCGTAGCGCCGCCACCGGAAACCGCTCCGCCGGATCGCGGAAGTCGACGTACGCGCAGGCGATCAGGTTCCCCGCGTCATCGACATGGTGCCCATCCGCCAAGCACTCGTAGTTGGCCATGAGAGAGTCGGGCCCCGGCTCGAAGCCCACCTTCCCTGCTCCGTTACCTCGGGGTCGTGGCCGAACCGGTCGTCCCGGCCGTACGTCTAGATCGCGTCCCCACGAAAACGGGCACGACCGGCGCGCCTCTCCGCCCTGTCGCGATCTCGAACGCTGCGGGTGGCGCCACGAAGTCCACGTCCAGCAGACGGTGATCGGAACCCCCGCCGCCGGAACGCGGAAGTCGACGTAACGTGCAACCGATCAGGTTGCCCGCATCATCGACGTGGTGCCCGTCCGCCGCGTACTCCAAGCTGCGCAAGCTCCCTCACCACCCGACGGCACCCTGTTCCGCGAACGCTCCTGGCGCCGGTCGGTCGCGCGTGCCGATCTGACCGCCGATGAGGAAGCCGCGCCCATGTGGTGAGTGGGTCAGCGAGCCGAACCAGGTCAGCATCCGGCCGCCCGGCAGCCGCAGGCCGTAGCCGCCGCGCGCGTCCAGCTCCCACGCGTCGGCCGCCGCCGCGGCCGCGTAGCGGCGGTAGACCTGGTCCTGCCACAGCGCGCCACCGCCGGCCGCCGAGTCGCCCCAGCGTGGCGACACCGACAGCGACAGACCCTCCTGGTCCTGGTTGCCCACGCTCAGCGTCAGGCCCAGGCCCCGCTCCCGGTACCCTTCCGCCGAGTGCACCACCAGCAATCGGCCCTGCGCATCGACACGCACCTTGCCGGCCGTTGCCCGCAGCCCGCCGGCCGCCTCGACGCCCTCGCCCGTCTGCCCCGCGCCGCCGTCGCGCCGCACGTGCACCTCGGTGAAGGGGGCCAGCGCCAGCCCGCCCAGCCGCACCGGCCGCGACACCTCCACCCCGACCCGCGCCTGGTTCACCGCCGCCGTCTGGCCATCGATGGTCTCCCGGCCCGCTGCGGTCCGCAACTGCGCCCACGCCGCGTCGCCGCGCACCCCGAACGCGACGCCGCCGGCCGAGCCCAGCCCCCGCCGCAGCTCCACGAGGCCCAGCCGCAGGCCCAGGTCGCTGTCCCCCTCCCGGCCGCTGGCGTACACGTTCTCAACCTCGCCCCAGCCGCCGCCCGCCGTCGCCCACACCGACGTCTTCCCATCAGACCACTGCGCGTAGGGATGCACCGCCGTCAGCGTCGTCTCGAGCGCCCCGCGCTTCCCGCCCGCGCGCCAGTCGCCGTCGCCGCGGCTGCGCGCCACCGCCACGCCCGCCATCCAGCGCTCGGTCAGCCACGTGTCCACGCCCAAGTAGGCGGTCCGGAGCTGGCCGTCGTAGCCGGCGGCCTCCGACGGCGCGCCCTGGAAGGTCTGGACGTCGCCCTGGCCCCACACCTGCCAGCGCCGCCCCGGCACGCTCCGTTCTTCGGCATCCTGCCCGCCGCCCAGCGCCACCAGGAACTCCGATCCGCGCAGGGGATCCGCGCCGCCCCCGAGACCGCCGAAGCTTCCGAGACCGCCGAAGACTCCGCCGTGCCCGACCGCGCCGGGAACCCTCATGCCGGTCGACGCCGCCGGCATCATGCCCGCTGGCGCCGCGCCTGGCCCGCCAGCGCCAAGCCCGGAGCCCTGTCCCCGCGCGAGGGCGCCGAAGCCGCCGCCCGCTCCCGGCAACCCCCGCGCCGCTGCCGGCCCGACTGCCGGCGCGCCGAACCCGGAGCCCGCACGCGCGCCGAGCTCCGGCGTGCCTCCGGGGCCTCCGTGCGGCAGCACCGCCGAAAGCCAGCCCGCCAGCATCTGCTCGGCCTCCGCCCGCGCCGCCGTTTTGCCCAGCGGCACCGTGCGGCCCAGCACCGTCATCCGTGACGCCTCAGTCGGGTTCGCCGTGACGCGCCGGCCCAGCATCATCCGCGCGCTCGCAAGATGCGACCGCGCCATCCCGGCCAGCGTGTCGGTCACCACCTCCCGCGCCAGCCGGTCG
>CAZMWA010000022.1:0-12159 GCA_964569405.1 uncultured Vicinamibacteraceae bacterium | reverse complement strand
GGTGGGGCTGGCCGCCGCCGTGCCGTTGATGAGGCTCCTGGCAAGCCAGTTGTACGGGGTTGCCCCGCACGACGTCGCGACGCTGGGTGTGAGCTTGGTTGTTCTGCTGGTAGCCGGTGGTCTGGCCTGCGACTTGCCGTCGCGGCGAGCGATGCGCCTCGACACCGCCGCCGCGCTTCGTAGCGAGTGAAAAAGCAGCAGCAACGTCGGCCGCACCGCTTCGACCTGCCGAGCCCTCAGCGGGATGATCCGCGCGCCGACGTCCGCGTTCGTACGCGGATGCTACCCGGCCAGCCGGGCCGCGGCGGCGTCCATCTCCGCCTGCGCTTCGGCGAGCGTCACCTCGGAGCGGAGCCGCCCCATCACGAGCCACCAGCCGGGGCCGCGCCTCGAAGTCTCCCGCTCCAAGAACGTCTTCGGCAGGAAGAAGTCGTGTTCCTCAGTGCCGCGCCCGAAGCCCAGCTCGAAGTCCGGACCGAGAACGCCGATCCACGGTGTAGGGCTCGCCTTCCAGCACCTGCGAACGCCCGATGATTGCCGCCTCGCCCTGAAGCGGCACTGCCACAGACCGTCGGTCAGGACGATGACGCCGCTGCCCGGCAGGTACTTCTCCGGTAGGAACGTGCGATTCTGGACAGCGTTGATGGAGCGGGACTACACGCGCGCCCACGTCCGTGTTGGTCCGCGGGTAGTTTTCCGCGAGCCTGGCGGCTATTGCGTCCATTTCCGCCTACGCCTCCCCGAGGGTGACCTCCGGCCGGACTCGCGCGATCACGTGCCACCAGCCGCTGCAGCAAATGAAGGTCTCGTACTCCGCGATCTCCTTCGGCGGCACATAGATGTGGCGCGGGCCCCGACGGCCGCGACCCCGCTCGAGACCGATCTCGAAGTCCGGCGCCAGTATGCCGATCACGTGTACAGTTGCCCGTCCAGCGTCAGCGACCGGACGAGGATTCCGGCGCCCGGTCGATCTCGCCGGTTGCAGCGTTTCGGTGCGGAAGCCGTAGCCCCCCGGCCACAGGAAGAGCCCCGCGGTCACGGTGCGACACGCCCCGGACGCCCGCCACGGTTGGTGTCTGGTTCACTGCCGGTCGCGTCGGCCCTCGTCATGTTGCGGCTTCCACGATGCTCAGCCGCTCCCTGGTACGGTGCCCGGGTACTGCTTCCCTCCAGCAGCCCGGAACCCTGACGAGACGCACGACGGTGCGGTAGTCGAGGTGCCGTTGCCGCAAACTACGGGGGTCGCTGCAGGGTCGGTTGCATGCTGGCGCGCGATGCACCCGCAGGACGACGGGTCGATGTTCCGACCTGCCCGCGGCACGGGAACGGGCACCTGTGGCCCTTCGAGTGGAACCGCTCGACGGAGGATTGCCATGCGGACGTGTGCCAAGCGTGCGGGCCGGTACGGCTGGTGTAGTATCGGACGGGGCAGGTGGTGCACGCTACCTGGGAGCGGATGACGGCGACGCGTGAACGGTTTCCAGTTCCTGCGGGACGAATCGAGGGTCACTTCACAATGGTCGAGGCGCAGCTTGCTGACGAGGCTTCGGTCGGTCGGCCGCTATGCCGCGCGGACAACGTGTCGGCGGACCGCCCACGCCCAAGGGCATCACTACGATAGGGATGGGCGTCGTCATCAAGGGCGAGGTCAAGGGGGCGAGGACCGTCACCGCCTTCACGATCATGAAGCTCCACACCGAGGCCGTCGTCCGCGCCGTCGCCTGCTAACTCGTTGGCGGGTGCCGACCGGTACCTCCTGTATTCGGACGACGAGGGAGACGCCGTTCGGTGGAGCCGTGTGTAGCCCTGACGCCTCAGCAGGCTGGATGTGCTCTACGTCCGCGAAGCTCCGAATCGCGCGTCCGCCGGTGCCGGAGCACGCCGATGTCGGCCCGACCCGCGCGCCGCCGGACGGAGACGAGTTCATGAACCCTGAAGCGAAGCAGGCTCGGCTCGAGAGGGCATTCAGGCAACGCGCGATTCCTGAAGCAGCGGCCCTGCTACCCGTGCTCGACGAGCTCGCCGCTCGGCCGGGTCTGATGTGGCGTTACGACACCGAACTGGGCGTTCGGGCGAGTTGCACCACGGCCACGCCAACGATCACTACCGGAAGCGCCGGCTCGGTCGGCGACGCATGGACCGACGACGGCGAGCCTGACCATATGTGCCCGGTGGCACTGATTGCAATGGGCACCGAGGCCGAGACGGCAGAGCATCTGCAGGAGCTACGGACTATTCATGACAACGCCGCCGAGCGCGTACACGACGCGCTGCGGCGAAGTGGTCACTACCACCCGGCAGCAGGACTCGACCCAGCCAGACTCAACGGCGCGGAGAAGCTGCTGGTCATGGCGTCCGACGGCGAGGCGGGGCCGGCAGCTACGCCTGGCCTCCCGCACTCAGCGACGAGGAGATCACGAATACTCGTCATGCGATCGGGCAGTACCTGATCGCGGTGACGGCAGCGGAGCCCGCTGAGCGGCAGTGACGGACCTTCCAAGACTGCCTGACAAGTGCCCCGTTCCGTCAACGTCCCGGGCTCCATTGGGGCTATCCGCGCGTTCCCTTTCGCGGTCAGCCGATCCTCCGAACTCGTGCGCCCGCGCGCCCCAGTCTGGCCGGAAGACTTCCTTCAGACGGCGCCTCGTGGCGTCAGCGTGGGCGAAGTCGATCATCAGCACGGTCGCCCTGTGTTGCGCGACGTGCTTGAAGCCCCGTACGTATGCAGGAGCCAGGATGCGGCGGCACGCTCAGTCGAGGTACCCGCGAATGCGTGGTTTCGGTGCGGAATCCCGGCGTCGGTCTTTGAAACCCTGTTCTTCTGAGCAGAAGCGGCAGAAGGGCGTCGTCGTATGCATTTCCATGTGCAATCGACACGTGGATTATGTCGGAGCCGGCTGGACGATCATCGCTGTGAGGCGTTGCCAGCCCATGGAGTCAGAAGTACGGCATGTCCAGCACCGGATTCCCAGCGGGATCGTACTGCGGGATCGGCGTCCGGGGCCGGTCGTTGTTGCGCCTGCCCAGGTTGAAGAGGTTGCGCACGGTGCGGACGTTCTTCATCGTGTACCGGGTGCGGGAGTTGGGAAATTCTGCCTGCCACAGTAGCGCCAACTGCTCGTCGGTCAACCGCCACCGGGCGTTGGAGGCGAGCGTCCAGTTCTGGAACTCCATCACGCGGCGACCGAAGAACCTGCCGGTACGCGCCTTGTCGGGGACCGGCGGCAGGCCGTCGGCCTCGAGGAACCCGGGCGGCAGGCCGGGGCCGAGCGCCGGCAGGATGACGAGCGGCAGCGCCGAAGCAACAGCCGCAGTCCTGCCGCTCCTGGGAAGGCGCTCGACGGAGTCCAGCAGCTGGACGAGGCACTCGCGCTCGCCAGCGGTCAGGCGCTTGCGCTGGCCCGCGGGCCGGCGCCGGACCAGGGTATCGAGCTCGACGAGCCATTCCAGGTCACTGCGCTCCTGTCCGTCGGCCAGCCGCACAGCCTGCTGCCACTTGCCGGCAGCGCGCCAGTTGCGCAGCGCGTCGGCCGCCATGTCCGCCGCCTCGAACGTCTCGGCGGCGTCCTCGAGGCGGCCCTGCACTTCCCGCAGCCTTCCGAGGCGCGCCAGGTCCGGCGGCTTGACGGCCACCAGGACCTGGGCGGCCGCCAGCGTCTCTCCACCCTCCGTCAGGCTATCGACGGCCCGGCAACGCAGCACCCGGGCCGTCGCCGCGGCGTCGCCTGCATAGCCGGTCAGTTGCAGCCAGCCCTCGACGTCGCCGGCGTAGGCGCCGGCCGCGGTCGTGTCGCTGGCGAACGTCTCGACGGCGTCGCGCAACCGCTGGGCCACCGGCGGCAGCGCCTGCCGCAGCCAGCTCCCGTCGGAGTCGAGTGCGAGCGTGGCGTCGAGCAGCGCGAACGGCGCTGTCCGCGGCGCCCGCGTCCACGCATCCAGCGCGTGCAACGCCTGCGCGTACCGGCCGGACGCGCCGAGCAGCACGATCGCTTCGCCGGCCATGTTGACCACCTCGTGACGGCGGACCGTAGCGGGGACCCCGTCGACGAGCAGGCGGGCCGCCGTGTACAGCAGGGTCGTGCGCGCCTCGATGCGCACGTTCTCGTCCGAGACGCCGTTGGGCAACTGCGGGTCGCCGAGCAAGCGCATCGCCTGGCACGCCCGTTGCCACGCCCGCCCGGGGGCCGTGTCGATCAAGCCCCGCGCGTCCTTCGTCCGAGCCTGCACGCGTTCCTCCGGCGGCGCGCCGTCGGCGAAGTGCTCGACCAGATCATCGGCATGGTAGGGCGCGGCGTCCTCGAGCAGGTCTGCGCTCAGCGCGTGCGCGTCCTCGTCGCCGGCCACGTCGACGAAGGCGAGCGTCTCGGTGGCCCGGCTCAGCGCCACCCGCAACTGGTCGATGGCGGTTCGGTGCTCCTGCTCCCGCAGTGCCCGCGATGTGCCTGTCGTCATCGACTCGGTCGCATCCTCGAGCTGCGCCAGCACCCGTCCCGGGTCCAGGACGCATACCGACTGGTACTCGAGCCCCTTCGCGTCGGCCGGGGTCAGCACCATGTCGCGCAGCCGCTCGGGGACCCAGGCCGGTTTCTCGTCGGCGACCGTGATCACCACCAGTCCCTTGACCTCGTCGAGCCGCTCGAGCAGCCCGACGCCCGTCGGCACGTCAGCCACGACGTGCAGCAAGTGGGCGTCGACATGCTGTCCTCCCTGCTGGTGACGTTGCTTGGTCGGGCGCCGCGACTTGTCGAGGTGCACGTACCACTGCGACGCGCGTTCGATGACCGCGGCGATGCGGCTTGGGCAGCGCAGGTTGTCCTCGAGGTGGAACCGGCGCGGCGCGTCGAGGCGCGCGGCCAGCAGGTCGTTCAAGGCGCCCCAGTCGAAACCGGACGGACGCACGGTCTGTCTGTCCGTCGTCGCCGGCCGCCAGCAGCCAGGGCGCATGCCCCCGCCGGCGCGCGATCGCCAGGCACAGCTCGACGACCACGGCGGTTTCCAGCAGCGTCAGGTCCTGGACCTCGTCTATGACGACGCGGTCGAAATCGGCGAACCCCTCCGGCAGCGCGCCGTCCCGCAGCCGACCGACAGCCGCCGTCGCGGCGGCCAGTTCGGGAAACACGCTGACCATCGCCTCGGGTCCGACGTGTTCGGCCACCTTGAGCAGCGCGCTTGCCGCCGCCCGGCCGACGCCGTCGTCGCCCGCCCGCCGGTCGCGGTACGTGGCGTCGCTCAGCCGTACCAGGCCGCCGGCCGGGATCGAGTGCGTGTCCCCGGGCACGGCGAGACCGAGCAGCATCGCCCGCACCTCGGCATGCAGCGCCGCGTCGCGGTTCGTCCACGGTCCGGCCTGCCGGCGTCCGCGCCGCGCCCTGTTCGCCGAGGCCACTGCGCGGCTCTTCGACAATGGCAGCCGGTCGACGTCAGCGCCGCACACCTCGCCCAGGAACGTCGCGAAGTCGCGCGCCTCCACTCGCACGTCGGCCGGGGCGAACGCCCGAAAGTGCTCTTCGGCGGCGACCGTCAGCTCCCGCGACCACGTCAGGTACAGCACGCGCTGGCCGCTGCGCGCCTCGACCGCCTTCCACAGCACGGTCGTCTTCCCCGACCCGGGGCGCCCGTGGACGAGACGCACGGGCCCTTCGTGCCGTATGAACTGCCACTGGTCCGCTGTCCAGGGCTGACCGACGAGGTCGGCGTCCTCGACCTCGTGCTGCGAGAACGGCAGGTAATCGTCCAGGGCGCCGACATCGAGACGTCCATGGTCGTCGTGGTGTCGGACTGCGCGCACGAGAACGCTCCCGCGACCGGGGAACGCGATGTCGCGAGCGGGTGCGCTTCCCTGCACCGTCCACCACAAGTAGTACTGCATGCCGCCGCTGCCGCCGAGCGGCGAGCGCCGCCAGCCGCGGTTGGCCGCGTCCCGGCAGCCCTTCACAACGGTCGTGCGCCCATGCGCGGCCAGATGCTGCAAGACGATGCCGAGTCGTTGGCGCAGCGGCGTCATCCCGCCGAGGCCGTCCGGAACCTCGGGGTGGACCCACAGGCCGTGCGGCAGGCTGCCGAAGGTGAGCTCGCCCTTCGCGCAGGGGTCGCGCTTGAGCACCGGCCGTCGCGCCGCCGTTGGGTTGGACAGCGTGAACGCTCGCGACGCAGACGCCCACGGGTCCGGTTTGCCGAGCGCCTGCGCGATCTGCCGGCAGTGGTTGCGCGACAGCGCCAGTACCGGATCCCGAACCATCGCCGCGCTCAGGCCCAGTACCCGCCGCGCGGTTCTGGTGACCTTGCGCTCGTCAACGTCGAGAACTCGCGACAACTGTTCGATCGTCTGCGTCTGTGCCGTCATCCGATGCCTTGCAGGTCGGACAGTCATGCAGGAGGACGAGGGATCGTACATCGGGTGCCCGGAAACGACGACATGGCGGGAACAAACCCGGGACCAGGTGGTCGAGACGACCAACGCGCGGTGTGCGGGGAGGGGTGCGGTTCGGGTCGCCCGACGGCGGTCTCAGCCGCCGGTCGCGCAGTTCGACCAGCCGCTGAGCTTCCAGGGCTTCTGCCATGAACCGCAGGGTCGTCGGCATAGTCCCCCGCCGCGATGTCTGTCACCAGGCCGGGCGGGCAGAAGTGTCTCGAACGTCGTGCTCGGCGTGCAGCGTGGCGGGGTCCTCCAGACTCGCCCCGAGGACGGAGACGGACGTGCTGGAATCACCGGCGTTCGCCAGCGACGTACTCGGCCCCGTCGTCATCAAGAGCTGCGGCCCAGTGTCACAGCGAGCCCCCGTCACTCCTCTGGCCCAGCAGGTTCGGCGGACTTCAAGGCCCGCAGCCGCGACGCGTAGGCTACGTCGACCTTGTTCTGGACGACGTGAGTGAGTGCCACCTCGATGACTTCGCGCAAAGGTTCGTCTCCTCGGCCCCCCCGGGTCACAGCCGAGATCGGATGCAACGCGCGCCCAACTGGTCGATGCCGGGCCCGATCCACTCGCACACGCCGAGCGCGTAAGTCCGCATGTTTCCTCGCCAGCGTCGCCAGCATTCGGGCGCGAGAGTTGCGCAGCAGCATGTAAATCGCGTTTCGTCAGCGGGCCGTAGGCGCCGGCCTCCCAGTCCTTGCCGCCGCTGGCGTGCGGGCAGGCCGGCACCTGCTCTGGCCGCTGGCGGTGAAGATGAGCTCGGTGTTCTCGGTCACTTGGCCGATGGCGCCGTCGATGCCGCTGATCAGGTCCTGGGTGGTGGTCGGCGTCGCCCACAGGAACTCGCCGGTCTCCCGGTCGAGGGACCATGCCCATCTTGCCGGAAACGCCGGTCAGCACGCGCCGCTCCTCGGCCGGTTGGATGCGCGGGTTGATCCAACTCACCGCCGCCGCGTTCGGGCGGACCGCCGTGTCCACCACGTGCCGACGTAGATCAGGTTCAGCTCGGGAAGCGACGCTCGGCACCATCCAGGAGCCGACGTGCCCGCGCTCCTCGAACGGGACGTCGCTCCAGGTCTCGTCGCCCGGGTTCCTCCCGCCCCGGAATCAGCCGCGTCCGCAACAGTCCGCGTCGAGGGCGAAGAAGCGGTCGTCCATGTTGGTGTGGAAGATCAGCTCGCCGTGGATGGCGATGTTCCGGTTGGTGTCGATCAGGCTGCCGATTCATGTAGTCGCCCAAGTCGTCCGGCCGGTCGCGGCGGTACTCCCAGACTCAGGTCGCCGGTCACCCGCGTCGATGGCCTGGACGATGTCCTGCGAGTTCCGCAGGAAACATCATGTCGTCGCGGACCAGCGGCGTCCCCTGCTGGCGGCCGTCGGTCGCGAGGGCGCGGCTCCAGACCAGCCGGAGGCTGCCGACGTTGTCGCGGTCGACCTGGTCGAGCGGGCTGTAGCCCTGGAAGTTCAGCGGCTGGTCGAACTGCGCGACCGGCGGCTGAAACTGCCGACGGGCGGCCCGAACCGCACCCCTCCTCGCACACCGCGCGTTGGTCGCCTCGACCACTTGGTCCCGGGTTTGTTCCCGCCATGCCGTAGTCCCCGGACACCCGATGTACGATCTCTCGTCCTCCGGCATCACTGTTCGACCTGCAACGGGCGCATCCGGATGACGGCACAGACGCAGACGATTCGCACAATTGTCACGTGTCCTCGACGTTGACGAGCGCAAACGTTTCCAGGACCGCGCGGCGGGTACTGGGCCTGAGCGCGGCGATGGTTCGGGATCCGGCACTGGCGCTGTCGCGCAACCACTGCCGGCAGATCGCGCAGGCGCTCGGCAAGCCGGACCCGTGGGCATCTGCGTCGCGAGCGTTCACGCTGTCCAATCCAACGGCGGCGCGACGGCCGGTATTGAAGCGCGATCCGTGCGCGAAGGGCTGCCGGGACGCGGTGAACCGCGGCTGGCAGCGCTCGCCGCTCAGCGGCAGCGGCGGCATGCAGTGCTACCTGTGGTGGACGGAACAGGGAAGCGCGCCCGCTCGTGACATCGCGTTCTCCGGCCACAGGAGCGTCCTCGTGCGCGCGGTCCGGCAACACGACGACCACGGGCGTCTTGACGCCGGCGCCCTGGACGACTACCTGCCGTTCTCGCAGCACGAGATCGAGGACGCCGACCTCGTCGGCCGGCCCTGGACAGCGGACCAGTCGCAGTTCATACGGCACGAAGGGCCCGCGCGTCTCGTCCACGGGCGCCCTGGGTGGGAAAGACGACCGTTCTGTGGAAGGCGGTCGAGGCGCGCACCGGCCATCGCGTGCTGTACCTGACGTGGTCGCGCGAGATGACAGCCGCCGCCGAGGAGCGCTTCCGCGCATTCGCCCCGGCCGACGTGCGAGTGGACGCGCAACTTCGCGACGTTTCTGGGCGAGGTGTGCGGCTCTGACGTCGACCGGCTACCGTTGTCGAAGAGCCGCGCCCTGTTTGCGGCGGCCGCCTCGCGGCTCGAGCGCCGGCAGGCGTGGACGGACCGCGACGCGGCGCTGCAAGGTGCGGGCGATGCTGCTCGGTCTCGCCGCGCCCGGGGACACGCACTCCATCCCGGCCGGCGGCTTGATACGGCTGAGCGACGCCACGTACCGCGACCGGCGGGCGGGCGACGACGGCGTCGGCCGGGGCGGCGGCAAGCGCGCTGCTCAAGGTGGCCGAACATGTCGGGCCCGACGTGATGCTCAGCATCTTTCCCGAGCTGGCCGCCGCTACGGCGGCTGTCGGTCGGCTGCGGGACGGCGAGCTGCCGGAGGAGGTTCGCCGATTTCGACCGCGTTGTCGTCGACGAGGTCCAGAACCTGACGCTACTGGAGACCGCCGTGGTCGTCGAGCTGTGCCTGGCGATCGCGCGCCCCGACGGGCCGGAACCTCATCGCTTTCATCGCAGCAGGCCGAGTAGGTCCATGAATTCTGGTTCGGAAAGAACGTCTGCACTCACTTGACGCGCTCGACGTTGCCTCTGAGTCTCACCAGGATCCTTCGGCCTGCCCTCCACGAAGATCGTGGTCCGTCCGCTCACGTCGTTGGCGACGGAACAACCTGGGCTCACCTGAAATAGGTGTGGGCGGGTTGAGGGCGATCGGCGGGGTGACGGGATAAGGGCCGGAGCAAAAATAACTTGGGTGTGGCTCTTTTTCGTCGCCGGCTGCAAGGGGTCGCTGTCGCGGGAAAGGCATGACAAGAAGAGCTACTTGACCGGCCGGAGGCGTCTCGGGGACGGGGGTTCGGGGGGCTCGCTGGACGGCGGTGGCGCCCCGTCGGCGTATTGCCGGGCGTGGTTCCGCTCGTACTCGCGCGCCTCGTGGAAGTCCCAGTACGCGTCGAAGTCGCCGCTCGCTCGCAACGCCCGCAGCTTCAGGACCGCCTCGGCGCCGGCCAGACGCCAACGGGCGCCGGTCAGCTCCATCCGGTCGCGCACCAGATGCCGGCAGGCCCCCTCGACCACCCCGGTCGCGATCGGATAGCCCGCCGCAAGGTAGCGGTCGTACTGCAGATACTGCGCATACTTGCGCAGATAGCCGACGCACGTATCCACCGGCTTGCGGGCCTCCGGCGACAAGCCGGCAACGGTCGCCGCACGCCGCATCGACGACGCCACACTGCGGGCCTTGCCTTCGAGGATTCGCTGCACGCGCGTCCACGCCCAGCACGCCAGTTCCGGACTCGCTGCGCGGTGGAACGCATGCGCCGCCTTCCACACATACTCGACCACGTGGATGATGTCGACGATCACCGTGACGTCGACGCCGCGGGCGGCGGCGGCCGCTCGCGCATTCGCAAGTTGCATCTCGGCGCCATCGACGAGCACGACCCAGGGCTTGACGTGCTCGGGGTCCCGGTGCTCGGCTTCCAGCGTCGCGTCGGCAACCACCTCCCAGGCCTCGCGTTCGAGGCTCGCCCACACCCGTTTGGCCTCCGGCCGCGGCCGCACGGGCTGGGGCTCGGGCTTGTTCCCCACCTTGGCCGGCGGCTGCGGCGGCATCAAGCTCTGGAGGAACTCCTCCGGGCTGCGCACCCACGGCGCCGTCGTGTAGACGGCGGCCACCGTCGCCATGCGCTTCGAGTACTTCTTCTCTCCAGGCTTCAGGCGCTCGAACGGCGACAGGCGCTCGCGTTGCCGCCGGCGCTTCTCGGCCTCCTTGCGCGTCGCCTCGCGCAGGTCCTGGCGGTGCAGCACGACACCCTTGCTGTCGTAGGTCAGCACGACGATCGAGTCGTCGGCAACCGGCCGGCCCTCGACCGCCTGACGCGCCTCGTAGAAGGCGTCGAAGTCCACAGCCGCCCGAGCCACCAACTGCTCCGCCTGGCGCTTGGGCACCTGCGCGGCGGTACTGCGGGACAACTCCGAGAGCGCTTCGTCGAACGAACGCGACGCAGCCGCAATCGCCACCCGCCGGCGCACCTCCAGCGAATACCGCTCAGCCGGCAGGTTCAGCGCCGCGTCGAGCGGATGCAGACTGTCCTGACCGGCCCGCGCGTAGCCGGCGCGCGCGACCCGCACCGTGCCGAACGTCGTTTCGATGTGCCGTTCGTGCACCCGCCGCTCGGAGCGCTCGATACCGTCGGCCCCCGTCACCGGACCGGCTGCTTCGCCCCGACTGCGTTGGTCGAGATGCCCTTGCAGGAGCTTGCGCATCAACTCCCGACCCCGCCGGTCCAGCTCCCGTTCGAGGTTGCTCTCGCTCATCTGCCACGCTTCGCGCGAACTGGCGAAGGCCCTGGTCTGGGCGAAGGTCGCATCGGCCGCCGCATACGACGCCGGCTCGGGGACCGCAGCAGGGCAGGGGGCGGCAAGCATCGCTCAACGTGCCCGCAACCGTTGCTGCGCATCCCGCTCCGGAGGATAGACCGAAACCGCCCGCGACGCCGCACGCAGGTCCTGTCGCTGCATGAACACCCGCTCCGGATTCCGCCGCCCGAATCGCATCCCGGCGGCACGCCGACTCGGGCGCGACCCGTGACCGAACACAGGCGCCGCCTCCCGAACCGCCTTGCCGTCGATGCGGTCGACTACCGTCATGACGGCCTGCGCGGCGGTGCCCGCGACGCGGTAGCGACCGGCATCCGGCGGCCAATGCCGCAACGGATGTCGTCCGGGCGCCCGACCTGCACCCCGCAGGAGATCGATTCCCCGTCGTCGTGCTCGCACCGCGCGGCGCTGTCGACACCGGTGTCGACCGGACCGGCGGCCTGCTCGCGGTTGCGCTGGTCCCGGCACGCTCGCAGGAGGCTGCCTACCAACTCCCGGCGCCGCCGGTCCAGTTCCCGCTCGAGGTCGCCCTGGCTCATCCGCCCGGCTTCGGGCGAATGCAGAAAAGCCTTCGCGTCGGCGAAAATGGCGTCGGCCGCGTCGGCTACCGCACCCGATGCCGAACCGCCGGCCGCGGTGCGGTCGACGGGGGGCCACACCTGCTGCACGCCGAACCTGCGTTTCGAGACCCGCATCGTCGCCGCGGCCGCTGGCCGCTTCATCTTCCTTCCCACGGCACGCTATCAGAACGCCGCGCGAATGTCCAGAGGGAGCGGGCCGAGGAGACAGACCACCGTGCGGCGGCTCCCTGCGCGGCAGGTCACCCGAACAGGCGTGTGGGCGGGGGTGGCTTGGCGCTGTCTCCCCGAAAACCGCGCCGGACGGGACTCGACCGCGGAGAAACGCCCGTAAAATGGGCGGAGAATCGTCTATGCAGAAGAGCCACACCC
>CAZMWA010000021.1:0-9686 GCA_964569405.1 uncultured Vicinamibacteraceae bacterium | reverse complement strand
GACTAATGAATCGTGTAGGGCTCGCTGAGCGTGAAGGTGGCGATCTCGACGTCGAAGCGCTTGCCGTCGGCGGTCACCATCTGATAGGTCCCGCCCATGGTGCCGAACGGCGTCTGCAGCGGACAGCTCGACGTGTACTCGAACGACTCGCCGGGAGCCAGGGTCGGTTGCTGCCCGACCACGCCCAGCCCGCGCACTTCCTCGACGCGGTTCTCGGCGTCCGTGATGACCCAGTGGCGGCTGATGAGCTGGACCGTGTCCGCGCTCTCGTTCGAGATCTCGATGGTGTAGAGGAACAGCCACAGGTTGCGCAACGGCTGGGACCGCGTGGGCGAATAGCGCGCGGTCACTTGTACGCGGACCCCGTCGGTGACCGCCTCCGAGGTGTGCACGCCGGACTGTCGGTGCTCGGACACGCGCGTGATAATACGACTTTGGAATGATCCCCATCAACACGCTGCTGGGCGCGTACAGCCAGGGCTTCTTCCCGATGGCCGTCGAGGGGCGCATCGGCTGGTTCTCCCCCGAGCGCCGGGGGATCCTGCCCATCGACGGGCTGCACGTCCCGCGCCGGCTCCAGCGGGTCCTGCGCCGGGGCCGGTTCCGCGGGACCACGAATCGCGCCTTCCCGGCGGTGATCGCGGCGTGCGCGGAGCGACCCGCCGCGGCCGGCACCTGGCTCGATCCGGAGCTGATCGCCAGCTATACGGCGCTGCACGAGGCCGGGCACGCCCACTCCATCGAGGTCTGGGAGGGGGAACGGCTGGCCGGAGGCCTCTACGGCGTGAGCCTGCGCGGCGCGTTCTTCGGCGAGTCGATGTTCCACACCGTGACGGACGCCTCGAAGGTCGCGCTCTGCCTGCTGGTGGAGCGGCTGCGGCGCCGCGGCTATCGGCTGCTGGACATCCAGTGGCTGACCACCCACCTCGCCCGCTTCGGGGCCGTCGAGGTGTCTCGCCGCCGGTACCTGGCCCTGCTCGCGGCGGCGCTGGCCGCCGACTGCCGCTTCGCCGCCCCGCCGCGCGGTCCGCGCGCGCGGCCGGACGGCATCAGGGGGCCGGGCGGTCGAAGGTCGGCCGGTCGCCGCCCTGCGCGAGATCCCAACTGAGGTCGTAGACGAGCCTGACCACGCGCGCCATCTTGTCGTAGTCGAGCGTCTCGGGACGGTCGCGCTGCGTGTGGTAGTCGGGGTGCAGGCCCGTGTGCACGAAGATGGCCGGCACCCGGTGGAACAGGAACGGCCACTGGTCGCTGCGCCGCAGCAGGTTCGAGCGGTTGTTGTCGTAGCGGAAACGCAGGTCGAGCCGGGCATGGCGGTTCGCCGCCGCGGTGGCGGCCCGCAGCCCGGCACTGAAGCTGTAACCGATGATGTTGACGGCGTTCCGGTTCGATTCGGCGGTCTGCGGCGGGAGGCCCGCGAAGCGGTAGCCCCCGCCGGGCGGCACTTCCTCGCTGCGCCCGATCATGTCCATGTTGAGCACCGCGACGGTGTCGCCGAGCGGCGCAAGCGGCTGCTCGGTGTACGCCCAGGCGCCCAGCAGTCCCTGCTCCTCCGCGTTCCACGCCGCGAGCAGGATGGAGCGGGCGGGCCGTGCGCCGGCGTCGCGGGCCAGCGCGTACGCCTCGGCAATCTCCAGCAGTCCGGCCACGCCGGAGGCGTCGTCGTCCGCGCCGTTGAAGATGCCCGCGGCGTTCGCCCCCTCGTGGTCGTAGTGCGCGCAGATGATCAGCCACTCGTGCCGCAGGCCCGGGTCGGCGCCCTCGATCAGGCCGACGACGTTGTCGACCACCGTCACGTCGTGCCGCACCGCCGTCGCGACCTCCAGCCTGGCGTCCGGGATCTCCACGGGGGCCGCACCGCCCGGCGTCTCGGCCTGCAGCGCCAGCTCGCGCAGCGTGTAGCCGGCCGGGGCGAGCAGGCGGCGCGCCAGCTCCGCCGAGATCCGGACCGCCGGTATGCGTACCTGACGGACCCAGGCCGCGAGCTGGTAGGGGGGTACGCGCGGCGGCCGCGACGGCCACGCCCGGGCCGCGAGGTCGTGCATGGACCAGCGGCGCGCGTGGTTGTGGACGTCGTCCACGATCGCGACGGCGACGGCGCCGCGCCGCTGGGCCTCGAGCGCCTTGCGCAGCGCCCGGCCGCGCTCGCTCGCCACGACGCCGGCGAACGGGCTCTCGGGGTCGAACTCGCCCGGCTCGTGATCGAGCACCAGCACGACCTTGCCGGTCACGTCGGCGTCCCGGTAGTCGTCGCGCCCGAGATCCGCCGCGGCAATCCCGAAGCCGGCGAACACGACCGGGCCGGCAGCCTGCCCGCTGCCGCTGAACGGCGCGGGGAAGAAGTCCTGCGGGCTGACGGCCGTCTCGGTCTCCCCGCCGGCGTGCAGGCGCAGCGTATTCCCGGCGTCCAGCGCGGCGGTGAGCAGCTCGACCGGGTGCCGATAGCTCGACCCCGGGCCGACCGCGCGGAGTCCGAATGCCTCGAAGCGCTCCTCGACGTGCCGAGCGGCGCGGCGGTTCCCCGGTGTGTCGGTGAGCCGGCCGCGCATCTCGTCCGACGCGAGGAACGCGACCTCGCGCCCGAGGTCGGCGGCAGTGATCGAGTCGCCGGCGGCCGGCGGCTGCCTGCCGGCGGCCGTCTGCAGGCCGAGCAGGCCGGCCGAGACGAGCAGTGCGGCAAGCAGTGCGCGCGCGTACATGAGAGCGGTCATTCTAAAGATATAGTCCGGCGCCGGGTCCGAGCGGGATGCCGAGCAGCATCCAGGCCATCAGCAGCACGGACCAGACGAGCAGGAAGACGACGCTGTACGGCAGCATGGTGGCGACCACCGTGCCGATTCCCGAACCCTTGTCGTAGCGCTCGAAGAACGCGACGATGAGCGCGAAGTAGGACATCATCGGCGCGATGACGTTCGACGTGCTGTCGCCGATGCGGTAGGCCACCTGGGTCAGCTCGGGCGAGTAGCCCAGCAGCATGAACATCGGGACGAACACCGGCGCCATGACGGCCCACTTGGCCGACGCGCTGCCCATGAAGAGATTGATGATCGAGGACAGCACCACGAACGCCAGCATGAGGGGAACGCCCCCCAGCCCCGAGGCGCGCAGCGTGTCCGCGCCCTTGACGGCGATGATGAGGCCCAGGTTCGTCCAGTTGAAGTACGCCACGAACTGGGCGGCGAAGAACACCAGCACGAGGTACGTGCCGAGGGTGCCGATCGTCTTGCCCATGCCGTTCATCACGTCCGTGTCGTTGCGGAACGTGCCGGCGCCGGCCCCGTACGCCACGCCGACGGCCGTACCGCCGGCGAAGAGGAACGCGACGATCCCGGTCAGGAACGGCGAGCGCAGCAGGCTGCCGGTCTCGGGGTTGCGCAGGAAGCCGTCGGCGGGGATGGTGCCCCACAGCAGCACGGCGCCGAACGCCGCCGCCGCGACGGCCGCGAAGCGCAGGCCCCGCCACTCGGCCGCGCTGAGCTGCTCCAGCCCGGTCTCCTGCTCCTCGGCCTCGTAGGGTCCCAGGCGCGGCACCACGATCCGTTCCGTCACCCAGGTGCCGGTTCCCGCGACCACGAACGTCGACGCGACCATGAAGAAGTAGTTGGCGGCCGGGTTCACCCGGTAGTCGGCGTCGACGATCTGCGCCGCCTCCTCGGACAGCCCGGCCAGCAGGGGATCGATGGTGCCCAGCAGCAGGTTCGCGCTGTAGCCGCCCGAGACGCCCGCGAACGCGGCTGCCAGCCCGGCGATGGGATGTCGTCCGGCCCCCAGGAAGATAATGCCCCCGAGCGGCACCAGCAGCACATAGCCGATCTCGCTCGCGGCGTTCGACAGCACGCCCGCCAGCACGATGACGAAGGTGAGCAGCCGTTGCGGCGCGGAGAGCACGAGCAGCCTGAGCGCGGCGCCGATGAGGCCGCTGGCCTCCATCACGCCGATGCCGAGCATCGCCACGAGCACGGTGCCCAGTGGTGCGAAGCCCGTGAAGTTGCCCACCATCTCGGTCACGATGCGATGGAACCCGGCCAGCGTCAGCAGGCTGACCGGGCGGATCGTCTCGCCCGTCCCGGGATGGGCGGCCTCGATGCCCGCCGCCGCGGCGAGGCCGGAGACGACGATGGTCAGCAGGGCCAGGATGGCGAAGAGCGTGGCGGGATGCGGAAGCGCGTTGCCGACGCGCTCGATCGTGCCGAGGAAGACCGTGGTCCAGTTGCCCAGCAGCGCCAGTCGCCGTGCCATCGAGGTGCTATCCTACCTTTCTTTGCGGCCTGCGGCGCAGTTCCTTTCCCGATGACGGACTCAGCGGCCGAGTGGGGCAGCCTCGAGAGCCAGCGGCGGGCGGCGGCTGCCGTCGGCGTCGACGCGGCGGTCCGCCACATCTTCCTCTGCTGCGATCAGACGAAGCCGAAGTGCTGCGGGAAGGACCGGAGCCTCGCGGCCTGGGACTACCTGAAGCGGCGCCTGGGCGAGCTGGGCCTGGCCGGCCGGGGCGGGGTGCTGCGGACGAAGGCCAACTGCCTGCGCGTCTGCGAGGGCGGGCCGGTGGCGGTCGTCTATCCCGAGGGCGCGTGGTATCGTGAGTGTGATCCGGCGGCGCTGGAGCGCATCATCCAGGAGCACCTGGTGGGCGGACGGGTCGTGACCGACCTGCTGATCGCCGAGCACGACCTCCGCGGCCGTCCCCCCGCCGGCGAATGACCGCGACCGACATGGAGCTGCGAGGCGTTCTACCCCCCATTCCGACCCCGTTCCGCGACGGCGAGCTCGACGTCGAGGCCCTCGGCCGCAATTGCGATCGATGGCTGGCGACCGGTCTCCGCGGGCTCGTCGCGCTGGGCTCCAACGGCGAGGCGCCGCTGCTCGACGACGCGGAATCCGACCGCGTCATCGAAGCCGTCCGGGCGCACGTGCCGCCGGAGCGGCTGCTGATCGCCGGCGTCGCGCGGGAATCCACCGCCGGGACGGTGCGGGCTGCGCGGCGCGCGGCCGCCCTGGGCGCCGACGCGGTGCTGGTGCGCACGCCGTCCATCTTCAAGGCCTGGGTCGGCGACGAGGCCATGGTCGAGCACTACACCGCGGTGGCCGACGCCGCGCCGGTGCCGGTCCTGCTGTACAACTTCGCGGCGCTCACCGGCGTGAGCCTGACGGTGGCGACGGTGGCCCGGCTGGCGGCCCACCCCAACATCGCGGGCATGAAGGAGTCGGGCGGGGACATAGGCTTCCTCTCCGAGCTGATCGACGCGACGCCGGACGGCTTCCGCGTGCTGGCCGGCTCGGCGCCCGCCTTCTACGCGAGCCTGCTCTCGGGCGCGGCGGGCGGCATCCTCGCGCTGGCCGCGGTGGTGCCGGAGCTCTGCGTCGAGCTGTTCGACCTCGTCCACGCGCGGCGGCTGGCCGAGGCGCGCGCCCTGCAGCGGCAGCTCACGCCGCTGGCGCGGCTCGTCACGCGCGCGCACGGCGTGCCCGGCCTCAAGGCGGCGCTGACCGCCGCGGGGTACGCGGGCGGCGACCCGCGGCCGCCCCTGCGGCCCGTCGGGCCGGCCGCCGCCGAGGAGATCCGCCGGGCGCTGGCGGCGCTCGCGGTCCGGACATGAGCGTCGCGCGGGCGGCAGCGGCGATCGGCGCGCTTGCGGCGGCGGCGGCCTGCGCCACGAATCCGGTCACCGGGAACCGCGAGCTCGCGCTGATGACCGAGGGCAGGGAGCTTTCGATCGGGCGCGACGCGGACGAGCAGATCCGGGAGCAGATGGGCGTGTACGACTCGCCCGCCCTGCAGGCCTACGTCGAGGATCTCGGCCACCGCCTCGCGGCGCTCTCGCACCGCCCGAATCTGCCGTGGCAGTTCGCGATCGTCGATTCGCCCGCCGTCAACGCGTTCGCGCTGCCCGGCGGCTACATCTACCTGACGCGCGGCATCCTGGCGTATCTCGGCGACGAGGCCGAGTTGGCCGGCGTGCTGGGGCACGAGATCGGCCACGTCACCGCCCGCCATTCCGTGCAGGCCTACTCGCGCGCGGCGGGCGCGCAGATCGGACTGGTGCTGGGGCAGATCCTCGCGCCTCCCATGCGCGCCAATCCGTACGGCGCGCCCGGCTGGGTGGACGCGGCCGCCTCCGGCCTCGGCGTCCTGTTTCTGAGGTTCGGGCGGGACGACGAGCTGCAGGCCGACCGGCTCGGCGCGGAGTACGCCGCCGCCGCCGGCTGGCATCCGGAGGGCGTGGCCGGCATGCTGGCCACGCTGGGCCGGATCGGCGAGGCCAGCGACCGCCGGGGGGTTCCCAACTGGTTGTCGACGCACCCCGAGCCGGCGTCGCGCGTCGCCGAGGTGGAGCCGATCGTGACCGCCCTGCTGCGCGAGGGCGACCCGGGCGCGCTGCGCGTGGACCGCGCGGGCTACCTCGACCGCATCGTGGGGCTGCGCTTCGGTGACAATCCGGAGGACGGGATCGCCCGGGCGAACGAGTTCCTGCATCCCGAGCTCCGGTTCGGCCTGCAGTTTCCCGCCGGCTGGGAGATTCGGAACAGCGCGGCCGTCGTCGCGGCGCGCGCGGCCGGGCAGGACGCCTACATGGCGCTGCGACTGGTCGAGGACGCCGGCGCTGCGGATCTGCCCGCGCTGGCCGAGCGCGACCTGGGGCGCGAGGGACTGGTCGCGCCGGGGAGCCGCACGACCATCAACGGCCTCGCCGCGTATCTCGGCTCCTACCAGCGTGACGTCGACGAGGTGGGACGGGTGCACGCGCGGATCGCCTACATCCGGCACGCCCGGCGAGTCTACGTGCTCGCGGCGGTCGTGCCGATCCGCGAGTGGGCGCGCGTGGAGCGCGACGTCGACCGGAGCATCCGATCGTTCAGGCCGCTCACGGCCGAGGAGGCCGACGCCGTCGTCCCGAACGAGATTGCGCTGCACGTCGCCGGTCCGGGCGACACGTGGGAGCGAATCGCCCGGGTCGCCGGCGCGGGAACCGTGGAGGCGGCGACGCTGGCCATCATGAACGGCCATGCGGCCGACGACCCGCCGCCGCCGGGCGAGCGACTCAAGATCGTCGTGCCCGGCTCGGTGAAATGACTGTAAACGTCTGTCAGGTAGTGTGTTACAGGTATACGTGAGCTTGACACCCGGCCCGTGTCGGGCGAGAATGGCCGCGGGCGAGCATGGAACAGGCGCTGCTGCTGAACGCCACGTACGAGCCTCTCAAGATCGTCGACTGGCGCAAGGCCATCACGCTCTGGTGCCAGGGGAAGGTCGAGGTCATCGCGGTCCACGACCGCGAGGTCCGTTCGGTTTCCGTCAGCTTCAAGCTGCCCTCGGTCATCAGGCTGCTGCGCTACATCACGATCCGGAAGCGCTTCGACTACGTCCCGTTCTCGCGCGCCAACATCTACGCGCGGGACGACCACCGCTGCCAGTACTGCGGCGAGCACTTCCCGGTCTCGGAGCTGACCTTCGATCACGTGGTGCCCGTGTCGCAGGGGGGACGGAAGGACTGGGAGAACATCGTCACGTCCTGCGTGACGTGCAACCGCAGGAAGGGCGGCCGTACGCCGGCGCAGGCCGGCCTGCGCGTCATCCGGCCGCCGCGTCGGCCGGCCCGTCCGCCCGTGGTGCGTCTGACGATCGGTCTGCGCAACGCGCCGGAGTGCTGGCGTGACTATCTCTACTGGAACGTCGAGCTCGACGAGGCGTAGCCGCCCGCGCCGCGGGACGGCGCGGGCTCCGGCACGGTCCGGTCGGACACGGCCGGCCCCGGCAGGATGAGCGCTGCCACGGCGGCGGGGACCCGCCCCCGCATCGACGGCGTGCGCCCGCCGTGCGCGGTCGAGGGCGGGCGGGTCACGATCGAGGGCGCCAATCTGCCGGCCGACGACTCGACGCCGCCGGAGGTGCGCCTCGGCGCGACACCTGCCCGCGTCGTGCACGCGTCCAGGCAGGCCGTGTCGGTCATCGTGCCGCCGGGTCTCGCCGGGGGCCGCACGGCGGTCCACTTGCAGGGCGCGCACGACGAGCCGGCCTTCGTGGACATCGGCGCGCGTCTGGCGACCGGCCTGCACCAGGTCGACAACCCGGCGATCGACGGCGACGGCTCGGTCTACCTCACCTACAGCGGTCCGCGCGGCGAGCAGACGCCGGTGTCGGTGTTCCGCGTGCGGCGGGACGGCTTCCGCGAGCCGTTCCTCTCGGGCATCACCAACGCGACGTCGCTCGCCTTCGCCCCCGACGGCCAGCTCCACGTGTCGAGCCGCTTCGAGGGCTCCGTGTACCGGGTCCATGCCGACGGCTCGTTCGACGAGCGCGTGTCGGAGCTCGGGGTTGCCTGCGGGCTGGCGTTCAGTCCCGACGGCACGCTCTACGTCGGCGACCGGTCCGGCACCGTGTTCCGGGTCGGCAGCGCGGGAAAGGCGACGGCGTTCGCGACGCTGCCGGCCAGCGTGGCCGCGTTCCATCTGGCGTGGGGGCCGGACGACGCGCTGTACGTGACCTCGCCGACCCTGTCGACGTACGACCGCGTCTACCGGCTCGATCACACGGGACGCGTCGACGAGGTCTGCACGTGCTTCGGGCGGCCGCAAGGGGTGGCGTTCGACGGTCACGGCACCCTGCACGTCGTCGAGGCGCTGGCCGGCGCGAGCGGTGTCTACCGGGTGGCGCAGGACGGCGCGGCCACCCGCGTCCTGGCGGCCGAAGCGCTCGTCGGGCTCGCGTTCGACCCCACCGACGGCAGCCTGGTCGTCGCCTCGAACGAGACCGCCTACCGCGTCGACCCGACCGGCACGGCTCCCTGACCGGGTAGCGGCGTGCTCCTACGCCGCCGGCGGCTTGCCGCCAAACCTGGCCTTCGCCTCCTGCCGCCGCGCGTGGAGGATCGGCTCCGTGTAGCCGCTCGGCTGCGCGCGGCCCTCGAACACCAGGTCGCAGGCCGCCTGAAAGGCCACGCTGCCGTCGAAGTCGGGCGCCATCGGCCGGTAGTGGGGGTCGCCGGCATTCTGCCCGTCCACGACCGCCGCCATCCGCTGCAACGTCTCGCGCACCTGCGCCTCGCTGCAGATGCCGTGGTGCAGCCAGTTGGCGATGTGCTGGCTGGAGATGCGGAGCGTCGCCCGATCCTCCATCAGCCCCACGTTGTTGATGTCGGGCACCTTGGAGCAGCCGATGCCCTGATCGATCCAGCGCACGACGTAGCCCAGGATGCCCTGGGCGTTGTTGTCGAGCTCCTGCTGGATTTCCGCGGGCGACCAGTGCGGCTGCTCGGCGCGTGGAATCGTCAGGATCCTGTCCAGGTCGGCCAGCGGGCGCGAGCGCAGGGCCTGCTGACGCGCCCTGACGTCGACCCGGTGGTAGTGCGTGGCGTGCAGCGTGGCCGCCGTGGGGGAGGGCACCCAGGCCGTGTCGGCGCCGGCCTCGGGGTGTCCGATCTTCTCGCGCAGCATGTCGGCCATCCGGTCCGGCATGGCCCACATCCCCTTGCCGATCTGGGCGTGGCCGGGCAGGCCGCACGCCAGACCGACGTCCACGTTCCAGTCCTCGTAGGTGACCATCCAGTCGGCGGTCTTCATCTCCTTCTTGCGAATCATCGGCCCGGCTTCCATCGCGGTGTGCATCTCGTCGCCGGTGCGGTCGAGGAACCCGGTGTTGATGAAGAACACCCGCTCCTTCGCGGCGCGGATGCACTCCTTGAGGTTGACGG
>CAZMWA010000020.1:0-14204 GCA_964569405.1 uncultured Vicinamibacteraceae bacterium | reverse complement strand
CCGTTGGCGCGCATCGCCCCGTCCTTGGCCTGATACCCCTCGACCATGATGACCGTGCCCGGGGGCAGGGAGTTCTTGTTGAACCCGCGGCGCAGCAACGCGTTGGGCGCGCCGCCCTCGACCATCCAGGCCTCGGTCGTGCCGTCTGCCTTCTCCACGGCGATGTGGATCCAGGCATGGGGGTTGACCCACTCCATGCGCGTCACCGTGCCCTGCAGGGTCACGGGCATGTCGGCGTCGAACTCCGCCGAGAACGCGTGATGCGCCACGGCCGGCGACGCCGCCGCCAGCATCCCGACTGCCGCCACCAGACCGATCGCCAGACTCGCTCGCATCGCCTTACCTCCAGCCTTTCCGGATCACCGCCATGATTCCCGTAACGCCTCGAAAATACTTCCCGTTACCGCCGACTGTCAAGATTCCGGGCGGCGGTCACGGGGACGCGATCCGCAGCCCGGGCACGACCGCCAGCTCCACGAACGACGGCCGGCCCGCGTCGTGGTGAATAGTCTGCCGGGCGATCTCGAAGTGCTCGTCGGTAGCGGGATCGCCGCCCGTGTTGTGGTTGCGGGCCAGGTGCGGGAACGCCGACGACGACAGGTCGAGCCTGACGCGATGCCGCGCCCGGAACACGTTCGCGGCGTATCCCAGCTCGACCTCGTACTCGTACGCCCGGCCCGGCTCGATCAGCGCCGGGGGCGACTTGGAGCCGTGCCTGAAGCGGGCCCGGACGACCCGGTCGAGCACGTTCTGCGCGAACCCGTCGGGGTGCACGTCGACGAGCTTGACGGTGAAGTCGGTGTCGCGGGCGGACGACGTGGCCCAGAACTTCACGGTGACCGGTCCGATGACCGCCAGATCGTCGGCGAGCGGCGCGCTCGTGTAGACCAGAACGTCGTCGCGGCGCTCGATCGTGGACTGGTCCTGGGCGCCCGACCGGAAGTAGAACCCCAGGGTGAGGCAGCACAGCCCGCCGCCGAGCGCCGGGACCGGATCGCGCGGGTCGTACACGAACGTGTCGTCCGGCCCGTGCGGCGGCGCCGTCCTGTCGAGCACGCCGTCGCCCCAGCGCGTGTTGGCGCTGCCGCCGCTGCCGAGGTTGAAGCGCACGGTCTCGGTGCCGGCGAGCGGGAACGAGTCGCCGGTCACCCAGAAGCCGCTCCCCTGCACGCCGCTGTCGGGCGGCACCTGCACGAAGAGCTGCACGCGCGGCGTACGATCGATGCCGTTGTCGAGCCCCTTGACGTGGTGGTCGTAGAAGCGGAGCTGCAGGTCGCGCAGGTCCATCTGGCCCGCAGGCCCGAAGCTGAGGACGCCTTCGCGGCCGTGGCCGCCGCCGCCGGTTATGACGAGCATCGTCCCCTGCCGCGCCGCCGCCGACCCCCCGCCGGCCCGCAGGCCGGTGAAGGCCCGCACCGACCCGATGTGGAACAGGTCGCCCCAGGCGCCGCTGACCAGCGCCGGCACCACGACCCTGTCCCACTGCGCCTCGACGTCCACGCTGGCCCAGTACTCGTCGTAGTCGGGGTGCTCCAGCCACTCGTGGTAGTAGGGCGCCAGCGTCCGGAAGCCGGCCAGATCCGCCAGCGGGACCTGCTCGATCCACTCGCTCGCGATCAGCCGCTCCCCTTCCGCCAGGTAGCGGTCCGCCGCGCGGCGCGCCTCCTCCGCGGACGCCCCGCGCGCCAGCTCCGCGCGGCGCACGGCGTCGGGCGCGAAGAAGGCGAGCGGCCAGCTCTGGCCGAACCACAGGTCGAACACGCCGTTCACGTACGTCCAGTGGTCGTGGTAGTCGGTGGCGGTCTGGTTCGGCGCGATCGCGACCAGGTGCGGCGGCGCGGCGAGCGCAGCCTGCCACTGCGTGACCCCCATGTACGAGCCGCCCGTCATGGCCACCCGCCCGTCGGACCACGGCTGGGCCGCCGCCCACTCCACCGCGTCGTAGCCGTCGTCCCGCTCCTGGAAGATGGGCCGGAACTCGCCCTCCGAGCGGAACGTGCCCCGGGCGTCCTGCGAGACGGCGACGTAGCCGTGTTCCGCCCAGAACGCCATCCCGGCGCTCAGGCCGGGCGCGAAGCACCCCTGGCCCAGACGCAGGCCGTACGGCGTCCGCAGCATGATCACCGGGTACCGGCCCGGCACGGCCGGCCGGTAGACGTCGGTCGCGAGCCGGACGCCGTCGCGCATCGGCACCATCACCGTCTCGCACGTGACACCGTTCGTGCCGGCGGTGACGCGCCCGTCCTGCGCGGCAAGACGGCTCCCCGCGTCGTACTCCGCGGCCAGCGCGATGGCGATGAGACCGGCAGCGACGCGCGCGGCCGACAGACGCCGCGCCGTCGGCGGCCCCGACGTGCAGGGACGGCGGCCTCCTGCCCGGGCGCCCCGGCGAGCGGCAATGCAGCACGCGGTAATGCAGTACAATGTCGTTGACATCATCCGCTAACGATAGCCCAACTTCAATCCTCCATGACTCAGATAACAGCACGCCTGCCGGATGCAGTGGTGGAAGCCCTCGACGCCGCGGCGGCGGCGCTGCATCGCAGCCGCGCCGACGTCGTCCGGCAAGCCGTGGAGCGCTACCTGGAGGACTTCGACGATCTATCCGTGGCCCTGGAGCGGCTGCGCGACCCGACCGATCCGGTACTGGATTGGAAGCAGGTCAGGGATGAGCTACTCGGTTCGGATCAAGCAGAGCGCCGCCAGGGACCTCGCTCGGGTGCCGGAGGCTGAACGGCGGCGGATCGTGCGCGAAATAGATCGGCTCGGCGACCAGCCATTCAAGGGAAGCGCCCTGAAGGGAGAGCTTGTGGGCTTGCGGCGCATGCGCGTCGGAAACTACCGCATCGTGTACGAGACGCTCGACGACGCGCTCGTCGTGCTCGCGATCCGGATCGCGCATCGACGCGACGTGTATCGCCGGCGCTGACCGTTGATCACCCCGGGCTTCTAAGGCCTCGTTCCAGCGGCATCGCCCATGTCACGCGGGCCGTCCGTCCGCCCTCCCGCGCTGCCGGTCCCGGTAAACTCTAGTCCACGATGTCCTATCGCGCCGCCTTCCGCTGCATCGCCGGCTGTCCCGGAGAGCACCCGCTGCTCGAGCCGATATACCGCTGCCCGGCGTGCGGCAATCTCCTCGAGGTGGCCCATGACCTCGATGCGCTCGGCCGCGCGCCGGCCGGCTCCTGGATGCGCCTGTTCGACGACCGCTACAAGCGCACCACGTGGCCCTACGGGTCGGCGGTCTGGGGCAAGAAGGAGTGGGTGTGCCCGCTGGTCGACGACGACAACATCGTGTCGATGGACGAGGGGGGCACCAACCTGTTCTGGGCCGAGCGGTTCGGACGCGAGCTGGGCCTCGCCGAGCTGTGGGTCAAGCTGTGCGGGAACTCGCACACCGGCTCGTTCAAGGACCTCGGCATGACGGTCCTGGTGTCGGTCGTCCGCCAGATGATCCGCGACGGCCGCAAGATCCGTGCGGTCGCCTGCGCGTCGACGGGCGACACGTCGGCGTCGCTCGCCGCCTACGCGGCGGCGGGGGGCATTCCCGCCATCGTCATTCTGCCGCGGGGCAAGGTGTCGACCGCCCAGTTGGTGCAGCCGCTGGCCAACGGCGCGACGGTGCTGGCCCTGGACACCGATTTCGACGGCTGCATGGCCATCGTCAAGCAGCTCGCGACCGAGGAAGGCATCTACCTCGCGAACTCGATGAACAGCCTGCGCCTCGAGGGCCAGAAGACCGTCTCGATCGAGATCGTGCAGCAGTTCGACTGGGAAGTACCCGACGTCGTCGTCATCCCCGGCGGCAACCTGGGCAACGTCAGCGCCCTCGGCGCCGGATTCGACATGATGGAGCGGCTGGGCCTGATCACGCGCCGGCCGCGCATCGTCGTCGCGCAGGCCGAGGCCGCGAACCCGCTGTACCGCGCCTACCGCAACGCGTGGCGGTTCGAGCCCATCGCCGCCAGGCCGACGCAGGCCTCGGCCATCCAGATCGGCAACCCGGTCTCGGTCGAGAAAGCGGTCCGCGCGCTGCAGCGCTACAACGGCATCGTCGAGCAGGCCAGCGAGTCGGAGCTGGCCGACGCCGTCGCGCTCGCGGACCGCACGGGCATGTTCAACTGCCCGCACACGGGCGTCGCGCTGGCCGTGCTCATGAAGCTCCGCGCCCGGGGTGAAATCGGAGGCTCGGAGCGGGTCGTCGTGATCTCGACCGCGAGCGGGTTGAAGTTCACCGACTTCAAGCGCGCGTACCACGAAGGCCGGCTGCCGGCGGTGGCGTCCGCGCACGCGAACCTGCCGGTGGACCTGCCCAACGACTACGACGCCGTCCGGCGCGCGGTCGACGCCATGGCCGATCGCTGAGCGGCCGGCGCGGCCCGGCGGCCCCGCCGGCGCATGCTATCATGGCCGCATTCCATGGCTATTCCTCGCATCACCAAGGAAGAAGTGAAGGCGCGCCTCGACGGCGACGAGTCGGCGCCGGTCCTCGTCGACGTCCGGCTCAAGTACCCCTACGAGCACAGCACCGTTCAACTGCCCGGCGCCGTGCGTGTCGCGCCCCCGGAATTCGCCCTGCCGGAGCTGCCCAAGGATCGCGACATCGTGGCCTACGACTCGGATCCCGGCGAGCTGGTCAGCGCCCATGTGGCCGCCAGGCTGATTCGCGGCGGGTACCGCGCCAGCGCGCTCAAGGGGGGAATCGTCGAGTGGCTGACCGCCAAGTTCCCGACCGAGGCGAAGGAAGCACCCAAGCAGAAGCCTCCGCAGGCCGGCGCGCTCAAGGGCTAGGACAACGCCTGGCGCCCGCCCTCGCGGCGCTGGCGCTGTGCGTGCTGGGAGCCTCCCCGCTGCACGGCCAGCCGGACCGCCCGCCCATCGCCGAGCTGATCGCGGCGCTGCAGGCCAAGTACGATTCCGTCCGGAACTTCTCGGCCGCGTTCGAGCAGACCTACGCGGGCGGCGTGCTGCGGACGAGGCTGGTGGAGCGCGGCACGGTGCTGGTCAAGAAGCCGGGCAAGATGCGCTGGCACTACACGTTGCCGGAGGAGAAGCTGTTCGTCTCGGACGGCGTCTCGTTGTACTCGTACATCCCGGCCGACCGCCAGGTCATCGTCGGCACGGTGCCCCCCGGCGACAACATATCGACGCCGGCGCTGTTTCTCGCGGGCCGCGGCAACCTTGCCCGGGACTTCGTCGCCGCCTACGACGAGAGCCTCGACCCGCCGCCCCACGTGTGGGCCGTCGAGCTGATCCCGATCCGCCAGGACGTCGACTACACGCGCCTGACGCTGGTGGTCGACCGCGCCAGCCTGAGCGTGGTCCAGTTGCGGGCCACCGACTTCCAGAACGCCGTGTCGGCGTTCACGTTTTCCGGGCTTGCCGAGAACCAGAACCTGCCTGACACGCTGTTCACCTTCGAGATTCCCCCCGGCACCGAGATCGTGACGGGCGACGACTTCGGTCGCTGAACGCTACGAGTCGCGGTCGGCCGGCTCGACCGCCACGCGGGCGCCGACGCCCACCAGGCGTTCGACGAGGTTGGCGTAGCCCCGCTCCACGGTTTCCAGGGGTCCGATGCGGCTGGTGCCCTGCGCCGCAAGCGCCGCCGCGATCAGCGCCATGCCCGACCGCAGGTCGCGCGTGTCGAGATCACGCCCCTTCAGCCGACTCGGCCCGTCCACGATCATGCGGTGCGGGTCGCAGAGGAAGAGGTCGGCCCCCATGCCGCTCAACTGCTCGAGCGCGAACAGGCGCAGCTCGTACATCCAGTCGTGGACCAGCGTCCGGCCGCGGGCCTGCGTCGCCAGCACGCTCACCAGGCTGACCATGTCGCTCGGAAAGCCGGGCCACGGCGCGGTCGTGACCTGGCGGATCGCCGCGGGCCGGGACGCGCCGACCACCAGCCGATCCTCCGTAACGGCACAGTTGACGTTCATCCGTGACAGGATCGACGTGATCGGCTCCAGGTCGGCGGCGCAGGCGCCCCGGATTTCCAGCTCGCCGCCGGTCACCGCCGCCAGGACCGCCCAACTGCCCGCCTCGATGTAGTCGCCGCCCAGCCGCCGCGCTGCGCCCGCGAGCGGTGCGCCGCCGGCGATCCGGATGCAGGGCGTGCCGTCACCCTCGATGTCGGCTCCCATGCTCCGCAGAAAGGCGCAGAGCTCCACGACGTGGGGCTCGCAGGCAGCGTGTCGGATCTCGGTCGTCCCGGGCGCCGCGGCGGCGGCCAGGACCGCCGTCTCGGTGCCGGTCACCGACGCCTCCTCCAGGTAGACGGATGCCGGCTGGAGGCCGCCGGGAACCTCCAGCTCGTGCGCGTCGGCGGACGTCTCGCGCGCGCCCATGGCCCGCAGCGCCTGCAGGTGCACGGCGATGGTCCGCCGCGCCGGAAAGTCGCCGCCGGGCGGCGCCAGCCGCGCGCGGCCCAGGCGGGCCAGCAACGGGCCGAACAGGAGAACGGATCCGCGCAGCAGCCCGACCAGGCCCGGATCCGGCTCGGCAGACGTCACGTGCCGGCAGCAGATGTCGAGCGTGGCGCTGCCGGCCCCCGCCACGTCGGCGCCCAGGCCCTGCAGCAGCTCCGCCATGACGCTGACGTCCCTGATGCGCGGCACGTTGGTGAGGCGGCACGGCTGATCGGACAGGAGGCACGCCGCAAGCAGCGGCAGCGCCGCGTTCTTGTTCCCGTCCACGTCCACGCTGCCCGCCAGCGGGTGTCCGCCGTGGACCACCAGCGTCGTCGAGCCCCGCGCGCGCCGCCGCGTCATGCCGTCCGCTCCCGGCCCGCCGACTGCGAACCGCCGGGGCCGCGGCCAGCCGCCCACTCGAACTCGCCGAGGTACACGATCTCGTCCCGCAGCATGACGCCCAGCCGTTCGTGCACGGCAGCCCGGCAGGCCTCGATCAGCCGGCGCACGTCGCTGGCCGTCGCCCGCCCGTCGCTGACGATGAAGTTGGCGTGCAGGCGCGACACCATCGCCCCGCCCACCGTGGCGCCCTTGAGGCCGACGCGGTCCACGAGCGCCCCCGCGAACGGCGGCACGCCCTCCGGCAGATGGTCGCGGGCCGGGTCGGGATTCTGGAAAATGCAGCCCGCGCTGGGCGCCGCGAGCGGCTGGGTCCGCTTGCGGTAGGCAAGCGATGCGCACGCCCGCTGCCGCAGCGCGGCCGGCTGCCCCGGCGCGACGGCGAACTCGGCCCATAGCACGACCTCGCCGGTGCGCTGCAGCCGACTCCGGTCGTACCCGAGCTCGAGCGCGGCCGCGTCGACCTGCACCTCGCGGCCGCACGCGTCCGCGAGACCGGCGCGGACGAGGCGCTCGCCGAGCAACGCGCCCTGAAAATGCGCGTTGCCGTGCAGGCCGCCGCCCACCGTGCCCGGGGTGCCGGCCCACCGTTCCAGACCGGCCAGCCCCCGGTTGACCGTCCACCGCACGAGGCCGTTCAGCGTCACGCCGCCCGCGGCGCGGACCACGCCCGGTCCGGCGCGCTCGATGGCGCCGTGCCGCATCCGCACGACGAGCCCCCGCACGCCGCGCTCGCCGACCAGCACGTTCGACCCGCCGCCGAGCAGCGTGACGGGCAGACCGAGACGGTGGCACACCGCGACGGCGCGCGCCGCCTCGCGGCCGCTCCGCGTCTCCAGGAGCCAGTCGGCCGCGCCGCCCGTCCGGAACGTCGTGCGCGTGTCCAGCCTGACATGACGCCCGACCCGCTCCGCGCCGAGCGTCTCGGCAAACGCGTCGCCGATCTCCTGCCGGTCGCGATCAGTCATGCTGCGGCCCGCCCGCGGCTCAGGGCGCCCTATGCCAGCAGCTTGCGCTCATGCGCAATCAGCGCCCGCAGGGCGACCTCCAGGGTGCACGTCTCGAACTCGATCCAGTCGGACGGCGAGAGCTGCGCGACCACCGGCACATCCGCGGTGATCACCGTCCCGATGCGCGGGTAGCCGCCCGTAGTCTGGTGGTCGGCCATGAGGAGGATCGGCTCGCCGGAAGGCGGAACCTGAATCGCTCCCGTGGGCACGGCGGACGAGATCAGCTCTCCGGCCGCCATCTGCTCCAGCGGCGGACCCGCCAGCCGGTAGCCCATCCGATTCGAATCGGCGGTGATGCGGTAGCGACCGGCCGCGAGCGTCGCGATGCCGCGCGGGCCGAACCGGTCGTCGTGCGGGCCCGGAATGAAGCGCACACGGGCCCCCGGACCGGCCACGCGCACGACGCCATGCCGCGCGTCGCCCGGGCGTGCGGTCCGCTCGACGTCCGTCCCGAGCGCGAGCCGATCGCCCATCCTCAGCGCGCGGCCGTCGAGCCCGCCCGTCGCGCTGCCGACGTGGGTGGCGCGGCTCCCGAGCACCGGCGGCGAATCGATTCCGCCCGCCACGGCGAGGTACGCGCGGGCGCCGGCCCGCCGCGGGCCGAACGCGAGCTGCTGCCCCGCCTGGGCCGCGTGGACCGTATTCATCGCGAGCCTGGCGTCGTCCAGGACCAGATCGAATTCCGCCCCGGTCACGGCGAACAGCAGCTCGCGTCCGAACGCGAGCTGCGGCCCGACCAGCGTCACCTCCAGCGTGGCGCACGAGGCGCGGTTCCCAACCAGCAGGTTGGCCAGCCGGTGCGAGCTCCGATCCATGGGCCCGGCCACCGGCACGCCGCAGTGCTGGTGTCCCCAGCGGCCGCTGTCCTGGATCGTCGTGAGCAGCCCGGGCTGCAGGACGTCGATCACCGCCCCGACTCCACCTGGAGACTGTACTCCGCTTCCGTGATCGGCTCGAATCGGACCCGCTGCCCTGCCTGCAGGCGGAACGGCTCGGCCCGTTCGAGGTCGAAGATCCTGACCGGGCAGCGGCCGATCAGGTGCCACCCGCCGGGAGCCTCCAGCGGATACACGCCGGTCTGGAGACCGGCGATGCCGACCGAGCCGGCCGGCACCCGCAGCCGGGGACTGCGCCGGCGCGGGATGGCAATTCGCGGATCGACGGAGCCCAGGTAGGCGAATCCCGGCAGGAACCCGAGCATGTAGACGCGGTAGACGGCGCCGCTGTGGAGCGCGACGACCTCGTCCGCGCCGCAGCCCGCGAAGGCCGCCACCTGCTCCAGATCCGGACCGTGCGGTCCGCCGTAACACACCGGCAGCGCGACCTCGCGGCCGGCCTCGACGCTGCCGCGTCGGCGCGCGGCCGCGGTCTCCAGCTCGGCGGCGACGCGGCCCACGTCCGTCCGCAACGGGTCGAAGACCACCGTGACGGTGCAGAACCCCTCCACCACGTCCAGGACGCCCGCATGGCGCGCGGCGCGCAACGCGGCGCCGACAGCCAGCGCGCGCGCGTTGACGGCCGGATCGATCCGCGGCTCGAACTCGACGGCGAGCGCGGCGTCACCCACGCGCGTCAGCGTCCAGTCGTCCATCGCTCTCCCGGGCCGGCAACGCAAGCGCCGCCAGGACCCGCTCGTGAGCGCCGCCGAAGTCGCCGTTCGACATCAGGACGACGCGGTCGCCCGCGCGGGCCTCGCGCGCGACGATGCCGGCAATCTCCGCGGCGCCCGGCACGTGCCGCGCCGCCACCCCCCGTGCCGCCAGGTCCGCCACGAGCCGGCCTTCCGAGAGGCGCTCCGACGCCGGCAGCGTCGAGCGGTACACGTCCGCGACGACCACCTCGTCCGCGAGCCGCAGGGCGTCGGCGAACGCGCCCTGGAAGACCCGCCGGCAGGCGGTCGCCGAGCGCGGCTCGAACACCGCCCACAGGCGTCCCGCGGTCCCGGGCGCGCGCAGCGCCTGCAGCGTCTCGCGGACGGCGGTCGGATGGTGAGCGAAGTCGTCGTACACGGTGACGCCGCGCACCACCCCGCGCACCTCGAGCCGGCGCCGGACGCCGTGGAAACGTTCCAGCGCCGCGATCGCGGCCGCCGGCGGGGCGCCCGCACAGGCCGCGGCCGCAACGGCGCCGAGCGCGTTCCGCACGTTGAAGGCCCCCAGCAGCGGCAGGACCGCGCGGCCGACAGGGCGTCCCCCGCGGGTGACATCGAAAGCCGTCGCCTCCGGCTCGTACCGAACTTGTTGCGCACGCCAGTCCGCATCGTCGGCAAGACCGAACGTCTCCACGGCGCAGGGCGCCTCCGCGGCGAGCGCCGCGGCTTCCTCGTCGTCGGCGCACAGCAGCAGGCGGCCGCCGCCGGGCACCAGGCGCACCAGGCGCCTGAACGCGAGCCGCAGCTCGTCGAGGTCGCGGTAGATGTCGGCGTGATCGAACTCGATGGCGTTGACGACGACGATCTCCGGCAGGTACTTGAGGAACTTCGCCGTCTTGTCGAAGAACGCGCTGTCGTACTCGTCGCCCTCGATGACGAACGGTCCGCCGGCGGAGCCGAGGCGGCCGCTGGTGCCGAAGTCTCGCGAGACCCCGCCGACGAGGAAGCCCGGGGCGGCGCCGGTCTCGGCCAGCGCCCAGGCCGTCATGAACGAAGTCGTCGTCTTGCCGTGCGTGCCGGCCACGACAATCGGCCGCGCCTTCCAGAGAAACTCCTCGCGCACGATCTCGGGCAGCGAGCAGTAACGCATCCGCCGATTCAGCACGGCCTCGACCTCGGCGTTGCCCCGCGACACCGCGTTTCCGACGACGACGAGATCGAGATCGTCCGAGATGTGCGCCGCGCGGTAGCCTTCCAGCGGCCGGATGCCGCGGCTGGCCAGCAGCTCGCTCATCGGGGGATACGCGTGCTCGTCCGAGCCCCGGACGTCCAGCCCGCGCTCCTTCAGCAGCACGGCGACGGTGGCCATCGCCGTCCCGCAGATCCCGATGAGATGCACCTTCCTCACGCGACCGCCGCCTCCTCCACGATCAGACCCGGCCGCCGCCGGGCGGTCACGGTGACCGTCACCCCCAGCGGCAGCGTCAGCGTCGGGCCGGCGGTATGGCCCGAGGGAAACCCGAACAGCACCGGCCCCGGAAAGTCGGCCAGCAGCGCCGCGATCACCGACCGCGCGTCGCGGCCGGTATCGTCGCGGCACCCGGGGAACTCGGCACAGACGACGGCGGTCGCGGCGGCGAGCAGGCCCGTCTGGCGGAGCTGGGTGAGCATGCGATCGATGCGGTACGGCCGCTCGCCGACGTCATCGAGCAGCAGGACGTAGCCGGCAGGCGGCGTGAAGGCGAACGGGGTCGCCAGCGATGCCAGAAGCTGAGTGAGCGTGCCGCCCAGCAGCACGCCGCGCGCCTCGCCGCGCTTGAGGATCTCGACGCCGTTCGGATACAGCTCGCCCAGCGGCGCGCGCGCGGTCACGCAGCCCAGCAGCGAGCGCCGGTCGTAGCCCGCCTCCCGCTCGGCCAGATTGACGAGCAGCGGTCCGTGGAAGCAGACCGTCCCGCAGCCGATCGCCAGGTACGAGAGCAGCGCCGTCAGGTCGCTGCAACCGACGAGCGGCTTCGCGCAGCGCCGCATCTCCTCGACGTCGAGGAGCGGCAGGATCTGGGCGCTCCCGTACCCGCCGCGCACTGCGAAGATACCGGCGATGTCCGGGGCTCTCCAGGCCGCGCGCAGCGCCGCCGCGCGCTGCCCGGCCGGGCCCGCGAGATACCCGTCGCGCGCGAACACGGCCGCGTCGAAGACCGGCTCGAACCCGAGCGCCCGGAGCTCCTCGACACCCCTCGCAAAGACCTCCCGCTCGAACGGGCTGGCCGGCGCCAGGACCGCCACCCGATCCCCGCGCCGCAGCGCGCGGGGCCTGCGCAGCGCCGGCACTAGAGCGACTTCTCCATTTCCGAGGCGATGGCTGCATGCTCCTCGCGCCCCACGAGCGCGCGCAGCGCGGCAGGCGGCGGCGGGCGCCACGCGCGGGCGCCGGCCAGGAAGCGGGCCTTCACGCGCTCCTGCCGCGCGAGCGCCTCCTCGACGCGCGCGCGGGGCAGTCGCTCCTGCTCCACCGCATGTATCAGGGCCTCGATGGCGGCGGCCTGCCGATCGGCGTCGGCGCCGCACAGCAGCACCATGTCGCACCCGGCCGCGACCGCGCGCACGGCGGCGTCCTCCACCGCGTAGCGCCCGGCGATCGCCGCCATCTCCAGGTCGTCCGACAGCAGCAGGCCGTCGAACGCCAGCTCGTCCCTGAGCAGGCCGAGGATGCGCCGCGACAGCGTCGCCGGCAGGTGGTCGTCGAGGGCGGGATACAGGACGTGCGCGGTCATGATGGTGGCGACGCCGGCCGCTGCGGCCGCGCGAAACGGCTGCAGCTCGACCGCGCGCAGGCGATCCGGCGCATGGGAGACGACCGGCAGCTCGGCGTGCGAGTCGGCGTCCGTGTCGCCGTGGCCCGGGAAATGCTTGCCGCAGGCCGCGACGCCGCCCGCCTGCAGCGCGTCCACCACGGCCGCGCCCAGGCTGGCCACCTGCCCGGCCTCCCCGGACAACGCCCGATCCCCAATCACGGGGTTGTCCGGGTTCGTGTCCACGTCGAGCACCGGCGCATAGTCGAGCGTCACGCCGACGGCGCGCAGCTCGCAGGCCATGGCCCGGCCGAAGCGGGCGGCCAGCGCCGGGGCGCCGCGCCCCAGCGCCCGCATCGGAGGCCAGCGCGTGAACGGCGCCCCCAGGCGGGCGACGCGCCCGCCCTCCTGGTCGACGCTGACCCAGGGCGGCAACTCGCCCGGCAGGGCGTGCGCCGCGCACGCCACCTCGGCCACCTGCTCCGGCGATTCGATGTTGCGGCCGAACAGGATGATGCCGCCGAGTCCCGCGTCGGCGGCCAGCGAACGCAACTCGCCCGGAATCGACGCGCCCCCGAAGCCGGCAATCACCAACTGACCGATCCGGCGGCGAAGGGGGCTCGACATGGCAGGCGCAACCGCGTGCCGCGGCGGGCAATCGCACGCAACGGCGCTCACATTATAATGCGCGCGTGCAGGTTCGGACATCGGCGCCCACCCGGCTGGACCTGGCCGGTGGGACCCTCGACATCTGGCCCCTCTACCTCCTGCACGAGGGCGCGCGAACCATCAACGTCGCGATCACGCTGCGGGCCGAGTGCGTGCTGTCGGACCACGCGGCGGGCGGCCTGCACGCGAGCTCGCGCGACACCGGGGCCGTGCTGCAAGCGGCCCACTGGTCCGCCCTCACGGGTGACGAGGAACCGCGGCTCGTGGCCCGCCTCCTGCGCCACTTCCAGGCCGCGGATCTGAGCGTCGTCACCGGGTCGCAGTCCCCGGTCGGCGCCGGGCTCGCCGGGTCGTCGGCGCTCAACATCGCGCTCTGCGCCGCGCTGGCCGCCTGGCAGCGCAAGTCGTACGCGCCCGAGGCGCTGATCGACCTGGCGCTGAACCTCGAGGCGCAGGTGATCCGCGCGCCCACCGGCGCCCAGGACTACCGGCCCGCGGTCTACGGGGGCCTCGCATGCCTCGAGCTCGGACCCGAGGGCGTCCGGCGCCGGGCCCTGCCGATCGACCCGCGCGAGCTGGACGAGCGGCTCGTCGTCGTCTATACCGGGGACTCTCGAAACTCGGGCGTGAACAACTGGGAGGTCATGCGGCGCCACCTGGACGGCGACCGGCAGGTCGTCGACGCCCTCGGCCGCATCCGCGACGTCGCCGGCGCCATGGAGGGCGCGCTGGAACGGCGCGACTGGCCGGCGGTCGGCCGCCAACTGGCGGAGGAGTGGCGCATCCGCAAGCGCCTGGCGCCCAACGTGTCGACGCCGGCCATCGACGCGCTCGTCGACGCGGGCCGCGCCGCCGGGGCGCGGGCGGCCAAGGTGTGCGGCGCCGGCGGCGGCGGCTGCGTGCTGTTCCTGGCCGACCCCCCGGCCGTGCCGGCGGTCCGCGAGGCGCTGGCGGCCCGCGGAGCGCGGGTACTCGATGTCGGCGTCGACACCGAGGGGCTCCGCGTCCAGAGCGAGTGAGCATCCGCGGGGGTGACCGATGACCCGCGGAACGCTCGAGTCCATCAGGCGCCTCTACTTCCGGACCACGGAAACCACCGTCGAGCGGGATCTCGCGCAGGCGATCGAGCTGTTCAAGGCGCTGACCGACGAGCCGAGCCGGCAGCAGGCAGCGGTCTACATGGACGGGCTGTCGCAGATGCGCTCCGAGTGGCGGCTCGCCCGGCGCAAGCGCCCCACCGCGGGCGCCAGGAAGAAGCGGTAGCAGCTTCCTTCAGACGGGGCTTGGCCCCGAACCCCCGACGTCCGCTTGCAGGGACCCCTGCGCCCCGCGC
>CAZMWA010000019.1:0-2736 GCA_964569405.1 uncultured Vicinamibacteraceae bacterium | reverse complement strand
GTCGACGGCCAGAGATCGCCGAGGCGCCCCCGCGCCGCCTACCTATCGGCAAGCTGAACACGAGCCGGCGGATCACCGAGGCGCCCCCGCGCCGCCTACCTACGGCAAGCCGAACACGAAGAGGTTGTTGCCCAGGCTCGGACGCAGCTCGGGGGTCAGCAGGCCGAGGCCGGCCGACGTGCCGGCGATGCCGGTGCTAACGGCGACGTACTGGCGGCCGTCGACGGCGTACGTGATGGGAAAGCCGGTGACCGGCGAGCCGAGGTTGATCTCCCAGAGCACCTCGCCCGTTTCGTGGTCGTGCGCGCGGAAGCGGCCGTTCGCGTCGCCGCCGAAGACGAGGCCGCCGCCGGTGGCGACCAGCGACATCGTCATCGCCCGCTGGTCGTGCTGCCACACGGTCTCCCCGGTCTCGGCCGAGATGGCGCGCACCGTGCCGAGCTGGTCGAAGCCGGGGGCGAACTGGTTGCGCACGGCCAGCGAGTACAGCCGGGCCCCGAGGTCGTCGTCCCGCGCCGGCGTCGCCAGCATCCGCGCGCAGGCGTTGCGGAGCGGGAAGTACATGGTGTTGGTCAGCGGACTGTAGGCACCCGCCTCCCAGTCCTTGCCGCCGAGCCAGGTCGGACAGGCGAGCACCTCCTGTCCGATGCCCGTGAAGACGAGCTCCGAGTTCTCCTGCACTTCGCCGGTCGCGCCGTCGATGTCGCTGATGACGTTCTGGGTGATGGTCGGCGTCGCCCACAGGAACTCGCCGGTCTCCCGGTCGAGCGTATAGACCACCCCGGTCTTGCCGGGAATGCCGGTGACGACCCTCCGCTCCTCGCCGGGGCGCAGCCGCGGGTTGATCCAGCTCACGGCAGCGGCATCCGGGGCCACGACGGTGTCGACCAGCAGGCGCTCGAACGGGTGATCGAGGTCCCAGTGGTCGTTCAGATGCTGGTAGTACCAGCGGATCTCGCCCGTGGCGCCGTCGAGGGCGAGGGTCGAGTTGTGGTACAGGTGCGCATTGTCGGTGCCGCCGAGCAGGAACTTCGGGGCCGGCGAGGTGACCGACGTGCCGACGTAGACGAGGTCGAGCGCCGCGTCGTAGCTGGGCACCATCCACGAGCCCACGTGCGCGCGCCGCTCGAACGGCACGCCGCCCCACGTCTCGTCGCCGGGCTCGCCGGGGCCGGGGATGAGCCGCCTGCGCCACAGCTCGGCGCCCGTCGCCGCGTCGTGGGCCGTGATGACGCAGGCGTCCGGACCGCCCAGCGGCATGCAACTGCGCCCCGAGACTACCCGGCCGTTGGCGACGATTGGGCCGGACGTCTGGTTGGCCGGCTGCGTGCGGTAGTCGAGGATCTCGGTCTCCCACGCCAGCTCGCCCGTCGTCGCGTCGAGCGCGTAGACGTAGTCGTCCGCGCTGTTGTCGATGATCAGGTTGCCGTGGATGGCGATGTTGCGGTTGGTGGCGACCGCGAAGAGGTAGTCGTCGAGGTCCTCGGGGAGGTCCCGGCGGTACTCCCAGAGCAGGTCGCCGCTGACCGCGCCGATGGCCTGGATGACGTCGAACGGGTTCGGCATGTAGAGCACGCCGCCGTAGGCGAGCGGCGTCCCCTCCTGCGTGCCGGCGTTCAACGCGCGCGACCAGACCATGCGCAGATCGCCGACGTTCTCGCGCGTGATCGAGTCGAGCGGGCTGTAGCCCCACCCGTCGAGCGTCCGCCGCCACATCAGCCAGTCGGCCGGGTCCGGGTCCTGCAGCATGGCATCGGTGACCGGGACGAAGTTGCCGCCCTGGGCCCGACCGGGCGCCTCGGCCGCGACGACGAGCGCCGCGCACGTCAACGCCGCCAGGCAGGTCCGTGACAGCGCGGATTGAGCTGAATTCATGCTGCCTCCTGATCAGTCCGTCCACCGCGCGCGCAGGGCGGCACGGTCGACCTCGACGCCACGAAGATACACCGCCACGATCTGCCGCGTGTGCCGGATGTCGTCGAGCGGGTTGGCATCCAGCACCAGGAGGTCGGCGACGCGTCCGGCTTCGATGGCCCCGGTGTCGATGAGCCCGAACGCCTGCGCCGCCCGCGTCGTGGCCGCGATGATGGCCTCGGCCGGCGTCATGCCCAGCCGCACGAACAGCTCCAGCTCCAGGTGATCGGCATAGCCGAAGAAGTCGCCCACCGCCCCGGCGTCGGTGCCCAGGATGACGTGCCGGCGCAGCAGCCGGAAGTTGTCCCGGATGAGGCGCGCGCGCGCCTCGTCCGCGGCGGTCCGCGGGGCCGCGCCCCCGGCGGCGGCGGCGTCCTCCGCGGCGGCCCGCAGCATTGCGACCACCTCCTCCGGGACCTGCTCCCGGAAGAACGGGTCGTCGTACACCGGCCGCCGGTACGGCTCGCGCCGCGTGACCATGCCGATGGTCGGGACGATGTAGGCGTTCCGCGACGCGACGAGCGCGAGGTACTCGTCGTCGACCGCCGTGTCGTAGGGCATGTGGATGAAGCGCCGGGCGCCAACCTCGAGCAGCCGCTTGTGGTCCTCCAGCGTGGTCGCATGCGCGATCACGCGGATGTCCCGCACCCGGGCCTCGTCGAGGATGGCCGCGTAGATGTCCGGATGGAGCTTCACCCGCGCGCCCCGCTGCTCGTCGCGCGCGTCCACCCAGATCTTCAGGATGCGGACGCCGCGCGCGGCCTCGGCCCGCACGACCTCGCGCGCCCCGGCGGGGGTGGTCACCCCGTGCAGTCCCCACCA
>CAZMWA010000018.1:0-4466 GCA_964569405.1 uncultured Vicinamibacteraceae bacterium | reverse complement strand
GGGACCCCATAGCCCCGCGCCGCTCCCGCCGAGGCGCGCTGTGCGCGTCTTGGGAGTCCGTGCCATCCTACAGCGCATACTCCCAGGAGCCTATCGCGGATGCACCTGCTTCGAATCCGGCAGGGCGGCGTCGGTCCGGCCTTCCGGCACGACGCTCAGCGCGACGCGGGCGGCGGGGTTCAGGAAGGTGTCGACCGTGTGCCCGACCGCGTCCGGCGTCACGCGCGCGTAGCGCGCGCGGTCGGTCGGGCCGTAGCCCGGATCGCCCGTGAGGACGTTGTAGGCGTTGAGCTGATCGGAGCGGCCGCCGAACCCGCCCACGGTCTGCACCTGGTAGACGAAGTCGGCCTCGACGCTCGCGCAGCACCGCTCCACCTCGTCGGCGGTGGGGCCCGCGGTCCGCAGCGCCGCCAGCTCGGCGGCGATGACGGCCTCGAGCTCCGCCAGGTCGTGTCCGGGCGCCGCCGTGGCCACGACGGCGAAGCTGCCCGACAGCTCGTGCGAGCTCTGGCCGGCGCTGACGTCCGTGGCGATCTGCCGGTCGTGCACGAGGGCGCGGTACAGCCGCGACGACTTGCCGCCGGCGAGTATCTCGGCCAGCAGGTCGCACTCGGCATCGCCCGGCGCGTACAGCGGCGGGGTGCGCCAGGCAAGATACAGGCGCGGCAGCTCGACGCGATCGACGAGCAGCAGGCGCCGCTCGCCCGCCGGCGCGGGCTCGTCCGGCAGCGCCGGGGACGCGGGCGGCGGGCCCGGCGGGATGTCGCCGAAATGGCGCCGGGCCGCCTCGAACGCGGCGCCGGTCCGGACGTCGCCGGCAATCGCCAGCGACGCGTTGGCCGGATGGTAGTAGGCGGCGAAGAACGCCTTGACGTCCGCCAGCGCGGCCGCGCGCACGTCGTCGGGATCGCCGATCGTCAGCCAGTGGTACGGATGCCGCGGCGGGTACAGCGCCGCCATGAGCGCGACGGGCACCAGGCCGTAGGGCCGGTTCTCGTAGTTCTGGCGCCGCTCGTTGAGCACCACCTCGCGCTGTGTCTCGAACTTCTCGCTGGTGAGGGCCGGCAGGAGAAAGCCCATCCGGTCGGACTCCATCCACAACGCGCGCTCGAACGCCGGGGACGGCACGACCTCCCAGTAGTTGGTGCGATCGGTGTTCGTCGACCCGTTGAGCGTGCCGCCGATCTCCTGCAGCGGGGAGAAGTAGCTGCTGTCGTGGTGCGCCGACCCCTCGAACATCAGGTGCTCGAAGAGGTGCGCGAACCCGGTGCGGCCGGGCCGCTCGTCCTTGGACCCGACGTGGTACCACAGGTTGACGGCAACGACGGGGCAGCCGTGGTCCTCGTGCACGATCACGTCGAGCCCGTTGTCAAGCGTCTCCTTTTCGTAGCCGATCTGCATGGCCGTCACTCGCCAACCAACTGGATGACCAGCTCGCGCGTGCGCGCCCGGGTGTCGCACTCCACGAGCACGAGCTGCTGCCAGGTGCCGAGCGCCAGCTCCGCGTCGCTGAAGGGAATCGCGACGGACGGACCGAGCAGCGCCGCCCGGACATGGCTCGACCCGTTGTCGTCGCCCCACCGCTCGTGATGGGCGTAGGGGCCGTCGCGCGGCGCGAGCCGCTCGAGCAGGCGGTCGAAGTCCGCCACGGCGCCCGGCTCGAACTCGATCGTCGTGATCCCGGCGGTGGAGCCGACCACGGCCACCGTCGCGACGCCGGCCGTCAGGCCCGAACCGGACACTGCCGTCGCCACCTCCGCGGTGACGTCGTGCACGTCACCCTGACCGGCCGTCCGAATCCTGCGTCGAACCGTCGTCACCATGGGGAGTCGCGCGTGAGCGGGCACGCCGGCCGCGGCGCGCAAGCCATTGTAGCAGTCGGGCCATGCGGGAATCCGGCCCCGCATGACGCCGCTCCCATGGGGTGCTAGCATGAAGGGAGGTGCGCTCGAACATTTCCAGGCGCCTGGCGGCCATCGGGCTTCCCCTGCTGCTCCTGCTGGTGCTGCTCGCGAGCCCCGCGGGCGCCCAGGCCACGCTCCGTTTCGACACCCCGGACGGCTGGATTGCGGTCGAGCCGGACGCGCCCGCCGGGGTCGCCCACTTCGTGCTGCCGCGCGCCGCCGAGGACGCCGAGGACGCCGAGTGCGCCATCTTCCACTTCGGCGACGAAGGCGGCGCCGCGGAGCTGCGCCTCGAGCGCTGGACCAACCAGATGCTGCAGCCCGACGACCGCCCGTCCGCCGACGTGGCGACGACCAGCCGCTTCGAGCTGGGCGGCATGCAGGTCACGCTGCTCGACGTGCCGGGGATCTTCGCGGCCGAGGTCCTGCCCGGCTCCAGGATGCGGTACTACAAGCGCGGGTTCCGGCTGAAGGCGGCCGTGGTCGAGACGCCGGGCGGTCCGTTCTTCTTCAAGCTGACCGGCCCGGAAACCACGGTCGTCCGCTGGGAGCCGGCCTTCACGGCCCTGATCGACGGCGTCCGATACGAGTGAGCGAGCCCCGCTACCACGAACGGCTGACCCACCTGCGGGACGCCTTCCCGGCGCCGGTCTCGGACCGCATGCGCGACGCCTACTTCGTGTTCTCGATCATGCAGGCGCTCGACCGCATCGACGACATGAAGTCCGAGGTGCCGCTGCTCGGCCAGCCGCAGCAGCTCGACTACGCGGCGGCGGAGCAGGCGACGCTGGCCGAGGAGGGGCGCAGTGTCGAGGACGTGGCGCGCCAGCTCGTCGGCAGGCTCGAGGGCATGCCGATCTGGGGGCATCCGCGAACGCAGATCAACGTCGTGCCGCCGCCGTCGATCCCGAGCGTCATCGGCGCGCTGCTGCCCGCCATCTACAACCCGAACCTCGTGTCGGACGACACGTCCTACGGCCTCGCCGAGACCGAGACGGCCGTCGCCGCCATGACCTCCAGCCTCGTCGGCTACGACCCGGCGCGCTCGGCCGGCATCTTCACCTTCGGCGGCACCGGCACCACGCTCTACGGCGCCCGTCTCGGCATCGAGAAGGCGTTTCCCGATGCGATGGACAACGGCATCCGCGGCGACGGCGTCATCCTCGCGTCCGAGCAGAGCCACTACTGCCGCCTGAACGTCGCCGGCTGGCTCGGCCTCGGCGAGAAGCAGGTCATCGAGGTGCCGACGCACCTGCGGAACGACATCCGCATCGACCGGCTGGAGGCCGCCGCCCGCGCGGCGCTCGACGACGGGCGGCGCATCGTCGCGCTGGTGGCGACCATGGGCACCACCGACGCCTTCGGGGTCGACGACCTCGACGCCATCGTCGACCTGCGCGACCGGCTGGTGGAGGACTACGGGCTCGACTACACGCCCCACGTTCACGCCGACGCGGTCATCGGCTGGGCCTGGTCCGTCTTCAACGACTACGACTTCGAAGGCAACGCGCTCGGGTTCCGTCCCCGCACGGTGCGCGCGCTGGCGGCCGCGGGCCGCCGCATCTCGAAGCTCGCGCGCGCGGACTCGATCGGCATCGACTTCCACAAGACCGGCTTCACGCCGTACATCTCGAGCCTGCTGCTGGTCCGCGAGCGGGACGACCTGCAGCTCCTGGTCCGCGGCCGCGACCAGATGCCCTACCTGTTCCAGAGCGGCGAGCGGCATCCCGGCGTCTACACGCTCGAGACGTCGCGCGGCGGCGGCGGCGTCCTCGCCGCCTACGCCAACCTGCACCTGTTCGGCCGCGTCGGCCTGCGCGTGCTCCTGGGCCACCTCGTGGAGATGGCCGAGCTGCTGCGCGAGCATCTCGAGGGCCGCGACTCGACCACCGTGCTCAACGACGACGGCGTCGGCCCGGTCACCGTGTTCCGCGTCTACCCCGACGGCGTCGACACCTGGACCATCAAGGACCGCGAGCGGACCGACCCCGCGGCACGCGCCGAGCTGCTCCGCCACAACGAGTACAACCGGCGCCTGTTCCGCTACCTCTACGACCGCGCCATGCGCGGCGAAGGGGTGCACATCTCGATGACCGACTGCTACCGCCACACGGACTACGGCGAGCCGGTGGTCGGCCTCAAGAGCTTCATGCTCTCGCCCTTCATCGACGAGCAGCACGTCGAGCGCCTCGTCGCCGACATCCTCGAGGCCCGGCGGGCCATTCGCGAGGACGCATGAATCGGCGTCCATTCGAGTGATACGGACGACCCGACAGGCGTTGCCGCAGGTCGGTGACCATCGCAGCGCTATCGAATCGACACCATGTCATAATGGTGTCATGCCTGGCATCCACGTGCGGGATCTGACTGATGACACCATGCGGGCGTTGAAGCGGCGCGCGCGGGCGCATCACCGGTCCGTTCAGGGCGAAGTCCGGGCGATTCTCGTCGAGGCCGCGCGGGCTTCCCCACCGGACGGGGGTTACCCTCCCATCCGGTTGAATCATGTCGCGGTCGGGAGCGGCCGGCAGTGGACGCGGGACGACTTCTATGGCGACGATG
>CAZMWA010000017.1:0-33644 GCA_964569405.1 uncultured Vicinamibacteraceae bacterium | reverse complement strand
GCGCGCTGCCTGGTCTCCGAGCCGGGCCGCGTCGTGGCCAACGAGATGAAGCGCGACAGCCCCGGCATGTTCGGCAACGACAGCCTCGCGGTCATCCTCGACACGTACTACGACCGGCGGAACGGCAACATCTTCATCACGAACGCGCTGGGCGCGATCTTCGACGCGACGGTGACCAACGAGCGGACGCCGAACGTGGACTGGAACACGGTCTGGGACGTGCGCACCGGCCGCTTCGAGGACGGCTGGACCCTCGAGCTGGCCATCCCGTTCAAGTCGCTCCGCTACCGGACAGGCGCGGCGCAGCTGTGGGGCATCAACGTGCAGCGGCGGGCGGCCTGGAAGAACGAGCAGTCGTTCCTCACGCCCATGCCCGCCGCGTTCGGCATGACCGGCATGTTCAGGGTGTCGCTGGCCGCCACGCTGACGGGGCTCGAGGTGCCCTCGTCGGGCATGCCGATCGAGCTCAAGCCGTACGCCATCTCCGACGCGACGAGCGACTTCGCGGCGGCGGCGCCGTTCTCGAACCGGCTGGGCGGCGACGCCGGCGTCGACCTCAAGCTCGGCGTCACGCAGGGCCTCACCGCCGACCTGACCTACAACACCGACTTCGCGCAGGTCGAGGTGGACGAGCGGCAGGTCAACCTGACCCGCTTCAGCCTGTTTTTTCCGGAGAAGCGCGAGTTCTTCCTCGAGGGGCAGGGCATCTTCGACTTCGGGGGCGGCCGGCGCCCGGACCCGAACCGCTTCTTCGTCACCGGCGAGGGGTTCGCGGTGGACGCGCCGATTCTCTTCTTCAGCCGCCGCATCGGGCTGGAGGGCGGCCAGACCGTGCCGATCCAGGGCGGCGGCCGGCTGACGGGCAAGACCGGGCCGTTCAGCATCGGGCTGCTTAACGTCCAGACGGGCGACAGCGCCACCGGCGATGCCGCGCCGACGAACTTCACCGTCGCCCGCATCAAGCGCGACGTGCTGCGGCGCAGCAGCATCGGCGGCATCTTCACCCGGCGCTCGCTGGCGAGCGGGGGCGCCGGCCCCAACCAAGTGTACGGGGTCGACGGCGTGTTCTCCTTCTACGAGGCGCTGAACTTCAACACGTACCTCGCGCGCACCGACACCCCGGGTGTGCGCGACGACAACCTGAGCTACCGCACGGAGCTGTACTACGAAGGCGACCTCTGGGCCTTCACCGCCGACCATCTGCGCGTCGGCGCCAACTTCAATCCCGAGATCGGCTTCGTCCGGCGCTTCGGCTTCCGGCGCAACTTCGGCATGTTCCGTTTCAGCCCGCGCCCGCAGGGCATCGACGCCGTCAGGAAGTTCACGTGGGAAGCCAGCGTCGACCACATCACCGACGGCGCGGGCCGCATGGAGACCAGGCTCCAGCGCGGGCAGTTCATCACCGAGCTGGAGACCGGCGACCTGCTGTTCGCGCTGGCCACGGACAACTACGAGTTCCTGACCGAACCGTTCAACATCGCGCCCGGCGTCACGATTCCGGTCGGCGGGTACTCGTTCCTCAACTATCGAGCGGGATACTCGATGGCCCAGCAGCGGCCTCTCAGCGGCGGGGTCGCGGTCGACTTCGGGCGGTTCTACGGCGGCGAGAAGACGACCCTCAGCTACTACCGGGGCCGCATCACGCTGACGCCGCAACTGACGCTCGAGCCGACGATCTCGCTGAACTGGATCGACCTGCCGGAGGGCAGCTTCACGACCGAGCTGGTGTCGACGCGCTTCACCTACACCCTGTCGCCGCGCATGTTCGTGGCCGCGCTGCTGCAGTTCAGCTCGGCCGACAACGCGATCGGCAGCAACGTCCGCTTCCGCTGGGAGTACCAGCCCGGCAGCGAGCTGTTCGTCGTCTACACCGACGCGCGCGACACGCTGAACCCGCGCCCGTTCCTGCTGAACCGGGCGTTCGTCGTCAAGCTGACGCGGCTGTTCAGGTTCTGAGAGGCGGGGCGAGGACGTCTGCCGCGCGCCGGGCCCGGCGGCGCGGCAGACGGATGGCGTCAATTCCTAGTTGATGGGCGAATAGTCGGTCGCCTTCATGAAGACCGCTTCGACGTTGGCAGCCAGGCGGCCGTTCCGCTCCGACTCGGCGCGCGCCTCCACCCAATCCGGATCCGCGCGGAAGGCGTCCCAGCTCGCCTGCGCGGCGTCGCGGCTCTCGTGCTCGAGGACGTAGATCAGCGTGTTCTCGGAGAGCGGCTCGTCGGTCGGCACCCAGTAGCCGACGTTGGTCATGCCGTGCTTCTCGAACAGGCCGACGGTGTGGTTGCGGAACCGCGCCTCCAGGTCGCTCAGCTTGCCGGGCGACGCGGTGTAGGTCCGCAGCTCGAACACGTGGCCGGAGTGATCGTGCTCCTGCGCGCTCGCGGTTCCCAGCGGCTCGGCCAGATTGCCCGCGACGAACCCGCCGGCGAACACCACCGCCAGCAGAACGAGACCGAACGACTTGTTGCGCAACATCGACCTTCCTCCTTCCGCGCCGTTCCACGGCGCAGGTAAATCCGCACACGATGCGCAGCCGCCGCCGGCGATGGCATGCGCGAAGGCATGCATTGTAGCCGACGCGTGCAATAATGCCCCTTCCCGCGGAACGTGACGGGGGAGGTGCCGTATGAGGCGGTCAGTTGCATCGAGCGTTCTGATCGCCGCCGTCGGGCTGGCGGCGGCTGCCGGCGGAGCGCGCGCGCAGGACGAGGAACCGAAGGTGGTCCGCATCGACACCCTGAACGTGCGCGACACCCTCTATCACCTGTCGGGCGGCGGCGGCAACGCCCTGGCGCTCATCGACGAGATCAACGGCGGCATCGTCCTGGTCGACGCGATGCCTCCCGGCTGGAGCCGGGCGGTGCTCGACGCGGTGGCCCTGGTGACCCACCTGCCGGTGACGACCATCATCAACAGCCACGCGCACGCCGGTGATGCGAGCGGGAACGCCGAGTTCGAGGACGTGACACAGATCGTGGCGCACGAGAACACCGGCACCCGCATGGAGCTGCTCACCGGGCCGAACGCGCCGGGATTGCCGACCACCACGTTCGCCGAGCGGTTCTCGCTGCTCGAGGACCTGGATCGCATCGAGCTGTACCACTTCGGCCCGGCGCACACCGACGGCGACATCGTCGCCGTCTTCCCCGCCAAGGGCGTCGCGTACCTGGGCGACCTGTTCCCCGCGAAGCAGGTGCCGGGCATCGACGCCGCTAGCGGCGGCAGCTACCTGGCGTACCCGGATACGCTGGCCCGCGCCGCGGCGACGATAGAGGGAGTCGAGCGTGCAATTACGGGTCGCACGCCGCCGCCCTCGACGTACGCCGGCCGGGGCCGGCGCGACCGGCGGGAGCCGTGGACGACCTGGCAGGACTTCGTCGAGTACGCCGAGTTCACCCGCGAATTCGTGGCAGCCGCGGAGGCGGCGTTCGAGGCCGGCCGGAGCGCCGCGGAGGCCGCCGCCTCGCTCACGCTGGCCGAGCGCTACGCCGCATACGACATGCAGCGGGCGGAGGCGGGCATCGAGGCGATCTACGCCGAGCTCGCGGCGCGTTGACCGCGCAGACACCCCGAGGAGGATGACCACCATGAAGCGCTTCAACCACGGGCTCCTCGCGCTCGCGCTCGGCTCGCTCGTCGCGGCCTTGCCGGGCACCGCCCGCGCCGAAGACTGGCCCGAGTTCCGCGGCAAGGGACGCCTCGGCGTCTGGCGCGAGACCGGGATTCTCCGGACGTTCCCGGCCGACGGCCTCAAGGCGCGCTGGCGGATGCCGATCAAGGCGGGCTACTCCGGGCTGGCGGTGGCCGACGGGCGCGTCTTCGCGACCGACTGGGAGCCGACCCGCGGCATGCGCGGCGTCGAGCGCGCGCTGGCGTTCGACGAGGCGACCGGCCGCACGCTGTGGACGGTCGAGTGGGACGCGGACTACGCCGGCGTCATGTGGGAGATAGGCCCCGGCGCCACGCCGACCGTCGACGAGGACCGCGTGTACATGCTCGGCCGCACCGGCGTCCTGTCCGCGCTCGACGTCGCGGACGGCACGCTGCTGTGGCGCAGGAACTACGGCGAGGACTACGACGTGAACCGGATGCAGTGGGGCTACGACTGGGGCTTCGCCAGCGCCCCGCTGGTGGACGGCGACCGGCTCATCTGCCTGGTCGGCGGCGCGCAGGACGCGCGCGTGGTCGCCTTCGACAAGCTGACCGGCGAGGAGATCTGGCGGGCGCTGCCGAGCGACGAGGACCTCGGCGTGGCGCAGCCGATCATCATCGAGGCCGGCGGCGCGCGGCAGCTCATCGTCTGGAATCCCGAGGAGGTGGCGTCGCTCGATCCGGAGACCGGCGAGATCTACTGGCGGCAGCCCTACACGGTGGGGGGCGCGATGACCGTCGCGGTGCCGGTGCAGATTGGCTCGCAACTCTTCTTCACGACGTTCTACGACGGGCCGATGATGCTGAACCTCAACCAGGACCGGCCCGACGCCACGGTGGCCTGGAAGGGCTCGAGCAACAGCGAGATCCTGACCGAGGGGCTGCACGCCGTCCTCGCGACCCCGATCATCGACGGCGGCTACATCTACGGCATCTGCAGCTATGGCCAGTTGCGCTGCCTGGACGCCGCCACCGGCGAGCGCATCTGGGAGACCCAGGAAGCGACCGTCGAGCGGCGGCGCTGGGTGTCCGGGTTCATGGTGCGCAACGGCAACCGCGTGTTCATCAACAACGATCGCGGCGAGCTGATCATCTCCCGGTTGAGTCCGGCCGGCTACGAGGAGATCAGCCGCACGCAGCTCATCACGCCCACCTCCGCGCCGGGCAACCGCCGCGAGCTGCGCTACGTGAACTGGGTGCACCCGGCCTACGCCAACAAGCACGTCTACATCCGGAACGACGAGGAGATCATCGCCTGGTCGCTGGATGTCGCCGACTACGAGTGAGCCGCCAGGGAGGAACCATGCGGATGACGGGGAAGTGGATGCTGTTGCTGGGCGCGGCGGTCCTCGCCGCGTCGACGGCGTGCGCGTCGCGCGCCGACGTCCGTACCGCGGCCGCCGCCGCCGCCGCGCGCATCGAAACGCTGGCCGCCGCGGTCGAGGAGACGCAGGAGCGCACGGCCGACAACGAGGATCGGATCGACGACGTCGATCGTCAGATACAGCAGGTGGCGCAGATGGGCCAGCAACTGATGGAGACGGCCACCGGGGCCGCCCAGGCAGTCAACGCGCGCATCGATCGGATCGAGCAGGCGGCCAACCGGTTGATCTACGAGGTGACGCTCAACGAGGCGCACGGCGACTTCGTGATCGACAGCGCCGACCTGCCGGAAGAAGTCCGCGCCCGCATCGACGAGCTGGTGGCCCGCATCAAGGTCGAGCACCGGAACGTGTACCTCGAGATCGAGGGCCATACGGATTCCATGGGATCGGAGCCCCACAACCTGCGTCTCGGCCTCGAGCGGGCCGAGGCGGTGAAGATGTATCTGTACGACATGCACAAGGTGCCGCTGCACAAGATGAACGTGCTCAGCTTCGGCGAGACATGGCCGGCGGCGCCGAACGACACGCCGGAGGGACGCGCGCAGAACCGGCGCGTCGTGATCCGGGTCCTCGGATAGTGAGCCGTTACGGCTCGAGGAAGATCGACTTCGGGACGAAGGCCGTCACCACCTGCGTCAGATCGACGGCCTCGGCGACCCGGAAGTCGACCGCGATGCTGGCGAGCGAGAACGCCTGCGAGCGCGTCAGGCCGCGCTCCTCGACGAGGAAATCGACCGTCGCCACCACTGCCTTGCGCAGCGCGCGGTCGAGGTCGAGATCGATCCCCATCAGGATGTGGTGCGCCGCGTTTTCGGCGCGCGGGCCGGCGATGGAGCGGTCCTTGTGCAGGACGAAGCGGAAATCGCCGGCGAGCGACTGCTCGATGGCCGTGCCGCTCACCTCGCCGTCGCCCTGCGCGGCGTGCGGGTCCCCCACGTAGAAGCGCGCGCCCGGATGGAAGACCGGCAGGTAGAGCGTGCTGCCGGCCGTGAGGTCCTTGACGTCGAGGTTCCCGCCGAACGGCCCCGGCGGGCGCGACGCCTGCACGCCGGCGAGCGTCACGCCCGGCTGCCCGACGGCAGGGCTCTCCGGCGCCACGGCCATGATGCCCATGAACGGCGCGAGCGGCACCTGAACCGTGTCCGAGAAGAAGGCCACCTCCCGGCCGCCGGCCTCCCCGGTCCGAATGAAGTGCCGCACGGCCGGCATGCCGGTGAACGGCTCGTCGTCGGGCGCGGTGCCGGGATAGCCCGGTCCGAGGACACCGGTCGCGGGGCCCGTGCTGTTGATGCCGTAGGGCACCCGCGTGCGCAGAGCGAGGACCTGCACCTCGAGCACGTCGCCCGGCTCGGCGTCCTCGACGTAGATGGGCCCGGTGATCACGTGCCCGCTGCGCCCCTCGCGGGGCCGCTCCGACCGGGTCCCCCAGAAGTCGAGGACGTCCTGCAGGACATCCTCGGGCGCCACGCCGAACTGGCCGAGATAGCGCTCCGGATCCGCGGCCTGGGTGGCCCCGGCGTGGCTGAGCGTGTCGATGCGGACCGTCTCGCCCGAACGGACGGTCAGCACGGGCGCGCGATCGACAGGGAACCACCCCCAGACGACGTTCTCGGGCGTCGACCGCACGACGTGCTGCGGCGCGGCCTCCTGGGCGCCGACCGGCCCCGCCGCGACGGACGCGAGCACGGCAGTCAGGAAGGTGACGAACGGGAGGCGCAACCGCGGATGCATCACCCTCCGGCCGAACGTCGCGCCGTCACGGATTGACGACGAAGGTCACGTCCTCGGTCGCCAGGAGCCCCCCGTCGTGGGCGAGGGAGCGCAGGACGTAGGTGCCCGGCTCGCTGAAGGTCGCCTGCACGAGCCATTTGCCATCCGGCGGCGCCGGGGGCGTCTTCCAGCCGGGCGAATAGGGCGAGTCCGCGTTGTTTCTGGTGTCCTCCCAGGCCTTGAACTGCGGCGGGTCGAAGACGACTTGCCCCGCGCCCCTGTAGACGAACCATGACAGCCGGAGACCGCTTGCGGCGTTCGGCGTCACGTTGACCGGCCTCCGCGCCGGGTCGAAGCGCCGCATGGGCCTCGGCTCGGGGAGCCCGTCATCGCTGGCATGCGCCACCAGATCGACAGACTGTCCCACCTTGACGGTGCGGGTCAGCCTGCCGTCGACCGTGAGCTCCGGCGGCTGGTTCCTGTAGATCTCGCCGGAGACCCCCCCGCCGCTGTTCGCCATGATCACGCTGTTGTCGATGTAGTAGTCGGGGTGGAGCGTTGCGTACGCCCGCTTCGTCTCGCCGTTGGGACTCGTCAGGGTCCACACGACCTCGCTGTCGCCGAAATCCGCCGGGACGCGGATCCTGAAGAGGAACCGATTGCGTCGCGGGAGAAAGTGGGTCGGCTGCCCCTGGTCCGGCGCGCCGGGCTCGATGCGATTGTCGGGACCCGGCGGGATGTCGACCTCCTCCTCCCAGTTTCGGTTGAAGTAGCCGAAGACCAGGTTGAAGGACCCGTCGGGATTCGGCTCCCAGCCCTCGTACGCGGGCACGACCTCCTGGCCCGTCGCGAACGATTCACGCATCTTTCGCGGGCCCTGGGCGCCGCTTTCCAGAACGGCCCCAACGACAAACGCCAACGCCACGAGCAAAGCGCAGCCCAGCCTCCACATCTGCCGGCAAGTGCGCGGTTCGTTCATAGCCGACCCTCCCTGGTGGACGAGAGCACGGACCGACGCGGTCGGGCGGCACGCGCCGCCCGACCGCCCTTTCTCATCTTCGCGGCTGCGTATCACGCCCCGCGCTACTGATTTCCGTCGGCGTCGGCCTCGGCGCCAGCTCCCGCGTCCGCCTGGGCCTCGTTCAGCGGGTCGTCCACGCCGCAGAGCGGGCAGCCGAGCACGCGGTCGCCCGGGGCCACGTCGAGCGCCGCCTCGCGCTCGGCCAGGGCCGCCTTGAACTCGTCGTCGTCCAGATAGCTGCCCTGCATGATGTTGATGAACATCTGGTCGACCGAACGGTGGCCTCCACCGGACCAGTTGCGCGGATCGGGAACGTTCGGGTTCGACGCCGAGTTGTTGAACCAGCCGGTGATGTGCAGGATGGTGCCCTTCGGCAGCAAAGGCATCGCGTCATCCTCGTAGGAATAGACGCGCACCCAACTGTGGTCGTACCCCGCGCAGTTGAGCGTCTCGATCGTGGTGCCGTAGATGGCCTCGAGACACATCCGCACGCCGGGCGCGTGCATGTGGGGCTCGAACACGGCGATCCGCGCATGCTCCGGGAGCACGAAATACGATTCCATCGTCTGGTTCGGGTGCATCGCCTCGACGTCCAGGTCGACGCCGTTGCCGAACGAGATGAGCCTCTGATCCACCTTCGGCTCGTATCCCCGCGGATGGAACTTGAAGCCGATGTCGAGGCGGGCCTGGGTGTCCGCGCCGTTGGCGTGCAGGTGCATCGAGGTGAACTGGATCTTCGAATCGGCCGCCATGAGCTTGCCGCCGTCGGCATCGAAGACGTCGGCGTTGCGCCCGACCTCGTGGACCGGCCAGCTGCTGAGCCCGGCGCGCGCCAGCTCGTCGTCCGCGTCGCCGTCGGGATCGACTACCCGGATGACCGCATGGTGGACGACGAAGCGCCCCCCGACCGTCTGCCGGCTGGTTCCGACCCGCGACTCGGTGACTTCCTTGAACTCGACCGCCGAGACGTAGCGATCTTCCGTCAGACCGGTCGGCCTGTCCTCGATCGCGCCCCACCAGTCCGGCTGCTCGGCCTTCACTTCGACGCTGGGGCTCGACACGATCAGATCGGGCTGGCCGATCTCCCACTCGTCCACGTCGATGAAGGCGAGCGGCGGCGGCAGGTCGTTCGGATCGCCCTGGGGCGCACCGTTGTCCGCCCAGGCCGCGATCTTCGCGATCTCGTCCTCGCTCAACGACGGATCGTTCTTGAACTCCTGGATGCCGATGTCCTTCTCGATGTACCACGGCGGCATCACGCCCATCGTGTCGCGGAGGCCGGTCCGATACTTCATCGCCCGCGCCCAGGGACGCACCTCTTCGTAGTCGATCAACGACATCGGCGCCAGCGAGTCGGGCCGATGGCACTTCTGGCAGCTCCGCTGCAGGATCGGCGCGATGTCCTTCGTGAACGTCACCTGCTCGGTGGCCTGGGCGGGTTCGTGAACCTGCCCGGCCGCGGGCAGCGCCGCCATGACGGCGACGGCCGCGACTGCAAGCGCCGCCGCCGATTTCCGGGGATGGTGCTGGATGGTCATGATGAGTTCCTCGCTGTTTCGACGAAAACGGAACCTCGGGTGCTCACGGCCGACGTCGACGATCCGGTTTTTCCAGACAGGCAAAGTATCAGGTTTCCGAACAAAGCTCAACAGAGACCGATCCCGGCCGCCCTCACAGGTAGCGCTCGCCGCTCCATTCGGGCACCTGCTGGTTCTGCCTGAGCCGCAGCCGCTGCAGGTTCAGGGCGGAGTAGTAGCCGTCGAGGTTCGTCTCCGCCGGCACGATTCCCGGCAGGCTGCCGGCCGCCTCCAACCTGAAGCGTTCGGCCAGGGGGTGCTCCGCGTCCGCCCGGTATGCGGCGTGCCACCAGCCGAGGATCCGCTCCTGCGCGGCACGCAGCAGCCGGTCGGCCGGCAGCAGGTCGCGTTTCTCGCGCTGATTGACGGTGCGGTGTGCGGGCATGAGGTTCCACAGGTCGCCGCAGGGCCAGACCGCCCACGGAAAGCAGTGATCGACGTCGAGATTGGCCGCCGACAGGCGTTTGCCGCTCCACACGCAGTAGAGGTTGCGCGCCGCGAGCAGTTCCTCGGCGCGCTGGCGGGCGACGGTCACCTCCCGCTTCGGATCCGACCAGGTCATGGCCGAGGACAGTTGTGATTCGTCAAGCAGTCGTCCCTGTCCGTGGGCGTACTTCCGGGTCTCCCGCTTCCATTCAGCGACGATTGCCGGCTCGATCCAGGCCGCGAAGCGCTGGATGGCCAGCCAGAGATGGACCGGCACCCGCATCGTGCCGAAGCTGGCGAGATACGGCTCGTCCAGCCGCATGGCGCGCCCTCCGCGAGCGGTTGCGACGGGGCCGCTCACGGGCAGGATGGGCCGCTCGTCATTGGGATACGTCATGTAGTGCGCCGGCATCCTGCGGATGGTGTCGGCTACGTCCTTGAGCGCCCGGTGGAGCGGGACGCCCGTGTCGGCGAATCGCATGCCCACGCGCAGGTCGTGATGCGACACGGCGCCGAGCTGCTCGAAGGCCGGCCTGGCGAATCCGAGTCGCTCGCCGCCGCGACGATTGAGCGGACTCTGGGGCATGTCCGCCGCCAGCAGCGGCTTGTAGAGCCGAATCCACGTGAGGGCGACCAGGCCCATCGGGATCTCGACGTCCTCGTCGTCCACTGGCGACGCGAGCCCGCCGGCGCCGTCCGCGATGCGGCAGAGCACGCGCAGCAGGCCGAGCTTGTAGGTCGAGCTCTTGTCGTCGTTCAGGATCACGTGCCGCAGCAGCGGCAGCGCGCCCGTGCCGTCGTCGGGCAGCCGCACCGCCAACTGCGTCCAGCGGATCTCGCCGCGGCCAAAATGGTCGTCGGCCGTGACCTCCCGCTCGACGAACGCGCCGTGATCCCGGGCGAGGCTCCTGATCTCGTCGGCGGAGACGGGATGGAACCTGCGCCCCGCCTCGGCAGGGCCGCTGCGCAGCGTGATGGCCAGGCAGCCGCCCGGCTTCAGAAGGGTGATCAGCTTCCGGAACGCCCGGGACCGGTCGGCGGGCGCGACGTGCATCCAGACCGCGCTGACCAGGATGAAGTCGAAGGCAAGGCCGGTCCTGAACGTGCGCTCGAGGCGCGGCAGCGAGTCGGCGACCCACTGGATGGCGGGATCGTCGTGCCGCTCGCGCGCGATGGTGCGGAACCGGTGAGAGGGCTCGACGGCCACGACGTCGTGGCCCCTGCCGGCCAGCCACGCCGCGTCGCGGCCGCTGCCGGTGCCGACGTCGAGGATGGTCGCCGGCGCGGGAGGCAGCAGGTCCTTCAGCCAGCCGTGAACATGCTCCGGAGACACGGACTCGTAGCGATCCGCCAGGGGCCCGGCGTGGGCGTCGTACCAGTCGATCTCGTCGGCCACTGCGCCATCCTGCCGGCCCGCGGCGCGCGCTGCGGCGCGGGCGAGCGGCCTCGGCAGCATAGCACTCCGGCGGAGGCGCGCCGGGCCGGCCAAACTCCTTGCAACCCGGACGAATCGAAGCAAGAATAGGCAGATCATGCGAAGGTGTCTGTACTTGGTGGCCGGTTGGCTGGTCGCCGGGGTCGCAGGGGTCGCGTCTCCCGGTTGGGCGCAGCCGGCTTCACCGGCGCACGCAGGCGGGACGGCGGCCGACTCCGAGACCCGGGCCGTCCTGCAGCGCTACTGCCAGGGGTGCCACAACGAGCGCGCCGCCGTGGGCCGCGACACGGGGTTGACGCTCGACACGCTCGGCGCCGAAGACCCGGCTGCCGCCCCCGGGCAGTGGGAGAAGATCGTCCGCCGGCTGCGGAACGGCTCGATGCCCCCGGCGGGGCGTCCGCGCCCGAGCGCCGACGTCTACGCGCGCACGGCGGCCTGGATCGAGGCCCGGCTCGACGCCGCGGCAGCCGCCCGGCCGAACCCCGGCCGTCCGGCGGTTCTGCACCGCCTCAACCGCGCCGAGTACCGCAATGCCGTACGCGACCTGCTGGCGCTGGACGTCGACGTGTCGTCGCTGCTGCCCGCCGACACGTCGAGCTACGGCTTCGACAACATCGGCGACGTGCTGGGCGTGTCGCCGCTGCAGCTCGAGAGCTACCTCTCGGCCGCCAACCGGATCAGCCGGCTCGCCGTCGCCAGCAGCCCGGCCGTCGCCGTGACCGCCGACGTCTACAAGGTGTCGACGGAGCTGACGCAGACGGACCGTCTCGAGGGCATGCCGTTCGGCACGCGCGGGGGCTCGCGCGTTGAGCATTTCTTCCCGGTCGACGGCGAGTACGAGATTCGCGTCCGCCTCGCGCGCAACAGCTACGGCATCGTCGGCCTGCGGGAGCCGCACCCGCTGGAGATCACGCTCGACGGCGCGCGCGTCCAGCTCGTGACCGCCGGCGCCGGCGTGTCGAGCAGGGACGCGGACGACCGCCGCGAGCGGTACAAGCTGCAGGACGACAACCTCCACGTGCGCCTGCCCGTGCAGGCCGGGCCGCACACCGTGGGCGCCGCCTTCCTCAAGCGGCCGTCGGCGCAGGTCGAGAGCGTGCGGCGCCCGTTCCTGCGCGCCCTGCTCGAGCATGGCGAGTCGCACCAGATCCCGTACGTCGGCGAGATCGTCGTCACCGGGCCGTTCGACCCGGCGCCGCCGGACAGCACCCCCAGCCGCGACCGCATCTTCCTGTGCCGCCCCGCCGGCGGCGGCGACGAGGCGGCGTGCGCGCGGCGCATCGTTACGACGCTGGCACGGCGGGCCTTTCGGCGACCGGCCACCGACGCCGAGCTGCGCGTGCTGCTGGACTTCTACGAGGAGGGACGCCGCGGCGGCAGCTTCGACAGCGGCATCGAGCGCGCGCTGACGCGCCTGCTGGTCAGTCCGGCGTTTCTGTTCCGGCTGGAGGCCGACCCGCGGGACGTCAGCCCGGGCGCGCCGTACGAGCTGGACGACTGGGCGCTGGCCTCGCGGCTCTCCTTCTTCCTGTGGAGCAGCATCCCGGACGACGAGCTCCTCGCGGTGGCCGAGCAGGGCCGCCTGCGCGACCAGGCGGTCCTCGCCCGACAGACCCGGCGCATGCTGGCGGACCCGCGCGCGGACGCGCTCGTGGCCAACTTCGCCGGGCAGTGGCTCTACCTGCGCAACCTGTCGGTGCCGCAACCCGACTTCCGGCTGTTTCCGGACTTCGACGACAACCTGCGGCACGCGTTCCGGCGCGAGACGGAGCTGCTGTTCGAGAGCATCATCCGCGAGGACCGCAGCGTGGTGGACCTGCTCGCGGCCGACTACACCTTCGTCAACGAGCGGCTGGCGCGCCACTACGGCATGCCGCACGTGTACGGCGACCACTTCCGCCGCGTGAGCACGGCGGACCACCCCATGCGGGGCGGCCTGCTGGGCCAGGGCAGCTTCCTCACGGTGCAGTCGCTGGCGACGCGGACGTCGCCCGTCAAGCGCGGCATCTGGATCCTGGAGAACATCCTCGGCACGGTGCCGCCCGACCCGCCGCCCAACGTGCCGCCGCTGGCGGCGGATGCCTCCGACGGCCGGCCGCGGTCCATGCGGGAGGCCATGGAGGCGCACCGCGCGAATCCCACATGCGCGGCGTGCCACCGGCTGATGGACCCGCTGGGATTGTCGCTGGAGAATTTCGACGCGGTCGGCCAGTGGCGCGAGGTCGGCGCGTCGAACGCGCCGATCGATGCCTCCGGCGCGCTGCCGGACGGCACCCGCTTCTCCGGTGTGGCGGAGCTCAAGCAGGTGCTGCTCGCGCATCGGGAGCAGTTCGTGAACACCCTGACCGAGAAGCTGCTGACGTACGCGCTCGGCAGGGGCCTCGAGCACTACGACGCGCCGGCGGTGCGCCGCATCACGCGCGCGGCGGCGAACGCGGATCATCGTTTCTCGGCACTGGTTCTCGGCATCGTCGAGAGCGTGCCGTTCCGCATGCGGATGGCCGGCGGGGATGCGCGCCAAGCGCAGAATTGACGGATTGACGGCGTACGGGAGCTGAAAACCAATGCTGATCACCAAGCAAGCACTGCCGCGACGAACGTTTCTGCGAGGCATGGGCGCCGCCGTGGCCCTGCCACTGCTGGACGCCATGGTGCCGGCCCTGACGGCGGCCGCCCGCACCGCGGCCGCGCCGGTCCGCCGGCTCGGGTTCATCTACTTCCCCAACGGCGCCAACATGTTCCAGTGGCCCAGCGCCGGGGACGCCAAGCGGCTCGAGCTGTCGCCCACCCTGGCGCCGCTCGGCAAGGTGCGCGACGCCGTCACCGCGTTCTCCGGCCTAGACAACGCGCCGGCCGACGCCTGGGGCGACGGGAGCGGCGACCACCCGCGCAGCGGGTCGTCCTGGCTCAGCGCCGTGCATCCGAAGAAGACCGAGGGCGCCGACGTGCGGGCCGGCACGACGATCGACCAGATTGCCGCCGCCGAGTTCGGCAAGGAGACGCCGCTGGGCTCGCTCGAGCTGTGCCTCGAGCCGGCCGGCTGGGTCGGCAGTTGCGGCGGCACCGGCTACAGTTGCGCCTACACCGACACCATCGCCTGGCGGACGCCGACGACGCCCCTGCCGATGGAGCGCAACCCGCGCAACGTGTTCAACCGCCTGTTCGGCGACGGCGCGACGGCCGAGGAGCGCATCGCGCGGCGGAAGCTCGACCGCAGCGTGCTCGACTCGGTGACCGAGGAGATCGCCGGGCTGCAGCGGCGGATCGGCCCCGCGGACCAGTTGCGCCTGACCGAGTACCTGGACGCGGTGCGGGAGATCGAGCGGCGCATCCAGCGCGCCGAGGCGCACAGCGCGACCATGCCGGACGTCGACCGCCCGCTCGGGATTCCGGACGGCACGGCCGCGCACTGCAAGCTGATGTACGACCTGCAGGTGCTGGCCTACCAGGCCGACGTGACGCGCGTGGTCACGTTCCAGTTGGGCCGCGAGGTCAGCCAGCGCACGTTCCCCGAGATCGGCGTCCCGGATCCGCACCACTCCAACTCGCATCACCTGAACGACCCGGCGCGGCTGGAGAAGATCGCGCGCATCGACACGTTCTTCGTGCAGCTCTTCGCGTACTTCCTGGAGAAGCTGCAGGCCACCCCCGACGGCGACGGCTCGCTGCTCGACAACGTGATGGTGCTGTACGGCGGGGGCATCAGCGACGGCAACCTGCACATCCACACGTCGCTGCCGCTGGTGGTCGCCGGCCGCGGCGGCGGGCGGCTGGCCGGGGGGCGGAACCTGGAGTATCCCGCCGGGACCCCGCACGCCAACCTGCTCGTCTCGCTGCTCCACAAGGCGGGCATGCCGGTCGAGAAGATCGGCGACAGCACGGGTCGGCTCGATGGCCTGTCCGATGTCTAGACGGGCCAGCTCGGGGGCGGCCGCCGCGGCCTGGCTGGCCGCGGCGCTGCTGCTCTGGCCGCTCGCCGCCGCGGCGCAGCCCCCGCTGCCCGCGGCGGTCAAGGGCGGGGATCTGGCGGCGGCGCGCGCGCTGCTCGACCAGGGCGTCGACGTGAACGCGCCGGAGGTCGACGGGACCACGGCGCTGCATTGGGCCGCCCACCGGGACGATCTCGAGGCGGCCGAGCTGCTGATCGGCGCGGGGGCCGACGTCGCCGCCGGGAACCGCTACGGCGTGACCCCCGTCTCGCTGGCGGCCACCAACGGCGGCGCCGCGATGATCGCCCGGCTGCTGGCCGCCGGCGCCGACGCGAACGCCAGCCTCCTGGAAGGCGAGTCGGCGTTGATGACCGCCGCCCGCACCGGCGCGGTCGAGGCCGTCCGCGTCCTGCTCGAGCACGGCGCCGACGTGAACGCGGCCGAGCAGTGGCGCGGCCAGACGGCCCTGATGTGGGCCGCCGCCGAGGGTCATGCCGCGGTGGTGCGCGAGCTCGTCGCCCGCGGCGCGGCGGTCGACGCGCGCTCGAGCCCGGCCGGCGACGATGCGGACGCCGGCGGCGAACGGCCCGGCGGCTTCTCGGCGTTCCTCTTCGCCGTCAGGAACGGCCACCGCGCGGCGGCGCAGGCACTGGCCGACGCGGGTGCGAACGTGAACGACACGGCGCCCGACGGCTCGAGCGCGCTGGTCGTGGCGGTCGACAATCGCAACTACGAGCTGGCGGTCTGGCTGCTGCAGCGCGGAGCCGACGCGAACGCGGACGGCGTGGGGTGGACCGCCCTGCACACGGCAGTCCTGGCGCACCGGCCCCATTTTCGGGTCGTGCCGGACCCGCTGCCTACCGGCAACGTCGACAGCTTCGGTCTGCTCGAGGCGCTGGTGACCCACGGGGCCGATCCCAACCGGCCGGCCGCGCGGCGCGTGCGGCTGGCGCAGGCGACCTCGCCGCTGTTCGACACCGTCGGGTCGACGCCCTTCATGCTGGCGGCCGTGGCGGCCGACGTGCCGGTGATGCGCCTGCTGCTGGCCCACGGCGCGGATCCGTACGTGAAGACGCCGGCCGGGTCGACCGCGCTGATGGCGGCGGCGGGCGCCGCGACCTACGCCTGGCAGAGCCCGGGCTCGGAGGCGGAAGCGCTCGAGGCGGTGCGGCTGGTCCTGGAAGCGGGGGTCGACGTCAACGAGGCCGACGAGGCGGGCAACACGGCGCTGCACGGGGCGGCGAACCGGGGCGCCAACTCGGTCGTCGAGCTGCTGCTGGCGCGGGGCGCCAGGCTCGACGCCGCCAACGAGGAAGGCTGGATGCCGGTGACGATCGCGCAGGGGCCGGTCGACACGATCGAGCCGTTTCCCGAAACCTACCGGTTCCTGCTCGGACTGATGGAGGAGGCGGGGCTGACCCCTCCGGCCTGCCCGCAGTGCGCGCTCGGCTACACCAACGACGAGATCGTCCTCGCCGGCAGCGAACCGGGCGCTGCCCGCTAGAGAAGAACGATGAGAAGCCTGCTACGGAACCGCAAGCTGTGGGTGGGTGCTGCCGGCGTCGTGCTGTTCGTGGCGCTGGCCTTCGGCCAGTCGGCGCTGGAGCGGTCCGCGGCGGCGCAGGCCGAGGGGCTGACCTGGGGGCCCATCTTCGAGGTCGACCCGCTGTGGCCGAAGCCGCTGCCCAACAACTGGGTCATCGGCGCCGCCATCGGCGTCGCGGTCGACGAGTGGGACCACGTATGGATAGTGCACCGCGAGGCCACGCTCAACGCCGGCGAGATCGAGGCGGCGGCCGACCCGCCGGTGGCGGTCGACTGCTGCGTGCCGGCGCCGCCAGTGCTCGAGTTCGACACGGCCGGCAACGTGAAGCGGCACTGGGGCGGCCCGGGCGAGGGCTTCGAGTGGCCGCGGTCGAACCACGGCATCACGATCGACTACAAGGGCAACGTGTGGATCGGCGGCAACGACCGCGAGGACGCCCACATCCTCAAGTTCACGCGCGACGGCGACTTCCTGCTGCAGGTGGGCCAGCCCGGCCAGAGCACGGGCAGCAACGACCTGGCGAACTTCAGCCGGGTGGCGGAGATCTCGGTCGACCCGCTGGCCAACGAGGCCTACGTCTCGGACGGCTACGGCAACAAGCGCGTGGTGGTGATCGACGCGGACACGGGCGAGTTCAAGCGCTACTGGGGCGCGTACGGCAACGTGCCGGACGACGCGGACCTCGGGCGCTACGACCCGCGGGCGGCGCCGCCCCAGCAGTTCCGCACGCCGGTGCACTGCGCCGAGATGTCGCACGACCAGTTGCTGTACGTCTGCGACCGGGCCAACGACCGCATCCAGGTGTTCAATCCCGACGGCACCTTCGTCAAGGAGCTGTTCATCGAGAAGGAGACGCTCGGGTCGGGGTCGGTGTGGGACATCGCGTTCTCGGCCGACGGCGAGCAGAAGTACCTGTACGTCGCCGACGGGACGAACGAGAAGGTCTACATCGTGGACCGCAAGGCGCTGACGCTGATCTCGAGCTTCGGCAACGGCGGGCGGCAGCCGGGGCAGTTCTACGGGACGCACAACGTCGCCGTCGACTCGCACGGCAACGTCTACACGACCGAGACGTACGAGGGCAAGCGGCTGCAGAAGTTCGTCTACAAGGGCGAGGGCCCGATCCGGACCCCGCACCAGGGCGTGCTGTGGCCGGGCAACTAGCCGGCCTGTCCGGCCGGCGGGCGCCGGCGGACCGCCTGCGGGCGGCCGCGCTCGTCCTGGCAGCCGGGTTGTCGGCGGCGGTCCTGGGCGCGCCGGCAGCGCCCGCGGCCGGGCAGACCCAGCCGTTGCGCGCGCGCGCCGCCGAGCTCGAGCTCGACACCGACTACGTCGCGCCGCCCGGCGACCCGCTCCTGCACCACACCGCCGGGTTCGCCAAGACCCTCTGCTCGGCAGTCTTCATCACCGGGCTCGACCCGGACTTCGCCGCCGCGAATGTCGGCTTCTTCACCGGCCCGTACCGCCAGCGCCGGCACGTCGTCGAGCGCGTCGTCGACCGCGAGAGCCAGGCCGTCCACCTGACCCTGGCCAACGGCGTCACGCGGACGGCGCAGTACGTCGGCGGACAGGGGTGCGTCGCGCTGCCGGTCGGCGAGAGCGCCGTGCGCTTCACGCCCGTCCCGGTCGCCAGCGCGCTGCCCGACCCCGCCTCGACGCCGTGGCCGATGGGCGACGTGCTGCCCGACGAGCCGCTGCCGCCCGGGCTCGACGCGGGCCTGGTGGCCCGGGCGGTGGAGGCCGCCTTCGATCCCCCGGCGGGCATGACGGCCGCGTTCGTGGTGACGTGGCGCGGCCGCATCATCGGCGAGCGGTACGGCGAGGGGATCACGGCGCACACGCCGCTCGAGAGCTGGTCGATGGGCAAGAGCCTGACCGCCACGCTCATGGGCGTCCTCGTGCAGCAGGGGGCGTACGACCTGTGGCAGCCGGCCCCCGTGCCGGAGTGGCAGCAGGCCGGCGACCCGCGCCAGGCGATCCGCATCGCCGACATCCTGCGCATGTCGAGCGGGCTGCGGTTCCGCGCGCCCTTCGATCCCGACTACGACCCGTCGCTGGGCTACCCGGACCACGTCTACGTCTACACCGGCGCCGCCGACGCCTTCGCGTGGGCCGCGACCCGGCCGCCGCAGTGGCCGCCGAACACGGTCGGCCGCTACCGCAACTCCGACCCGGTGCTGATCAACTACCTGATCCGGCTGGCGGTGGAGGGGCGCGGCGAGGAGTACCACACGTTCCCGCAGCGGGCGCTGTTCGACCGCATCGGCATCCGCGACATGGTCCTCGAGACCGACCCGTCGGGCAACTTCCTGCTGCAGGGCTACGAGCTGGGCGCGGCGCGCGACTGGGCCCGTCTGGGCAATCTCTACCTGCAGGACGGCGTGTGGCAGGGCGAGCGGATCCTGCCCGCCGGGTACGCCGACTTCGTGAGCACGCTCGCGCCGGCCTGGGAGGCGGACGGGCGCCCGGTCTACGGCGGCTTCTTCTGGATCAACGGCGCCGGCGCGTACCCCATCCCCCGGGACGCCTACTACATGTCCGGCGCGGGCGGACAGAAGACCATCATCGTTCCGTCCCACGACCTCGTGGTCGTGAGGCTGGGCCACTTCCGCGGCGTGGGTCCCGGGGACGCGGCCCTCTCCCGGGCGCTCGCGCTCCTCATGCAGGCCGTGCCTGCCAGCCCGTCGGCAGGCCGGTAGCCGCAGGCCGTCAGTCGAGTCCCACCGTCAGCTCCCGATACCAGCCGCGGACGGCCATCTCCATGGCCCGGGAATAGCCCTGGAATCGCCGATAGCGAGGCAGGTCGACCGCCGCGACGGCCTGTTCCGCCGTCGCCCCCAGGTGTTCCGCGGGCGGCCGGCGCCGCGGATCTGCTGTTTCAGCGGTCGAGCAGGGCGAACGTCAGGACGACGCTGCCCGCGGGCACCGTGACGTACTGCACGCCGTCGACCTGATACGTGATCTGCGCGGCGCTGACGTTCGCCCCGGTGTGGAACTGCCAGAGCAGCTCGCCGGTCGTGGCGTCGAGCGCGAAGAACGTGCCCTGGCGCTCGGCGGTGAACACCAGGTTGCCCGCCGTGGAGAACGTGCCCGCCGACGGGCCGCCGTCGATCTCCGTCCGCCATGCCAGCTCCCCGGTCGCCGGGTCGTAGGCCGAGACGTTCCCGAGCGCCGGCGCCGCGGACAGGCGGCGGCCGGCGGTGCTGAACTGGCCCGGCCGCAGGGTGTTGCCGACGGGGATGGCGGTCATGAAGATCGGGAAGTCGCGCCCGGCCACGTAGACCAGCCCGGTCCCCGGATGGAACGAGTTGACCCCGTAGTGCACACCCTCGCGCGGCGCGTGGAGCGCGCCGTCGAGGGTCGGCGGCGTGTAGAACGGCAGCTTCGGGTACGCCCCGAACTGCGGGTAGAGGTTTTCGGTCGGAAACTGGCGGGCCAGCGGCGTCATCGGCTCGCCGGACGCCGTGTGGGGGATCGGCTGGGTCGGCCAGACCTCCTCGCCGGGCGTCTCCGTGTCGGTCGGCACCGGTGTCTCCACGATCGGGTTGAGCGGCGCGCCGCTCTCCCGGTTCAGGATGTACAGCAGGCCGTTCTTGTTGCCGGCGACGGTGGCCCGCACGGTCTGGCCGCCGACGTCGACGTCGAACAGGGTCGGCTGCTGGCCGGCGTCGTAGTCCCAGATGTCGTGGTGAATCTGCTGGTAGTACCACACGATGCGGCCGGTCCGCAGGTCCAGCGTCACGAACGCGTTCGTGAACAGGTTGATCCCCTTGCGCGCGGAGCCGTCCTGGTCGGGCGACGGATTGGCGACGGTCAGGTGCAGCGTGTCGGTCGCGGGGTCGATCGCCGGCGTGCCCCAGACGCCGCCGCCGTGGCGCACCCCGCCCACCCACGTGTCGCGGGCGATCTCCCAGCCCTCGTCGCCGGGACCCTGCGGAATGGTGACGAACTGCCAGAGCAGCGCGCCGCTGCGGGCGTCGAGCGCCAGCACGATGCCGCCCGGAATGTGGCTCTCGCTGAGTGCCGTGCCCACAATGAGCATGCCGTCGTGGTACTGCGGGGCCATGTTGTAGCGATACCCCCACGCGGTCGGCTCGTCGAGCTCCGGGTAGCGCTCCCGCAACACCTCCGTGAGCACGTGCGACACCCCGTCCTCACCGAATCCCGCCACGAACTCGCCGGTGCGGGCGTCGAGCGCCATCACCCGCGTGTCGGTGGCGGTGTAGACCGTGCCGTCGGCGTACGCCGCGCCGCGCGTGCCGGCGGCGCGCGCGTTGCGCCACACGGGCCGCCCCGTCGCGGCATCGAGCGCAATGACGGCGCTGGGCGTCGTCAGGTACATCACGCCGTCCGCGACGACCGGGGTCGCCCGGCCGCTGCCGCCGTGGTAGAGCCAGCGGACGGCCAGCGACCCCACGTTCGAGGCGTTGATCTGGTCCAGCGGGGCGTGCCGGGAGTTGGCGACGTCGAAGTTGTGACGCGGCCAGTCGACGGAGGTCGCCGGGTCCACCGCCGGCAGCGGGACGAAGCTGTTCGCGCGGTTGATCCGCGCGCCCCTGGCCGTGTCCTCCAGCAGCTCTTCCGGCGTCAGCGGCGTCTGTCCGCTGACCGCTGCGATGGCCAGACCCAGCACGCACGCGGCAGCGACGTTCCAGCGTATCGACATGAGGTTCTCCCGTCGGTATGGGGCGGTCCGGTGCAAGTGATGATACCGGACCGCGAGGCTGCAACGGGCCTGTCGCAGCCGGCGATGGAACCGGCGCTCAGAAGCGGAAGGATGCGAGGGAAGCGCGGGTAACGGTCTCCCCGTAGCCGGCGGCGGCGCTCATGGGCTACCCTGAACGCGCCCATGGCGCCGTACGAGTTCATCGGCAAATGGCGTGCCTTGGCGCTCAAGGAGCGCTCTGCTTCGCAGGAGCGCTTGATCTGTGGAAGATCGCTTGCGTTGGTCGGCGTGCTCCTCGTCGGGGTTGGGCCAGCGACCGCGCAGGACGACGCCGGGTCGATCTGGGGAATCGCCGAAGACCAGTTGGGCGGCCTGCTCCCCGGAGTGACCGTCACCGCGCAGCATGCCGCAACCGGCCTGGCGCGCAGCGCGGTGACCAACGAGTTCGGCATCTACGAGATCGCGCGGCTGCCCGCGGGAGACTACGAGGTGTCCGCCTTTCTCCCCGGGTTCCGCGGCGAGCCCGCGGCGGCGGCGGCGACGGTGGCGGGGGCGGAGTCGGAGGCGATCGTCGACTTCACCCTGTTCATTGCGCCGCTGGCCGAGACGGTCACCGTGACGCGGTCTGAGCAGGGTCTCGACGACGTAGCCAACGCGGTGGCGGTGCTGGGGCCGGAGACGCTTGGCTTCACCGCGCGGAAAGCGTCGCTCGACGAGCCGCTACGCGGCGTGCCGGGCCTGACCGTCCAGAACCGCCGGGACTACGGGCTGACCGGCGGCATCGCCCTGAGCGTCCGAGCCCCACCCTCCGAGCCCATGCTCGGCATCCGCGGACTGGCCGTCGTCCAGGACGGGATACCGCTGACCACCACCGACGGGACCACCGAGCCCGGCAACGTCGACCTCGGGGCGGTGCGGCGCATCGAGGTCATCCGCGGTCCGAGCTCGGTCCTCTACGGGAACGCTGCTGGCGGGGTGATCAGCCTCGTCACCGAGATCGATCCGACGCGGCGGTTGACGATACGGCCCGATCTGCAGTGGGGTAGTCACGGCTACCATCGGCAGCAGCTCCGGGTCGACGGCCGCAACGACCGCGGCACGCGGTTCATGGGCAGCGTCAGCCGCTTCCTCACCGACGGCTGGCGCCGCCACAGCCAGGCGGAGGTCCGCCAGGCCAACGTGGTCGTGCGCCAGACGCTCTCGCCGCGGACCGAGCTGTCGCTCGTCTTCAACCACTACGATCTGCCGTTCGCCGCGAACCCGGCCTACCTGACGGCGGCGGAGGCGGCCGATCCCCGGCTGCCGGCGGCGGAGCGGGGCCGGGACCCGCAGCAGCCAAGCCGCTGGTTGGGTGGCACGACCGTCGCCAAGGAGAACTGGGGTGAATCGGCCCTGCAGATGCAAGGCGGGGCGACCCTCGAGCACCGATTCTCGGGGGTGCATGTCCTGAGCGCCACCGTCTGGGCCGCCCGCCGGCGCGTGGACACCGCCCTCGTCAACCGCACCCTCGACCTGAGGAGGCGCGGGGCCGGCCTGCGATCGACGTATCAGGGCGCGGCCGAGGTCGGCTCGACCACGTTCAGATGGACGGCTGGGGTGGACGTGTCGTCGAAGGACGAGATCCGGATGGACTACCGCTTCCTGCCGCCGTTCGTCGTCGGTGGCGCCGCCCACCGCGGCGCCCTGAACCTCGACCAGCACGAGTTGGTGTCGTCGGCGGCGCCCTTCGGCCAGTTGAGTGTCTCGCCCCACCCGCGGGTCACGCTGACGGCCGGGGCGCGCTACGACCACTACCGCTTCCGGGTGACGGACCGGAAGCTCGACGACGGCGATCAGTCGGGCCGCCGCACGATGAGCGCCCACAGCCCCACCCTCGGCATGACGGTGGCGGTGGCGCCGGGCCTCAACGTCTACGGCAACTTCGCGACCGCCTACGAGACACCCATCACCGCCGAGCTTGCGCGGTCGCCGGACGAGCTGGGCGGGTTCAACCACGAGCTGGACCCGTCGCGGCTCCGCAGCCACGAGTTCGGCGTGCGCGGGCTGATCGAGCCGGCCCGGCTGCAATACGAGGTCGCCGCCTACCGTTCGCGCCTGCTGAGTCAGATAGTGGCGGTCCGTCCCAGCGCCGTGGCGCTCTACTACGTCAACGCCGGCGAGACCGCGCGCAACGGCGTCGAGTTGTCGCTGGGCTGGCGGCCCACGGCCCGCTTCGAGGCCCGGCTCGCCTACACCCGCCAGGACTTCGTATTCCGCCGATACGTGCTCGGAGGCGTCGACTACTCGGGCAAGCGCGAGCCAGGTGCGCCGCCGGGGCGCCTGTTCGCGGGGGTCGACTACGCGGCGCCGTTCCACTTGCAGGCGAGCGCGTCAGTGCGCTGGGTCGACGAGTACTTCTTCACGAACGCCAACGAGGCGGCGGCAACCAACTGGGCCTACACGGTGGTCGACCTGCGCTTCGGGTGGGTCGGACAGGTGGGCGACGTCGATGTGCAGCCCTTCGCGGGCATCGACAACCTGTTCAATGAGCGCTACAACTCGTCGGGCCTTGTCAACCACTTCAGCCACCGCTACTACCGGCCCTCGCCCGGCCGGGAGCTCTACGTCGGGTTCACCCTCGGCGGGGGCGTGCGTTAGCATGGCCACAACTTCCTAACACGAATTCGTCGGTCGGAGTCGCCACAGACATGCGTACCTGGACAAGGCTAGCGGCCTTCCAGCACACCCAGGTGGACTTCGGCGACCATGTGCATGTAGCCACCCGCCCGCCGGTAGCGCCCGTCCGCCGCCGCCCGGATGTGGCTCAGCGCCTCCTCCGCCTGTCCCTGCGCCTCGTGGTACAGCCCGAGGTAGAGATGAGCGTAGAACTGGGCGGACGGCCGATCCCCGGCGGCGGGCAGGATCGCGTCGGGCTCGAGGTCGCCGCGATACAGCTCGTAGATTTCCTGCATCGGCACGCGGGAGTCGGGCCCGACCGGCAGCAGCGCCGCGCGGGCCGCCGCGGGGGACTCCTCGCGGGCGACGCACAGGTAGTGCCAGGCGGCGTTCTCGACGTCGTTGGGATTCACCGTGCGGTGCGACTCGAACTGTGTCCGGCAGTCGCCGTAGCGCGCCACGTAGTAGAGCGCGATGCCGCGCTGCCAGAGGTAGGGCGCCTGCGCGGGCAGCAGCTCGGCCACCGAGTCGAACCCGGCGGCCGCGTCCTCGAGACGACCCTGCTCGAAGTCGAAGATGGCGCGGCGGAAGATGGCCTCCGCCGCCCCCTGCGCGTGCACGCCGGCGGACAGCGCCGCCAGCAGCATCCAGCCGATCGCCGCGCGACAATACGTCTTCACGAGTCCCTGCTTTCCGGCCTCACCGGTAGTCCGCGGCCGCCAGCGAGGCGCGGATCACCTCGCGGTCGTTGCGCTGCACGACGTGGCGGTTGGCGAACGCCGGATGCGCCCAGCTCACGGCCCGGTCGAACCGTCGCTGCGGTCCGAAGCCGGCGCTCGACGTCGCCTCGAGCAGCATGGTGCGGTCCAGCTCGACGTAGCCTTCGGGGGTGAAGCGGGCGATGATCAGGTAGCCCTCGTCATTGCTCACGAAGTAGCGCTCGCCGTGACGCACCATGAAGGCCGTGCCCCAGCGCGCCTGGGCGGTCATCTCGCCGCTCATCCAGAGCCGCTCGCCCGTGCGGGCGTCCAGGCCGCGCAGCTCGCCGTAGCTGCCGACGCCGTAGACGTGCTCCCCGCTGACGATCGGCGTGGTGATCAGCGCGTGCAGCCCCTCGGTCTCGCCCGGCATCTCGCTGCGGCTGCCGCCCTTCCAGATCATCGTGGCGCCCGGCCGGTCGGTGTCGAGCCGCATCATCAGCGAGCCGTTGTAGAACTGGCTCACCAGCAGGTAGTTGCCGTCCCTCACCGGCGTGGCGACGCTCATGCCGGCGCCCACCTCCCACGGCTCCTCCCAGTACACCTCGCCCGTCTCCGGGTCGAGCGACGCCAGCGCGGCCGCGTGCCAGATGATGAGCTGGCGGACGCCGCCCGCCTCGTAGATGACAGGCTGGCCGTAGCCCATCTCGCCCACCACGTCGAGCGCGCGCCACAGCTCCTCGCCGGTGTGCTTGTCGAAGGCCACGACCAGCGCGTCCGGCTCGCCGCCGACGATGGCTATCAGCCGCTCGCCGTCGACCAGCGGCGCGCTGGCGATGCCCCAGGTGGCGACGCTCGTGTCGTAGTCGTCGATGTAGCTCTTGTGCCAGAGCACCTCGCCCGTCTCTACGTCGAGACAGTGCAGCATCCCCGTCGCGCCGAGCGCGTACACCCGGTTGCCGTCCACGGTGGGCGTCGCGCGCGGGCCGACGGCGTAGGACCCCTGGAGCATCCGATACGTCGTGCCCCACTCGTGGGTCCACAGCACGTCGCCCGTCGCCTCGTCGAGGGCCACGAGGCGCTCGGTGCCGTCCAGCGTGCGCGACTCCGGATCCTCCTGCCAGTCGAGGACGAACACCCGGCCGTCCGCCACCGCGGGGCCGGCGAAGCCGGACCGGACCGGCGTGCGCCACGTCACCTGCAAGCCGTCATCCGGAAAACGGTCGACGATCCCGTCCTCGTGCCAGACCGCCAGCCGGCCGGCACCGCGCCACTGGGGCCAGTCGTCGGCGGCCAGGGACTGCGCGCCCCACGCGACGCCCGCCAGCACGAGCGCGACGAATGCAAAACGGTACCCGGCGCGAGCAAGTCTCATCCCGTCACTCCCTTTCTCTCCGACGCTTCCTGGCATTCTATTCCGTTTCGACATCTGGCATCATGAACGGGCGAGGGAGGTGCCATGTCGAAGAAGCTGCTCGTGCTGCTGGCGTTGGTCGGATTGGCCGTGGCGACCGGAGGCCCGGGGCCGGTCATGGAAAAGGCGGCGGAGGCCGCCGGGGTGGAAGCTGCGCAGACCGCCGCACCTGCTGCGCGGGCGCCGTTCGTGGGCAACTGGGAGCTGGTCCGGCGGGAGCGCATCGACGCCGACGGCGAGCTGCTGCCGCCGCCCGCCGCGCCGGCGCCCGGCGCCGCGGGCGAGGTCGGCTACATCATGTACGACGCGGCGGGCAACATGGGCGTCGTCATCCAGCCTCCCGGCCGGCCGGTCCGGGCCGGGGACGAGCCGACCGGCGAGGAGGCGGTGGGGCAGCTCGGGACCTACACGTCGTACTTCGGCACGTACACGGTCAACGAGGCGGAAGGCTACGTCACCCACCACCTGCGGGGGAACGTGCGGCCTCCGGACGCCGCCAACGACAACCAGCGTTTCTTCGAGTTCTCCGGCGATCAGCTCATCCTGATGCCGCCGTCCGACGGCTCCGGGGTCCGGCGCCGCATCATCTGGCAGCGCGTCCCGGACCTGCCGGCCGCGGAGCTCACGGAGACCCACCGGCGCCTGTTCGGCTTCTACCGCTTCGTCGAGATCGCGCGCACGACGCTCGACGGCGAGGCGGTGCCGACCGACCAGTGGGACGACGCCTACATCATCTACATGCCGTCCGGCCACATGGCCGTGCACATCTCGCGCCCGGACCGGCCCGTCTACACCGGCGCGCCGACCCCGGAGCAGGCGCTGCAGGCGGTGCAGACCTACGGCAGCTACTTCGGCCCGTTTTCCGTGAACGAGGAAGGCGGCTATCTGGTGCACCACCGGACCGGCAACTTCAATCCGGGGCAGGCAGGCACCGACGCGCAGCGCTTCTACGAGCTGACCGACACGACGCTGACGCTGCGGCCGCCCGTGCGCCCGATCGACGGCGTCGAGACGCAGGGCCAGATCACCTGGGAACGGATCAGCGACTGAGCGGCGGGTTGCTCTCGGCGATGCAGTACAGGTAGGTGTCGCCCCGCATGTAGATGTCGCCGCCGACCAGGGCCATCGAGGCGCTGAACTGATCGTCGAGCTTGTTCGTCGCCAGCACCTCGTAGGTCTCGCCGTGGCGGATGACCACCGTGGTCCCGTCGCGGCCGGTGACGTAGACGCGGCCGTCGGCCGCCACGGGCGAGGCCATGATGCCGCGCAGGCCCTCCATCCGCTGGGGCCCGTAGTGCGGCGTCCCCGCCTGCGCGTCGAACACCGAGAGGATGCCGTGCACGTACTTGGTGAAGTAGAGCGCGCCGTCGTAGTACAACGGCGATGAGACGTAGGGGGTGTCGCGGTCGTGCGTCCAGACCACGGCGCCCGTGTCCGTGATGTCGCCGCGGGCGTCGGTCAGGCTGATGGCCTTGAGCACGGCGCCGTTGAAGCCGCTCGTCACGAAGACCATGCCGCCGCCGGCGACGGGCGAGGGGATGGTCAGCGGCGTCAGGCCGGTGGTGTGCCAGACCAGCTCGCCGGTCTCGAGGTCGTAGCTGCGCACGCGGCTCCAGCCGTTGGTGACGACCTGGGCGCGACCGGCGTGCTCGACCACGATCGGCGTGGACCACGTGTCGAGCTCGTCCCGGTCGGTCCGCCACAGCTCCTCGCCGGTGCGCTTGTCGAACGCCACGATGTACGACTGGTCGTTGTGGTCCCAGACCACCACCACGCGATCGCCGTGCAGCACCGGCGTCGTGCCCTCGCCGCCCTCGGTCAGCACCCGCTTGTCGCCGAGGTCCTTCGACCACGCCAGGTTGCCGTCCATGTCGTACACGTAGAGGCCGTTCGACTCGAAGAACGCCACCACGTGCTCGCCGTCGGTGATCGCCGAGCTGGAGGCGTAGGTGCCGGCCGAGGCGTGCGTCGCCTCGTGCGGCCGCCGCTCCCCGGCGACCCGCCGCCAGACGAGGCTGCCGTCGCGGCGGTCGAACGCAAGGACGACGTAGCGATGCACGTCCCGCTCGGGCAGGGCGCCGCGGTAGTCGTGCTGCTCGTCGTCTGCCACGCCGACGGGAACGGCGGTGAGCAGGAACAGGCGGTCGCCCCATACGACGGGAGTCGCCGCGCCGAGCCCGGGAATCTCGGTCTTCCACTTGACGTTCTGCGTCTCGCTCCACTCCACCGGCGGGGTGGCCGTCGCGGACGCACCGTTCTGATGGGGACCGCGCCACTGCGGCCAGTACCGCTCGGCCTCGGCGGCCTGCTCGGCGCGGGCCGGCAGCAGCACGGCCAGCGCGAGCGCCGCCGCCAGCAGGGGCAGCCTTGCCACGCGTCGTCCTGTCATGGCGCGCGGCCCTACCGGACCGAATCCTCCGGGTTGTACAGGAAGCCCTGCACTAGCCAGCCGCGCAGCGCCCCCGCGGGATTGTCCTGCGAGTGGATCTGAACGTAGTACCACCCCTGGCGCAGCTCCTCGGCCTGCTCCTCGCTGATCCAGAAGCTGCCGTTGAGCGTGCCCCGCGTCGCCCTGGACACGACCAGCTCGAACACGCTCGGTCCCGGCGTGGGCCCGCCCGGCGCGTCGGGTCCCGTGGCGGCGCGGTGGAGGTGGGCGACGGTTGCCGCCGAGGCCAGCCCCTCGAACGTGCCGTTGACCATCAGCTTCGGCCCCTCGGGATAGTAGTCGAGGACCGAGTACAGCAGCCCGCTGCCGGTCCCGGCGGCCGCGGCGCCGTCGCCGTCCGCGATCGGCTCGAGCGCTCCCGAGAACGGTGCGCCGACCTGCCCCCAGGCGGCGCCGGCCGACACCAGCAACGCGCTACCGACCACGACCAGCAGCCGCAGGCCCGTGACTGTCACGTCGATTCCTCCCGTTTCGTTGGTTCAGCCGCGCCACGGTAGCAGCGCCCCGACGCCCAGTCAAGCGGCAGTCAGCCCCGGTCGAATGCAGGAAGGCGCCGCTGGAAGTGGTCAGACGAGGGTCAGATCCGCCAACCTGGTGATCGCGCCCTGACCGCTGGCCTTCATGTAGTACGCGTCATCCGCGGTGACGAGAGTAGCGTTTCCGGTCGACAGCGACACCGCATGGTACAGCGTGTCGAACAGGTGATGTCTCAACCGTATCGAGAGCTCCGCCGCCAGCGCGTAGACGGCACCCGACTCGGCGACGTCCCAGTTCACCCTCCACAGATCGTCGAGGCTCCGCGTGGCCGCCCTCGGCGTCTCGCGGGCAAGCACCGCCGCGACCTCTGCAAGAAAGTGCGGCGGCTGCACCATGCGCACCCGCCCGTCGCCGACGGCGCTCAGGATTTCCGTTGCCAGACCAACATCCGGCTCATCCCGGCGTTCGCGGAAGAACCACTTCAACGCGACGCTGGCGTCAACGACCAGAATCACGGCCTGTCCAGATGCCGGACGGCACGGATTCGTTCGTCGCTCACTACCGGGGCACGGCGCCGGCGGAGGAGGATGCGCTCGATGGCTGCGCGGCTCTCCCGATCCTGGTGATCGCGGTGTACCGCTTCACGCATCAAGCCCGTGATGACGGCGCTCTTGTTCCGGCCCCTGAAGGCCTCGTTGAACGCCTTCTTGACGTCCTCCGGAACGCTGAAGTTGATTGTGGCCAGTGCGTCTCCTCACATTGTTGAAATATTCAACAATCCTACGGCGAAATCGTGGGAGCTGCAACCGGTGCCATTGCCCCGGCGGCCGGCCTACCGCCCCGCCTGGCGCCGGCGCTCCGGCGTCACGCCGCCGGTGAAGAGGCGCGCGCCCTGCTCGATGCGCTCCATCATGTTGGTGGTGTTCGTCATGGCGACCGGCAAACCGAACTCCCGCCCGGCGGCGAGCACGGTGTCGATGGCTATCGCCACGGACTCCAGGCTGCCGCCGTGCGTGTTCAGCATGTCGCCGCCGGTCTCGGAGCCGGCGAACAGCACGGCGCCGATGTTCCGTTCGCTGAGCTGGCGGGCGATCTCGCGCACGTTCGCCACGCCCTGCGGGCTCTCGATGAGGATCCAGGGCAGCAGGTTGCCGTTCGGCGGATCGAGCCGCCAGACGTCCGCCTGCTCGATGTAGTCGGGAACCGACAACCCCCAGTAGCGCGCCGCCTGCCGGGGATTGGTGCCCCGCAGCCCCGCGGGCTCCTGGTCCGACGCGCCCAGCCGCTGCGGGTAGCGCATGGCGCGAATGGCCGTGAGCGCCTGCTCCGGCGTCTCGATCGTCGGGAAGATGATCCCGTGCGCGCCCACGTCCAGGACCTGCTTGACCTGCCAGATGTTCTGCTCGAGCTCGCGGCCGGTCGCCGGAATGCGCACGATGACGGCCTTGCCCGCCATCGCGCTGCCCGCCGCGGCGATCGTGCCGGGATCCATGAGCCACTGCATCCACGTGCGCAGGGCGCTGACGTCGTAGGGACCGTGCTCCATGTCGAAGAAGACGAAGTCGATGTCGTCGTTGGCCGCGAGGGCGACGGGGTTCGCGCGCGCGTCTACCGTGAGGCCGAAGGCGACCTTGTCCTCGTCGAGCAGCCTGACCAGGCCGGCCCGGGGCCCCGCCTCCGAATCCTGCTGTGCGTGCACGACGAGCGCGGGCGCGGCGGCAAGGGCCAGGACCGCAACGAGTGCAAGCCGGGGGGTGCTGGTTCGCATGGGCTCTCCTTGGATTGTTCCGGCCGGCCGGCTACAGCGTCGGAAACCCTTCGTCGTCCGGACGGAGCTGCACGCCGAAGGCGTTGAGCGTCATCGACACGAACCGGTAGGTCGCCACCGTCATGACGATGCTCACCAGCTCGTGGGTGTCGTAGCGCGACGACAGGGTGTTCCAGGTCGCATCGGACACGATCGCGTTCCGGTACAGCTCGTCCGCGGCCTCGAGCAGGGCGACCTCATGCGGCTCCCAGCCCGCTGCCTCCGGCCCCTCCGCAATCCGGCGCGGCTCGAGCCCGTGGTCGCGCGCGCGGCCGACGCTGCCGACGTGCTTCGCCCACTCGTACTCGGCCTGGCAGTTCCAGCCGATGCGCAGGATGAGCAGCTCGCGGTCGTGCGGCGTGAGCGGCGACAGGCGGTTGACGTAGTTCGTGTTGCCCCGCCAGTTCGCGGCCACCTCGGGGTGCCGCGCGATGGTGCGCGTCACCCGCAGCCCCGGGCCCTCGCCCGGCTCGATCCGCGGGCTGGTCAGCGCCGGCTCGCGGTCCGCCGGCGCCAGGCGGTACGGCACGTCGGCCGGCAGGCGCTGCGCCGCTCCGGCGTCCGGCTGGACTCCCAGCGAATTGAAGAGCAGCGACAGGGTCGTGAACTCGGCGACCGTCATCACCGCGTCCGCCAGGTTGAGCAGGCCGTAGCGCGCGGACACGGCGTCCCAGGTCGCGTCGGTGACCGACGAGTTGCCGAACAGCTCGTCCGCGAAGCGCAGCAGCGCGGCATCGCGGGCGTCCCACTCCCCCGCGTCCGGACCGACCGCGATGCGGCGCACGTCGGCGGAAGTCAGACCGGCGGCGGCGGCCGCCGGCGCGTGATCGGCCCACAGGTAGGCGTTCTGGGCGAGCCAGGCAACGCGGAGTATCAGGATCTCCCGGTCGCGGGCGGGCAGCGTCGATCGGCGCGACGTGTAGTCCAGGAAGCGGTGGACCGATTCGGCGAGCTCCGGAATCCGCAGCATGGTCGCGAGGGCGTTGCCGGCATCGCCGGTCCGGACGTAGGCCTCGGCCGCCGCGCGCTGCGCCGCGGTCCACTGCGCCTCGGGCAGCGGCGCGAGCCGCGGCGCGCCGAGCCGGAAGCCGGCGTCGCCGGTCCCCGGGGGCGCCGGCAGCGAGCGTCCGGCCTGGGCCGCCGCGGGTGCGGGCAGCAGCAGCGTGCCCAGCACGACGGCCGCGCAGGCCCCGGCGGCGCGCCGCAGGCCGACCGCCCTCACGCGCGGGTGGCCTCCGAACCTCGATGTCTGACGACGCGATTCCACCACATCACACCCCCCGTCACGAACATGGCCACCGGCACCAGGCCGAGCACCGCCCACGCCACCTTGCTCGTCATCCCGTAGAACCGGCCGAAGTGCAGGCGCGAGAACCAGTACAGGACGGCGTCGCCCACACGCTCCTCGAACGTCTCCATGTTCAGCGGCTCGACGTAGTCGACGAACGCGGTGAACGGCCCCGGGAAGCAGAGATAGATGCCGGTGAGCCCCCACATGAAGACGAGCAGGACGGTCCAGATGCCGATGGCGCTGTGCAGCGTCCAGTTGAGCCGCCGCCAGTTCGCCCGGAAATCGACCGTGAGGCTGCGGCGCCAGCTCCGGATGCCGGGCCACCAGATGACGATGCCGGTGATGCTGAGCAGCGTCATCAGGATCGCCCCGACGCCGTTGACGGCGCGGCCCGTCCGGCCGGCCAGCAGGTTGTCGTGCAGATCCAGCAGCCAGGTCGTCAGGCGCCAGCCCGCCGGCATGGCGTGACCCAGATCGGCCCCCGTGAACGGATCCAGCAGCATCTGCTGCACTTCTCCGTCGCGATTCACCGAGATGGTCACGGCCTGGGTCGGGATGTCCCGCTCCGCGAAGATCGACACCGAGGCGTCGGGCCACGCGCGCTCGGCCGCCGCGAGCATCCGCTCCGGGTCCATGCGCTCGCCGACCGCCTCGACGAACACCGGCTGGGGCATGAAGGTCTGCCGCAGCTCGCTGCGGAAGACCAGGATGCTGCCGGTCACGCTGATCGCGACGAGGTACAGGCCGATGCCGAGGCCCGACCACAGGTGCACCTGGAAGATCGCTCGGCGCAGCCAGACGCCCTGCGGGCGACGAATCCATTGTTCGAGGGACACGGTGACCCTGATTATAGAAGCGAACCCGGCGGATTCCGCGCGGCCGCCCTCAGAACACGATGCGCAGGCCGAGCTGGGCCTGGCGCGGGGCGCCGACGATGACGCCGGCCAGTCCGAACTCCGGGTTCGGGGTCACGCCGTCGCTGTCGAAGACCTCCTGCTGGTCGGCGTGCCCGACCCGGAAGGCGCCGGTGTCCAGGAGGTTGAAGACCTCGAAGAGCGCCTCGACCCGCGCTCCGCCCAGCCGGAAACGCCGGGTCAGCCGCAGATCGAGGTTGGTCCAGGGAGCGTTCCGCTCGCCGTTCGACGGCACGAGCTCGCCTCCCACCACCGCCCGGGTCTGGGCGCCGTGCGGGCCGACGGCGAAGCCGGGGTGGTTGTGGAAGCCCACCGCCGGATCGAGCGCGGTGTAGGGCGAGCCCGACTGGGCCGTGAAGATGCTGCTCGCCGTGATGTCGAGGGGCAGGGCGAAGATGCCGCTCGCCACGAAGCGGTGCGGGATGTCGCGGACGGAGAGTCCCCAGTCGTAGTCCGGGTCCGTGGGGTCGGTCAGGGTCAGGCTGCCCGAGCGTTCGTTGTCGTCGTTCGAGCGGTCGCGCGACCAGGTGTAGTGCGCCTGGAACTGCACCCCGTCGCGGAAGCGCCGACGCAGCGCGGCGGTCAGCGCCAGA
>CAZMWA010000016.1:0-6760 GCA_964569405.1 uncultured Vicinamibacteraceae bacterium | reverse complement strand
GCGCGAGGCCGATTCGCCGGCTCAGCCGGTCGGCGCAGGAGGCGAAGCCTTCCCAGCCGTCGCGCTCGTCGAACTGGCGGATCAGGACGAGCAGCTCGCAGGTGGCGGCCTGGATGCGCGCGGCGAGGTCGGCTATCCGGTTGCCGAGCGTCTCGACGTCGGGCGCGGCCTCGTCGGGTGGCGCGGGCTGCACGGCCGGGACCTCGGTCTTGGCAGGCGGAGTGGCCGAAGGGGCAGGCGGGACCGATGGGACAGACGCAACGGGAACGGCGTGGGGTTCGACAGGCATGGCTCCATCATAACCCCCTATTTTTAAACGGCTTGTACAGCCCCGGGTGGGTCGATCGGCCCACCGTGCGGCGTCGTTGTCCCTCGGGCGCCGGCAGGCGCCCCAGCGGCCGGCCAGGGCCGTCCGAGCGGCATACCTGACGCCAGTCCGCATCCGAGGTCACCGGCCTCCAAAACGCCTGTCAACAGAAAAATGCGTGCGGGGCGAAAAAAGATCGCAAGCCACCCGCAGGCCGGCGTTGCCGATGCCCTCGCGGCAGAGTGGTTCTCGCATGCGGCCGCATGTGGTCGGCTGCCCGGCCGCGCAGCGAGACGAAGTGGAGCGCATACGCGTCACTGTCGCCGAAGCGCCCAACGGTTCCATGTGTGGGTCATGCCCGCCAACTTGTCGAAGAAACGTGCGACCTTTCTTGGTCTGGGGGCGCCGCCGACTGCCGCTGTGGTACCCGCGACGCCGTTCTTGCGGTATCGTGGGTCGTCATGCGCGCCTTGCTGCTCGCCGGCTTGCTCCTCGCCGCCCCCGCGTCCGTGCTGGCGCAGGCGGCCGACATGCCGCGCACGCCCTGGGGCGCGCCGGATCTGAGCGGCTACTGGGAGTACCGCAGCACGACGCCGCTGGAGCGGCCGGAGGCGCTGGCGGGGAGGGAAGTGCTCACGGCCGCCGAGGAAGCCGAGTATCTGGCCGGGCGCCACGCCGCCATCCGGCGCGAGCGCGACCTGCAGCTCAACGCCGACTGGTGGCAGCCCGGCGGGCTCACGGACGGCCGGACGTCGCTGATCGTCGACCCGCCAGACGGCCGCCTGCCGCCGCGTACGCCGGCCGGGCGGGAGCGGGCGCGCACGCTGGGCATCGCCATCCGGTTGCGGTCGGCCGACGGGCCGGAGGACCGCGAGCGCTACGAACGCTGCATCATGGGACGCACGGTCCCGCTGCTGGCCGTGTCGCCCAACCGGATCGCGCAGATCTTCCAGACGCCCGACCACGTCGCCATCCTGCACGAGCAGAACTCCGACCTGCGCATCATCCCGCTGGACGGGCGGCCGCGGCTTCCGGCGGGGATCCGCCAGTGGCAGGGCAGCTCCCGCGGCCGCTGGGAGGGCGACACGCTCGTCGTCGAGACGGCGGGCTTCAACGGCGAGTGGACAATCCGCGGCACCGGGCCGAACGCGCGCTACGTCGAGCGCTTCCGGCTCGCCGCCGCCGATGCGTTGCACTACGAGTTCACGGCGCACGACCCGGCGTCGTTCACCGGGCCCTGGACCGTGATGTTCCCGATCACGCGCGCCGCCGGCCCGGTCTACGAGAACGCCTGTCACGAGGGCAACTACAGCCTGCCGCTCATCCTGAGCGGCGCGCGCGCCGAGGAACGCGGCCGGCCTTGACGCGCCCCGCTCCGGCGCACCCTCCAGGCGAGCAACGCCGTGCCTGACGGGGAGCGGCGCGCCGGATTGTTGCCGACGCCCGTTGCGGGCAGCGCCGGCGCACCCGCGGCGCGTCAGGGGTGAACGAGGGGCATCCGCCAGCGTTCCGCGCGGTAGACGTGCCAACCCGTCGGCGAGTCGTCGTCGATCACGAGCTCGAACAGGGTCTCGGCCGGCTCGCCGCGGGTCACTTCCAGGATGCGCGCCCAGCGCCGGACCTCCGGCTCTCCTGCGGCGGTGTCGACCGTCCGCGTTCGCCCGCCGTCGGTGATCAGCACGTTGCCGGTGGCCGGCAACCAGTCGGCGTCGCTCAGGAACGACGAGTAGAAGCGCTCGCCGTCGGGCGGCGGGTAGGCCCAGCGCTGCCGGACGTTCAGCGCCTCTTCGTCGACGTCGAACTCGACCGCCCGGCTGTACGACGCCGCGGCCGGCAGCGGCTCGTCGAAGGGCGTGGCGCGGTGGTTGCCGTTGTCGAACACGAGGATCGTGCCGCGGGGCGTGACCTCGACGCCGTGGCCGTGGTAGGACCACTCCAGGTCGCCGCGCGGGCTCAGCAGCCGGCCGCGCGACGGGCCCGACCAGCCCGCGTGCGGCGCCAGGATCCAGCGCGCCGCGCCGCTCCGGTCCAGCTTGACGAGGGCATCCTGGTGCCGCGCGGAGATGACGAACGTGTCGTCGCGCGCGTCGTACGCGAGGGCGTTCGCGTGCGTCCAGTCGGCGAGCTCGGCGTCGGGGCGACCCAGGGCCCGGTAGGTGTCGCCCCAGAACGACGTGCCGAGCGAGTCGTAGCCGATGCGGTAGGGATCGATTGCGTCGAGGAGCGACCATTGCCCCACGACGGTCCCGTCCGGCGTGAACTCCACGATGACGTCGCCGACGACGTCCTGCGTCGCCCGCGGGGCCGCAGGGTCCTCCTCGCTCGTCGGGTAGTCGTGGAAGGTGCGGACCTCCGAGCTGAGCGACGCCAGGTTCCCCGAGGGCAGCACCACCATGTCGTGGTGCAGCGAGTCGGTGTCGACCAGGATGCTGCCGGCGGGCGCGCGGGCGGCCAGGGCCCGCGGGTGCCAGCCGCGAACGACGTTGCCGAGGAGGTCGATCTCGACGAGCAGGGCCCAGATGCCGTCGACGGTCGCCATGTACAGCAGGTTGCCGTTGGCGAGCGGGACCGCGTTCGCGATGACGTGCCCGGCCCGGTAGTACCAGACGACGTCGCCCCGCGCGTCGACGGCGACCAGCAGGCCGAAGCCCGGGTCGCGGCCCGCCTCGCCCCAGCGGTAGACGTTGAACAGCGTGGCGCCCGGCTCCATCCGGTCGGGTCGGCTCACGGTGACCGCGAGCGGCGGGAAGTCGTCCGGCAGGGGCTCGGTGTCGATGTTCAGCGCCGCCTCGGTGCGGTTGCCCGCCGCGTCGGTGGCGATGAACGTGACCGCGTGCGTCCGGCCGGGACGCAGGCCCGTGAGCGGCACGACGTGCGCGGTTCGATGGCGGCCGTCGAGATCCCGCCGCTCGGTCCGCGCGCCGTCCGCGATCTCGATCGCCAGGCGCGCCGGCTCGTCCGTGGAGATCGCGATCCGCGCGCCGAGAGGCGCCTCGGGGCGGGGCGGCTCCACGATCTCGAGCCGCTCGATCGCCGGCGGGCGACGATCGGGCTGGGCCCATGCCGGCGCGGCGAGCGCAGCCGTCCCGAGCGCCAGCGCGGCGCAGCCCACGGCAGTCGCGACCGGTGGATACCGGTTCTGCCGCGGTCGCGCCCCCGCCCGCTCGGCGCCCGCCGCCGGGGCTCGTCCCGGCCGGTCGCCGCCGCCGTGCACCCGGATGTCTCGCCGCATGTCCAATGAGATTTCCAACCGTCGTCTCCGAACGGAATCGTATACCTCGACTCCGGCGCGGGTCCACGTGCTGCACCCGCGGCTCTCCCGGCACGGATGGAAGCTGGCTACCCCCGGCGCGCCCGGTGCGCCGCGGTGGCGCGGTCGGCGATGGAGACGATCGTCGACGCCACCAGCACGTAGCCCGAGGCGTAGGCGAGCGGCTCGAGCACGGCCGCCTGGCCCGGAACCACCTCGATCCGCGCGGCTGCGAGGATCACCAGCGGGACGAAGTAGCCGATGCCGTTCCAGCGCCCGATGGTGCTCATGCGCAGCCGCCTCTCGCGGTGCAGCCAGTACGAATCGATCACGTACTGGCCGAAGGCGGCCGCGACCAGCACCGGCAGCGCCAGGGGGACGCCGCCCGCGAGCGCGGCGCCCGTCAGTCCCGCGGTCACGAAAATGCAGTCCGTGGCGTGATCGAACAGTTGCCCGCCGGCCGAGGCCGTGCCCCGCCGCCGGGCGACGGCGCCGTCGAGCCAGTCGCTGGCGATGGCCGCCGCCAGCAGCGCGGCGACCGGGCCGGCGGGCAGCCAGTCCGGCCGGGCGAAGGCGGCCGCGAGCGGGAGAGCCAGCCCGAGCCTGATGCCGGTGAGCAGGTGGGCCATGCCCGCCGCGCCTCCCTACCCGAACAGCTCGCGCTGCGCCCGCGGCCAGAACGCCACGCCGATGAGCGCGTTGAACAGGATGAAGAAGTTGTGCTGCACGAACCCGAACGCCGCCATCGGACCCTCGTTCTCGGGAAACAGGATGACCCAGAACGTGATGGCCGCCGCGCGCATGGGCGTCGGCACGGCGGCGGCGAAGAAGATGACCGGCAGGTAGCCGAGCAGCGCCAGGAAGGACGCCTCGACGCCGAACAGGTTGAGCGCGGTCGTGTAGACGGCCACGGCCGCCAGCAGCGCCGGTGAGCGCATCACGAGGAACAGCGCGTAGTGCTTGAGGTGGGCGCGGCGGAACGCATGGAAGATGCGCCGCTCCCGCAGCTCGTTGCCCGGCAGGATCGCGCCCCGGAAGTAGAGCACCCAGAGGGCGAACACCGGCACCGCGCCCGCGGCCAGCCAGGGCAGGAGTCCGAAGGCCGGGGGCAGCGAGGGGCCGCTGAAGGCGTAGCCCACCGTCGCCCAGAACAGCAGGTAGAACACCTCGCAGAACATCACGAACAGCATCACCGAGCCGACCTCCCAGCCCGGGACGCGGTCGCGCCGGTGGAGGTAGTAGGCCATCGCGCCCTTGCCGATCTGCTCGTTGAAGATCGAGATGATGTAGGCGCTGGCGCGGATGGGCAGGATGTCGCGGTAGCGGATCGGGGTGATGAACCAGTTGAGCGCCCGCGACACCACCAGCGTGTCGATGCAGAAGTACAGCCCCGAGTAGGCGACCATCAGGACGACCCAGGACAGCCAGTCGACGTTGGCGAAGACGCCCGTCATGTAGTCGACCAGCGACAGGCCTTCCCGCGCCGCGGCGCCGTCGAGGCGGTAGTACAGATAGGCGAAGCAGGCCGCGCCGAGGACCAGGAAGCCGGCGCGGCCGGCCCGGCTGGGCGCCGGACGGACGGCGGCGGACGGCTCGTCGGAAACGGGTTGCTCGGTCGGTGGCACGGTCATGGTCCTCCCGCGGACTGTCGCAGCCTGGCCAGCGTGTCGGACAACGGCGTCAGATCGATGCCCAGATCGCCGTCGGCGTTGCGCGCCGCCGCCTCGTCGGAGGTGATGACGTCGATGACCGCCGGCGTCAGGCCGCCGGTGCGGATCAGGCCCGCGAGACGCGCCCCGAGTCGCGCGAGCCAGACGGGCGTGGAGCGGATCGCGAGGTCGCGGCCGAGGAGGCGCGCCGTCCGCTGCAACAGCTCGCGCTGCGTGAGCAGGGTTGGTCCGACCAGCTCGTGCGTCCGCGCGCCGGCGGCCGGCGCCCGGCAGCAGCGCGCAACGGCCGCGCACAGGTCGTCGACGTCGAGCGGGCGCAGCCGGTGCGCCCCGCCGCCCAGCAGGCGGACCGCCGGGCGGGAGGCGTCGCGCAGCAGCGCGCGCCCGCCGGCCGTGTCGGGCCCCAGGAGCAGCGGGGTGCGGATGATCGTCGCCGCGACCCCGGCGCCGGCCACGAGGCGTTCCGCTTCCCCCTTGGACCTGAAATAGCCGTTCGGCGAGTCCGGATCGGCCCCCAGCGAGCTGACGAACACGATGTGGCGCACCCCGGCGCCGCGGGCGGCCTCGACCAGCACCCGCGTCGTGTCGACGTTGGCGCGCCGATAGTCGGACGCCCGAGTCTCGAACAGGATGCCGGCCAGGTGCACGACGCAGTCGACGCCGCCCAGCGCCGCGCGCAGGCGGTCGGGCTGGTCGTAGCCGATCACCGCGGCCGCGATGCGCGGCAAACGCGGCAGGGCGGCCACCGCCGCCTGGCGTCGCACGACGGCGACGACGCGCAACCCGTCCCCGCCGGCGAGCCGCGCCAGCAATGCCTTGCCGACGGCGCTGTTGGCGCCGGTGACCGCTATCTGTCCGCTATCCACGTACGCCGTTCATGTCACGCGCCGACCGCCCGCGCCCGGAGACGCCATCATACTGCCAGGCGGCCGGTCGGGTTCGATGGTTTCGGCCGGCTGCGGTATGATGGCGGTTGCCCGCCGCGGCGCCGCGGGCTCCCAGGAGGAGGAGATGATCAGCAAAGCTCTCGTCGTCGTACCGCTTACCTTCCTGTTCGCCGTGCTGGCGGGCGCCGCGGGCGCGCAGACGGCGTTCGACCCGCCGCGGCTGCCCGACGGCAAGCCCGACCTGCAGGGCGTGTGGGACTTCCGGACGCTGACGCCGCTCCAGAGGCCCGCGGACCAGGCCGACAGGGCGGTGCTGACCGACGAGGAGGTCAGGGAGATCGAAGCGCGGGCGGCCGCGCGCGACGCCGCGGCGAACGCGCCGACCGAGCGCGGGGACGAGATTCTGCCGGTGGGCGGCGACGTGGGCGCGTACAACGCGTTCTGGGTCGATCAGGGCGCCGCCGTGAGCGAGGGCCAGCGGACGTCGCTGATCGTGGATCCGCCCGACGGCAAGCTGCCCCCCGTGCAGCCCGGAGTCGAGACGCAGGAGGGCATGGGGCCGGACGGCGACGACGTGCTGGGGCCGCGCCCCGCGCGGTTCCGGGCCGGCGGGATCGGCACCGACGGCCCCGAGGACCGCGGGCTC
>CAZMWA010000015.1:0-11946 GCA_964569405.1 uncultured Vicinamibacteraceae bacterium | reverse complement strand
GAAGTGGACCCGGCGGGCGGTGGGCAGCGTGCCCAACGTCTCGCCCCCCGGGTCGTCGTCGCCGGCCGCCGTGTAGGTCCGCCAGCGCTCGGTGCCGGAGTCCGTGTCGTGGGCCGCCACGAAGCAGCGCGCCTCGAGGCTGGCAGGGCTGCAGGTCCGCCCGCTGACCACCATCCCGTTGACGATGACGGCGCCGGACGAGTGGGTGATGCCCTCGCGGTAGTCCGCCGTGCGCGACTCCCAGGCCAGCTCGCCGGTGCGGGCGTCGACCGCGATGATGTGGGCGTCCGCGGTCAGGTGATACACGTGGTTGCCGTACAACGCCAGGTGGCGCGTGCGCCCGCCGAGCTGCGCGTACTCGCGCAGGTCGTCCGGCAGCTCGCGTGTGTAGTCCCAGACGAGGTCGCCGGTGGTGGCGTCGATGGCCTGCAGGTGATCGGAGCCGGGGTTGGCGATGTACATCACGCCGTCGTAGACCAGCGGCCGGATCTCCTGGTCCCCCTCGTCCATCGCGCGCATCCAGGCGAGCCGGAGCTGGCCGACGTTCTCGCGCGTGATCTGATCGAGGGGGCTGAACGCCTGGAAGTCGTAGGTGCGGTACGCCATCAGCCAGTCCGCCGGGTCCGGGTTGCGCAGCATCTCGTCCGTGATCGGCACGAACCCGTCCTGCTGGCCGGCCGCGGCCAGCTCCACCTCCACGCCGGGTCGGACCGGACCGCTCCCGGACAGCCACAGGAGCACGACGACGATGCCCACGCACGCGGGCGCCAGTGTCTTCAGCATGGCGTTCGCTCCCTTCCAATCCGGGTTCATCGCACGTGGCTCGCGGCCGTGCCTGCCCGCGAGCTGCCGCGTCCCATGATGCCGTACTCCGCGGGGACGCGCACCACCGGAATCTGCCTGCAGCCGCGATGGCTCGCCTCGCTCGGCGCGAAGCGGCGCCGCCGGCCGGGTACAATCGGCCAACAGGCTCGACCTCACGAGCGGCGCTCCCCCGCTGGCGAGCCGCAGCCGGCGAGGAGCTGACCGCAAATGACCGCCGTGCAACCCGACTGGGACCACCTGTTCCGCCGTGCCCGCGCCGTCGCCCGCCACGCCTACGCGCCCTACTCCGGGTATCACGTGGGGGCCGCCGGGCTGGTCGACGACGGGCGCGTCGTCGCGGGCTGCAACGTCGAGAACGCCTCCTACGGCCTGGGGCTGTGCGCGGAGTGCGCCCTCGTGTGCGCGCTGCACGCGAGCGGCGGAGGGCGGCTCGTGGCGGTGGCCGTCGTCGTCGGCCGGGACCTCGACGACCTGCAGCCCGGCAAGCCGTGCGGCCGCTGCCGCCAGTTGCTGTACGAGGCCGGCGGCGCCGACCTGCCCGTCAACGGCCGCCACACCGTCGGCGAGCTCCTGCCCGACGCGTTCGGCCCGGACGAGCTGCGGTGAGCCGCTGCTGACACGCCCGCCGACGTAGATTAGACTCCGAAGGCGCGCACAGCGCGCCTCGGCGGGGGTCCGGGGCAAGGCCCCGTCTGATGGAAGCAGGAGGAACCCGATGCGCAAGATGCTGACGGCGAGCTGCGCGATGGCGCTCGCAATGACGGCGGTCGCGGTCGTGTCCGCGGACGATTGGCCGCAGTGGCGCGGCCCGGAGCGCCTGGCCGTCTGGCAGGAGACGGGCATCGTCGACGAGCTTCCCGAGCAGTTGCAGGTGGCCTGGCGCACGCCGCTGCGCGCGGGCTACTCCGGGCCGGCCGTGGCCGACGGGCGCGTCTTCATCACCGACTGGGCCGAGGACCCCGACTCGCGCACGCTGGACGGGACCGAGCGGGCGCTGGCGCTCGACGAGGCGACCGGCGAGGTGCTGTGGACCCACGCGTGGCAGACCAGCTACCGGATGCTGTCGGTCGCCTACGCCGTCGGCCCCCGCGCCACGCCGACCGTCGACGGCGACCGCGTCTACGTCGTCGGCGGCACCGGCCGGCTCTTCTGCCTCGACGTCGCGACCGGCCGCGTGCTGTGGGAGAAGGACTACGTCGCCGAGTACGGGACGAGCGTCCCGACCTGGGGCATCGTCAGCGCGCCGCTCGTCGACGGCGAACGGCTCATCACGGTGGTCGGGGGGGAGCCCGATGCGCTGGTCGTGGCCTTCGACAAGCACACCGGCGAAGAGATCTGGCGCGCCATCGAGGTGACGTCCGAGATGGGCTACGCGCAGCCGATCATCTACGAGGCCGGCGGCGCCCGGCAGCTCATCATCTGGCATCCGCAGGCCCTGGCGTCGCTCGATCCCGAGACGGGCGAGCTGTATTGGGAGCAGCCGTGGGAGGTCGGGATGGGCGTGACGGTCGCCACCCCGGTGCGCAGCGGCGACTATCTGCTGGTGTCGCAGTTCTTCTACGGCTCGCTCATGGTGCGGCTCAGCCAGGACCGGCCGGCCGCCACCCACCTCTGGCAGGGCCAGGCCCGCAGCGAGCTGCCCGACCAGACCGACACCATCCACGCCATGGTGACGACGCCGGTCATCATCGGCGACTACGTCTACGGCGTCGACAGCTACGGCGAGCTGCGCGGCCTCGACGCGCGGACCGGCCGGCGGCTGTGGATGAGCCCGGACATGACCGCGCAGGCGCGCTGGAGCACCGCGTTCCTGGTGCAGCACGAGGACCGCTACTTCGTCAACAACGACGAGGGGGACCTCATCCTGGCCCGGTTCACCCCGCAGGGCTACGTCGAGCTGGGCCGGACCCGACTGATCGAGCCGACGGGCAGCTCCGGGACGCGCACGCCCCACGGCCGCATCGAGGCGCGCCTGATCAACTGGTCACACCCGGCCTACGCGAACGGCCACATCGTGCACCGCAACGACCGCCAGATCATCCGTGCGTCGCTGCGGGCCGCGGACTACTGAGCGCGGGCGCCGGGCCCCCGCCCTACGCCGGCCGCAGCGGCCGGAAGAACGTCCGCAGGTCCCGCACCAGCAGGTCCGGCTCCTCGATGGCGGGGAAATGCCCGCCGCGGTCGTAGACCGTCCAGTGGGTAACGTTGTCCGGCGGCTCGGCGATGTACGAGCGCGGCGGCTGGCCGCGCAGCGGAATGCCGACGAACTGCGCGAAGCCCTGCGGCACGCGCACCGGCCCCGCCGTCCGGCGCGGGCGCGCGCTCCCCAGGCCGTTCGCGTGGTAGTAGCGCACGCTGGTGCCGATGGTCCGGGTATGCCAGTAGATCGACACGAGCGTCAGGATCTGGTCCTTGCTGAAGCGCGTCTCCACGTCGCCGCCGCAGTCGCTCCAGGAGCGCAGCTTCTCGGTGAGCCAGGCGGCGAGCCCGACCGGCGAGTCGGTCAGCCCGAACGCCAGCGTCTGCGGCTTGGTGCCCTGGATGCGCTGGTACCCCGTCTCGTCGACGGACCAGTGGTCGGCGCGGGCGGCGTAGTCCCGCTCCGCCTCGGTTTCCGGGTCGCGCTCCATCCGGGCCGGCGCGCCGGGCGTGTGGACGCCGACCAGGCGATCGGGATAGCTCGCGCCGAGCACGCGGGTGATCCCCGCGCCCCAGTCGCTGCCGTAGGCGCCGAAGCGCTCGTAGCCCAGCTCGTCCATCAGGGCCACCCACAGCTCGGCGGTGCGCACGACGTCCGTACCCTCGGCCGGCTCGCCGGAGAAGCCGAACCCCGGAATGGACGGCACGATCACGTCGAAGGCGTCGGCCGGGTCGCCGCCGTGGGAAGCCGGATCGCTCAGCGCCATCACCGACGGGAGCATCTCCCAGATGGTGCCGGGCCAGCCGTGCGTCATCACCAGCGCCAGCGGCGCCGGACCGACGCCCTCCTGGCGAATGAAGTGGATGAGCTGCCCCTCGATCGTGGTGGTGTAGTGATTGAACGCGTTGAGCGCGGCCTCGTGGGCGCGCCAGTCGTACTCGTCCCGCCAGTACGCGATCAGCTCCTCCAGGTAGGCCCGGTCCGTGCCGTACGACCAGGGCTCGCCCGGCGAGTCCGGCGGCCAGCGCGGCGACTGGAGACGGCGACTCAGGTCCTCGAGCTCGGCATCGCCGACCCGCACCTCGAACGGCTCGACGCCGGCCGGCATCGCCGCCTGACCGGCAGCCGCGACGCGCGCCCCGCCCGGTCCGAACAGGCCGCCGCCCGTGGTGGCGCCGGCAGCGGCCAGCAGGCCGAGAAGCGTGCGCCGATCGATCTGACGTTGCGATTCCGACATGGACTCCACTCCTTCGTGCCGACAGGCCCTGATTCTAATCGTTCGATGCCGCGAACGCGCTACCATACGGATGAAGACTCGCTGGTGAAACGAGGTCCAGATGAATCACGAGAAGCTCGGCCCGCTGACCTCCGCGGCAGCACTCCTGGCCGCGACCTTCCTGCTGCCGGCGGCGGCTGCCGCTCAGGCGGGAAACGGGGATGCGGCGGTCCCGCGCACGGCGTGGGGCGATCCCGATCTGCAGGGCCTGTGGACGTCGGCCACCCTCACGCCGCTGGAGCGGCCCACGCGGCAGTCCGAGCGGACGCTGCTGACCGCCGAGGAGGCCGCGGCCATCGAGCAGGAGTCGGCCGCGGAGCGCGCGGCGTCGGACGGCAAGTCGGCGCCCGGCACCGTGGGGGGCTACAACCAGGTCTGGCTGGATGCCGGGACGCGCATCGTCGGCGACCTGCGCACGTCGCTGATCGTCGATCCGCCGGAGGGCGTCATCCCGTGGCGGCCGGCGGCCAGGCTCGCCAGCGACCGCGAGAGTGCGCGCTACGGGGTCGGCCCCTTCCACTCCTGGACCGATCTCGACACCGGCGAGCGCTGCCTAACCGACGGGCTGCCCAACATGGTCCCGATCCAGCCCTACAACATGAACCTGCGCATCCTGCAGACGCCGGGCCAGGTGGCGATGCTGCACGAGATGTACCACGAGCTGCGGGTCATCCCGCTCGACGGCCGGCCGCGGACCGGCATCGCGCAGTGGACCGGGGAGGCGCGCGGGCACTGGGAGGGCGACACGCTCGTGGTCGAGACCATCAACTTCGTCGACAAGCCGGACGCCTACTGGAGCACGCCGTGGCGCGCCTCCCGCCCCGGCCTGCGCCTGGTCGAGCGGTTCACGCGCGTGGGTCCGGCGGCGATCGACTACACCTTCACGGTCGAGGATCCGGCGTGGTTCACGCGGCCCTGGACGGCGGCCGCGCCGCTGACCACCGACCAGGCGTCGCGCGGCGTGGCGGCGGGCGAGATGTGGGAGTACGCCTGCCACGAGGGCAACCACGCCATGATCAACATCCTGGGCGGCGCCCGCGCCGAGGAGCAGGCCGCCGGCGGCGGGCGCTGACGCGCTCGCGCGGCGGCCGCACGCCGCGAGCCGCCGTGCGCCCTGCCCCGCCGGCCGGACGGCGCCGGGCCGTCAGTCCTCCCCCGCCTCGATGATGGCGGCGGCCGGACCCGTCAGCGCCACGATGTGCAGGCCGGTGTCGGCGCGGTCCGCCAGGTAGAGCAGCCCGCGATCGTCGACCTCGAGCTTGTTGGTCTGGATGGCCACCTTGCAGCTCTCGACGCCGTCGATGGTGGCGCAGCGCTCGGCCGTCCGCTCCGTGGTGGCGGGAATGTAGTACGCCACCTCTTCCAGGCGGAACGGGTCCCGGATGTCGATGACCCGCGCACCGGCGTTGAACCACGACACGGCCATCAGTCTCCCGTAGAACGGCGGCTCCATGGACCACTGCGGCGAGTGGGGGCCGAAGCGCCCGCCCCGGTCGCAGAACTCGCCGCTCGACTCGGGCACCTGGAACGTGGCGATCGGCAGCGGATGAGCCTCGTCCGTGATGTCGAGCATGAACGTGATGTGGCGCGCCTCCTGGCACGCGTTGCCCGCCGACTCGGAGACGACGAACAGGAAGTCCCGCGTCGCGTGGTCGCGGTTGTCCGCGTAGTCGGCAATCTCCACGTCGAGCAGCGGCATCGCGGTGTGTCCGCCCCAGAACGCCGGCAGGTCGAGCCGGCCGATCTGCGGGTACGCCAGGCCCGCGGGACTCGCGGCGAGGGGCGCCGCGGCGTCCGGGTCGCCGTTGAGCAGCCGGTCCCGATCGAGGATCTGCACGACGCCGTTCGCCACGGTGCCGTACGCCAGGTACAGCCGGTTGCCCAGCCTGACCGCCTCGTGCAGCCCCGAGCCGCCGGGAATGGGACCGCTCGCGTCCGGCTGGACCCCCGGCAGGCTGAAGTCGCGCACATGCCGCGGCGCCGCCGGGTCCGCGAGGTCGAAGACCTGCAGGATGCGCGGCGCACGCCAGCCGTCGACCGTGCCCACCAGATGGGCGATGCCGGTGTCGCACTCCCACCAGTTCTTGTGAGTGTGCTGGTCGCCGGCCGGCGTCCGGCCCATCTCGACCACCGTCCGCACGAACGCGGGGTCGTCCGGGTCCGTGACGTCCCAGATCTCGTGGCTGCTGTTGCCGTTGGGGCGCAGCAGGTAGAAGCGTCCCGCCCGTCCCCGCGGGAGCTCGTCGCCGGCGCACACCTGGACCATCTGCGAGCCGCTGGCGCCGCCCGTAGCCGGGATGTGCGCCAGGTAGACCGGCGCTTCCGGCGCGGTGACGTCGAGCACCGACGTGCCGTTGGTCTCGACCGTGCCCGTCAGCGGATTGAGCGCCTCGCCGGCATGGTGGCCGACGTAGAGGATCCGCCGCGCCCCCTGCCGCACCGGCAGCGGCTGATAGGCCGAGCGCCCCTGCAGGTCGTGCGCCCCGACGAGCCGCGTGTTGAACGCCTCCTCGCCGTGCCCCCGGCCGCCGCCCTGGGCCGCCGGCGTCACGGCGCCGGCAGCCAGGCCCGCGGCAATCGACAGTGCAAGCCAGCGGTTCATCGGCAGCCTCCCCTGGGAATGCGGATCGCGCCTTGCGTCGGATCTGCGTCAGACTAACCGATCGGCCGACCCGCTGACCTACCCGAGTAGCTGGTCGGGCAGCTCGAGGGTGTCTTCATTGGTCGATAGGCCAATGCTGGACGTTGATCTCCGTCATCGGGAAATCATCGACGTTTGCCGTTGCCAGTCCTGCATTCACGCCTGCCGCCGCGGCAGCGATCAGGCAATCGGCCTGGTGGAGCGTAACTCCCTGACGGGCAAAGGCCTGGCGCCATGCGCCGGCTCGCATCCCCTCGGACACGCCCAGCGGCGCCAGTCGCAGGCCGCTGAACAGTCGGCGCGCGACGATCTCCTCTCCCGGCCGCAGGCCGCGCCAGATCTCCTCGACGGAGATCACGCAAGCCCACGGCTCCGTACCCGTACGTCTCAGCGACGCCAATCGGGCCGCGGCGGGCCGGCCACGCAGTGCGTCGATCAGCACCGTCGAATCGAGCAGCAGGCGGGCCATCGCTCAGCCGGTCCGGCGCGGGTCGGCGTGACGCTGTCGCCGCACCCACGCCGCGGGATCGTCGTCCCACTCGTGCCCGGCATCGGGCAGGCCGCCGAGCGCGGCTTCGATGTCGTCCCAGCGCCGTTCGTTCTCGAGACCGCGTCGCACGAGCTCGGCGATGAGGGCACTTCGCCGCCGCGGACCCGCGCGCCGGTCGATCTCGTCGACGAGATCGTCGTCCAGTGCTATGTGCAAACGCATGGGCTTTATACTAGCGGATTAGGCACACAGCGTTGTTGACGAGGACGTCGATCTCGCCCAGCTCGCGGATCGTCCGCTCGAGCGCCGCGTCGACGTCCGCGGGCTGGCCCACATCGGCGCGCACGGCAAGGCTGCGGCGCCCGAGCTCCTGCACGCGCGCGGCGGCACGCCGGACCGGCGGCAGGACGGCGCCCGTCGGTTATGATGCCCGGGACATGTTCGACCGAGGAGCTGGAGGGGTGATGGCAGACGCGAAGCGGGTCGGAAGCGGGGCCGCCGCGGCGGCGCGTTCCAACCGTGCGCCGGCGGCGCGGGCGGTCGCACTGATCGCCGGCATCGCGACGATACTGGCCGCGGGCACGGCGGGCACGGCCGCGCAGGAGGCGGCCGGCGCGCACTCCCCCGCCGACCCCGGCGCCGAGGTGCTCGCGCTCGAGCGGCAGATCGAGGCGGCGGTGCTGCATGCCGATGTCGCCTTCCTGGAAGACGTCTGCGCGAGCGACTTCACGTACACGCACGGCGACGGGTGGACCACCGGCAAGCCCATTCTGGGCGTCGACCATCGCGCGGAGTGGCTGGCGTCCCTGGCCGGACGCTACAGCGCGCGGGAGGTCGACTCGCAGCAGGTCGAGCTGCACGGCGACGTGGCCCTCACGATGGGCCGCGTGCGGGCGCGCAGCGGCGGCCCGGCGGCCGCCCAGCGCGCCTTCAGCTTCTGGTACGTCCGCGTCTACGCGCAGCGCGACGGCCGCTGGCAGTATCTCTCGCACCGCACCGTGCACGGCCCGCTGTACGAGGATTGACGCCGCGCGGGGCGCCGGCGGGCCGGCCGCCCCGTCACGGCTCGACGGTGATCTCGCCGACCGCCCAGGGATGGTCCGTGCAGTGGTAGCGGAACGTCCCGGGACGGTCGAAGGTGACGAACGCCCACGTCGCCGGCTCGAGCCGGCCGGTGGTCCAGCTCCCGTCCTGGGCCGCTATCGTGTGCGCGAGATCGCCGTTGTTGCGGAACTGCACGCGCGCGCCCGCGGTCACCAGCGCCCGCACCGGGTTGAACGTGTGCTCGTCGAACTGGTAGCGCCGGCCGCCCACCGCCCAGGCTGGATTCACCAGCAACGTCGCGGTCTCGACGGCGTCGGTCGCGCGCGGCGCCGGGCCCGACGGCTCGAGGTCCGCCCAGGGGTCGGCCGGCACCTCGCCGCGCGCGGCGACGGCGCCATCCAGCGTGAACGCCCACAGCTCGCGCCCCATCGGCACGGCGATGAACTGCCGGCCGTCGAGCGCGTAGGCGGCGGCCGGTCCCGGCCGCACGCGCCCCCCCGCCGGCGTGGTCTGGAACGCCCACACCCGCTCCCCGGTCCGCGCGTCGTAGCCTTCGACCTGTCCGCCCGGCGAGCCCCGGAACATCAGGCCGCCCGCGGTCGCGAGCGGACCGCTCGTGCCGAGCAGCGGGCTGGGCACCTCCTGCTTCCAGACGAGGCGGCTCGTGCGCGGGTCGATGGCGGCGATGATGCCGACCGCCTCCGGCAGGCTGAGGTGATCGTCCTGGGGGAAGGCCAGCCAGGGGTCCGCGAACCGCCGCGTGCGCCCGACCTGCGCCCGGCCCTGCGCGTAGACGTAGCCGGTCTGCGGACTGAACGCCATCGGCGTGACCCGCACCCGCGGAATCGGCAGGCCGGGCGCCACGAGGTCGTGCCGGTCCACCGTGGGCGGGGTGAAGGTGCTGCAGCTCAGCTCGAACGGCGGCGGCACCCGGTCGCGCCAGTACGAGCAGTCGGGCAAGATGCTCTCGGCGCCGACCGGATACGGCTGCGTGGGCGCCGTGTGCAGGAACGCGTCCTGCGGCACCGGCCGCTCCTCGAGCGGCACGAGCGGCTCGCCCGTCGCCCGATCGAAGAGGAACAGGTAGCCGTCGGCCCGCATCGCCGCCAGCGCCTTGCGCGGCTGCCCGTCCACCTCCGCCTCGTACAGCAGCAGCGGCGTCGCGATGTCGGCATCCCACACGTCGTGCCGCACGACCTGATAGTGCCAGCGCCGCTCGCCCGTCGCCATGTCGAGCGCGAGCACCGAGGCCGTGAACAGGTTGTCGCCGGCGCGCAGCTCGCCGCCGAACATCGGCACCGCGTTGCCGGTCGAGAAGTAGACCAGCCCCAGGTCGGGGTCGACCGTTCCCACCAGCCACACGCCGCCGCCGCCGAGCCGCCACGACTCGTTGTCCTGCGGCCAGGTGTCGTGGCCGAACTCTCCCGGCCGCGGCACGATGAAGAACGTCCACTGCACCGCGCCCGTCGCCGCGTCGAGCGCGACGATGCGCCCCTGGCCACCGCTGTCGCCGTTCGACACGCCGACGAACACCTGGCCATGCGCGTACATCGGCGCCGTGGTCACCCGCTCGCCCTCGCCCCGCGGGACGCTGCCCACCGGCGTGGCCCAGGCCAGCTCGCCGGTCGCCTGCCGCAGGGCGGCCACCTCGGCGCTGCCGAGCCCGACGAAGACGAGGCCCGCCCCCAGGCCGACGCCCTGCCAGGAGGGCACCCTGAGCGGCTGGTCCGGCGGCGGCTGCCAGCGCCAGACCATCTCGCCGGTGCGGGCGTCGACGGCGAACACGTTGGCTCCGCCCGTCAGGTAGAGGACGCCGTCGCGGACGACCGGCGTGGCGCGGGAGGCCGCACCGCCGGGAAGCGGCGTCACCCAGGCCCCGCCGAGCCGGTCGACCGTCTCGAGCGTGACGTCGGCGAGGGTCGAATAGCGCGAACTGGACCAGTTGCCCCCGACCAGCGGCCACTCGCCGTCCGGATAGCCGCCAAGGTCCTCGGCGGCCTCCTGCCCCTGCGGGCCGCCGGCCAGAGCGACCACCCCGGCCGCCACCAGCGCCACGACGAATCCACGGTGCCGTTCCCGCATGCCTGCCTCTCCTTCCTCCGTCGCCGGTCGGGCGACACCGGCAGCCCGCTGCAGCACGTGCTCAGAGCACGTCGTCGGGCGCGACGCGATCGATGCCGGGAATCGCGTCAAAATGCCGATCGTAGCTGACGATGGTCCCTATCTCGGTGCGGCGCATCACGGCCGCGTGGATCGCATCCCGCGGCCGGAGCCCGTCGTGCCGCGCAAGAATCGAACGACACTCCCACAGATCGTCGAGCACCACCGGATGGAACAGGCGGATCGCGGTGGTAAACGCCTCGAACACGACGAAGCCCGTCCGCGCCCGGTTCACCGCGCGGTACCGGTGGAGGATCTCCTGCAGCACCTCGACGTCGCTCACCGCATCGACGCGGCGCTCGCCGACCGCCCGCATGAACGCCGCGGACGGACCCTTGAAGGCATGGCTTCGACCTGCCGCGTACATCGGGATGTTCGTGTCGACGAATAGTCTCACGGCCCGGTCGCACCCCGGATGATCTCGTCCTCCAGCCGTTCCGGCTCGCCGACCTCGTCATCCAGCCGCACGAGCCGCTCGACCGCCTGCATCCGCGCCGCCGCGCCGCCGGCGCCATAACGAATCATGGCCGCTTCCCGTACCAGCTCCCCGACCGATCGTCCCTGCCGCCGCGCCTCCTCCTCGACCTCCCGGTAGAGTGCGGGCGGAAAGAGGATCGTGGCCTTCTTGGTCATCTTCTCGGGCATATCTGTATCCCTATCTGGATATGGACACGCTATCGTGCGCCAGCCTCCATAGTCAATGCGTGGGCGGACGGCCCATCAAGCGGGGTCGGGAGACTGTCAACGGTGCTCCCGGTCCGCGCGCAGCAGGGCCACGACATCGACACCTCTTCGAAGGGCGATGCGTGGGGCTCGAGCGGCATGCAGGCCCCCGCAGACTCGGCGACGGCCCATGCAGGGCAGGCGGCACGATTGGACCGGGTCGAAGGGCGCGGGGGAAGATAGCTCGACAGACGGCAACCCGCCTCGTCCCGCGAGTCGCGGCGAGCCCGTCCCGGAGGTACCATCATGTCGAACCCCGCGCTGACCATCCGGTCGCTGGCCGCGCGCGCCGTGGCGGCGCCGCTGGCCCGGCCGCTCCGCACGGCCTCCGGCGACGTCCCGGTGTCGCCGCTCCTGCTCATCGACGTCCAGTCCGAGGAGGGGCCGGCGGGCCGCGCCTACATCTTCGGCTACACCACCCTCACGCTGCGCGCGCTGCACGCCCTGCTCGCCGACCTCGCCGAGGTCGTGCGCGGGCGGCCCGCCAGTCCGGCGGCCGTCGCGGACGAGGCGGCGGCCCGCTTCCGCCTGCTGGGGCGCCAGGGACTGCTGGGCATGGCGCTGGCCGGCCTGGACATGGCGCTCTGGGACCTGCAGGGCCGCCCGAGCGCCCGGCCCTGCAGGTCCCAGAGCGCCATGTCCAGGCC
>CAZMWA010000014.1:0-11341 GCA_964569405.1 uncultured Vicinamibacteraceae bacterium | reverse complement strand
CGCTGCGGGCGTGGCAGTCGGCGCGGGGGGCGGCTGCGACGGGTTATCTGAACGGCGAGAGCGCGGCGGCGCTGCGGGCGGCGGCTCCGGACCGGTGACCCCGGGAGTCTGCGCCGCAGCAGTCTCGCGCCGGCGGGACTTCCAACGCGACCGCAAGGCCGCGCCCGCCCGCGAGCGGTTCGGGTCCGCTTCCGCACCGGCATTCCCGATGCCGGCGGTCGGTCTTCTTTTCGAGCGGCGACGCGCAGGCCGATACGTGGCGTCGAGGGTGCTGACCGCGCTCCTCGCCGTTGCGGTGATGGCTGCGAACGGCTGCGGCGCCAGGTCCTCCTCCGGTGTGACGGCCGCCGTCGCGGACGCCCAGACCGCGGTGCGTGTCAAGACCGCGCTCGTCAACCACGAATCGCTCGGTACGCTGCCCATAGATGTCCAGGTGCGGAGCGGCGTGGCGACCCTCGACGGCACCGTGCGTTCCGCGGACGACGTGGAGAGCGCGCGGACGCTGGCGCTCGGGGTGGCCGGGGTGGCCCGCGTCGAGTCGAGGCTGCAGATAGGCGATCCCGATTCGCCGCCGCTTGCGGGGAGTCTCCCGTCCGGCTCGGGGAATGCGCCGCCGTCCGCCGGGGGCGCCTCGGCGGCCCCGGGGAACGTGCGGCCGGTCTCGGGAAGACCGCGGTTGCCGGCGCTGGCCCCGCGTCCCGAGGAGGGTCCGTTGCGCCTCGTCGGCCTCGGCGCCTCGGTGCGCGTCACGCGCCCGTCGGAAGCGACCCTGGGCGGCGCGCTGGCCGTGGGCCCGCTGCTGCGCCTGCGCCCGCGGAACGGGCTCGGCCCGGCGATCGCGTTCAACTGGACGAACACCGAGATCGAGACCGGCCCCGCGGGGCGGCCGGGCCTGGCCGCGATACAGTTGCGGCCGGTGATGGCCGGCGTCGAGTACGGCGTTGTCCGGGGGAGGCTCGCGGTCGGCGCCTCGGCCGTGGGCGGGTACTCGTTCAACCGGCTGGGCGTGGACACGGCGCGGGCAGGTCCGGGCCGGGCCATCGCCGTCGGCAACAGCTTCGCGTGGCGCCCCGGGGCGGTCCTCTGGGCGGACGTCACGCCGCGGGTCGGCATCAACGTGTTCGGCGGGTACCTGTTCGCGAGGCCGAAGGTGACTTTCGCGAGCGATGCGTCGATCGCCACCGAGCGGGTGAACGCGGGCTCGGTCGTCGTGAGCGTCGGTGTCGCGTACTGGATCTTCTGAGGAGTCTCGATGCCCGGCTTCGTGCGTACGGTCGTCGTGACGCGTCTGGCCAGCGGAGGGCGCGCCATGATCTTCGCCGGCCGGGCGCTGCGCGAGATTTTCCGGCCGCCGTTCGAGTTCCAGGAGACCGCGCGGCAGGTGTACGAGCTCGGCTGGCGCTCGCTGCCGCTGATCGCCGCCGCGGGCTACGCGGTGGGCATCGTGATGTCGATGCACACGCGGGCGTCGCTCGAGCGGTTCGGGGCCGAGGCGCTGGTCCCCGCGGTGCTCGCCCTCGCCCTGGTGCGCGAGACCGGACCGCTCGTGGTCGGGCTGCTCGTCTCCGGGCGGGTCGGGGCGGGCGTCGGGGCCGAGCTGGGCGCCATGAAGGTGACCGAACAGATCGACGCGCTGGAGGCGGTGGCCGTCGATTCGTTCAAGTTCCTGGTCGTCACGCGCGTCGTCGCCTGCATGATCGCCATGCCCATCCTGACCGCGGTCATGAACATCACGGGCATAATCGGCGGCTGGACGGCGGAATCGGCGGTTTCCGGCATGCCCTTCGAGACCTACTTCCGGGCCGCCTTCTCGCTCGTCCAGTTCACCGACTACGTGCCCGGCACGCTGAAGACGATGGTGTTCGGCTTCATCATCGCGGTCACCGCGTCCTATCTCGGCGTACACACCTCCGGAGGCACGCAGGGGGTCGGCTACGCGGCGACGCGCAGCGTGGTCACCGCGTCGATCCTGATGATTGCGGCCAACGTGGTGCTGGTCCGCCTGATCTTCTTCATCTTTCCGGAGACCGCGGAGTGACGGAGCCGCCCGCGGCCATCCGGCTCGACCGCGTGTCGAAGGCGTTCGGCTCGTTTCGCGTGCTCGACGACGTGTCGCTCCGCATGCCGCGCGGCCGGGCTACCGTCGTGCTCGGCCGGAGCGGGACCGGGAAGAGCGTGACGCTGCGGCACATCGTCGGTCTGCTGCAGCCGGACTCGGGCCGTGTCTTCGTGGACGACGCGGAGATCACCGCGCTGTCCCCGTCGGCGCTGGCCGAGGTGCGCCAGCGCATCGGCTTCCTGTTCCAGAACGCCGCGCTCTTCGATTCGATTACGGTGGCCGAGAACGTGGCGTTCCCGATGCGTCGGCATACGACGCTCTCCGATGGGGAGATTCGCGCGCGGGCGCTGGAGAAGCTGGCCGCGGTGGGGTTGGCCCGCGCGGCGGAGTCGATGCCCGGCTCGCTGTCCGGCGGCATGCGGAAACGGGCGGGCCTGGCGCGGGCGATGGCGCTCGATCCGGCGATCCTGCTGGTCGACGAGCCGAGCGCGGGGCTCGATCCGGTGACCTCGGAGGAGATCGACGACCTGCTCGTCGGGTTGAAGCACGAGCGCGGCACGACGCTGGTCGTGGTCACCCACAACATCCCGAGCGCGCGGCGCATCGCGGACACCATGCTGTTTCTGCACGAGGGCCGGGTGCTGGCCAGCGGTACGGCCGAGGACCTGGAGCGCTGCGAGCACGAGCTGGTGCGGAAGTTCATGCAGTCGGAGGCGGGCGGGTGACCGTCCGGCCGCGCGGGCGGAAACCGGCGAGCGGGTGATTGCCGGCCGCGCGGCGGGATGGCCGGCAAGCGGACGGCTCGATCGTCCGGCGTGCGCGAGCGGACGACGAAAGAAGCGGGCGCGCGCGGTAGATTTCGCGGGAGAGGGAGGTTCAGATGGGGTCACCACGCCTGGCGCTGGTCGGTGCGTTCGTGATCGGCGGGCTGCTGATCTTCGCGATCGGCCTGTTCATGATCGGCGACCGCCGCTTGCTGTTCAGCCAGCAGTTCGAGATAGAGGCCGACTTCGGCAACGTCGCGGGCGTCGAGATCGGCACCAGCGTGCGGTTGTCCGGCCTGCCCGCGGGGGAAGTGATCGGCATCGACATTCCCGACGCGCCGGGCGGCCGGTTCGTGGTGCGGATGCGCGTCCGGGAGGATCTGCACGCGCTGGTGCGTACCGACTCGGAGGCCGCGATCCTGTCGGACGGGCTGCTCGGTTCCGCCTTCATCCAGCTCCGCGCCGGCAGCGAGACGGCGCCGCTCATTCCGGACGGCGGCGAGCTGCGCGGGATCGACGCGGTGGCGATCGCCGACTTGATCGCGGAGGGGCGGGAGACGTTCCGCATCGCCGCCAACGAGATGGTGCAGATGCGGGCCGAGCTGACCGAGAGCTTCGGCGGCTTCGAAGACACCATTCAGAGCACGACCCGCCTCATCGACGGACTCGGGAACGACGCGCGGCGCGTGACCGACGCCAGCGCCCGCCTGGTCGACGAGACGCGCGGCATGGTGGGTGAAGTGCGCAGGGCGATGGACACGGTGGCGAGCGGGCAGGACGCCGTCGAAGGCGTGCTCGGCGAGACCGAGGGGACGATGCGGGCGGTGCGCCGGAGCGCCGAGCGCGTGGAGGACGCGATAGAGCGTTTCAGCGGCCCCGACAGCGCAACCCAGCGGCTGCTGGTCGAGGCCGGCGAGGTCATGAGCCGCGCGCGCGCGGCGATGGCGGATGTCGCCGAAAACACCGAGGCGCTGAAGCGGAACTGGCTCTTCCGGGGCTTCTTCGCCGAGCGCGGCTTCTACAACCTCGACGAGCTGACCGTGGACGAGTACCGCACGCTCCTGCGCGATGATCGCTATGCGCCGTTGCGTATATGGCTCGCCGCGGATCGGCTGTTCGAGACCGATCCCGAGGGCGGCCTGACGCTGCGCGACGGCGCCGGACGCCGGATCGAGGAAGCGATGGGAGAGCTGCTCCAGTACCCGCGGAACAGTCCTGTCGTCGTGGAGGGCTACGCCACCGGCGGCGATGTCGGACGGCGCATGCTCGACGCGCTCGCACGCGCGGAGCTGGTGCAGCGCCACGTCGTGCGGGCGTTTCGTCACGCGGGCGGGACCGGCACGATGGCCCTGGGCGCCGAGGCTGCGGAGAGCCCCCGCGGCGACGGGCGCTGGGACGGCGTGGCGCTGACGCTGTTCGCGGACCCTGAGCAGCTCTCGCGCGGCGCCGTCCGGGCGGCTCAGTGACTCTTGTCAGTCGACGGTGACGCCGGCCGCGTCGGCCAGCAGCGGGTAGAACTGCAGGAAGACGTTGTCGCGCGCCGCGTGGTCGATGTGGCACGCGTAGCAGCGGTTCCCGGGCGGCTGGGGTTGCGCGGTGGCCAGCATATTGGCGCCGCCCCGGAAGTCGTAGTAGGCCCAGCCGGCCTCGACCCGCTCCTTGTCCTTCACCGCCAGCTCCACCGCGAGGACGTCGGCCGCGAACCGGCCGTGCCGCGCCGGCATCGCGTCGGCCTCGGTGCTTCGTACGAGCAGCGTCAACATGGTGCCTTCGCGGAACTCGCCGGTGCGCACGAAGTGATCGTAGGCGGTCGGCTCCATCAGCACATGGTTGAACGACTCCCGCTGCGGGGGCTCGTCGTTGTAGCTGAGGCCGAGCGAGGCGCCGACGAAGGTCCAGCGGAGGTAGTCATCCGGCAGGTGGAGCGCGCCGTCCGCGTCGTAGCGGGGCATGACCGGCGGCGTGTCGGCGGCGCGTTCGGCGCCGGACTGCGCGGCGAGGTGCACGGCGGCGGCGACCCCGAACATTGCCGCCATCGCGGTCAGAAGGACCACGAACCCCAGGGCCCGGTATCGCTGTCTCGGCATCGGTTCACTCCATTCCGGCGCCGGCGGCGAACCCGTCCGGCGCGCTACCCGTGCGCCATCCGCGCGACGCGGCTCTCAACCGCAGAAAGCGCGAGGAGCGTTCAGTTTGTCGCGTCGGTCCGGTGGGGTCAAGGAGCCGGGCAGGCTCGGTCGAGCCTCGCCGGATTCGCGCTCCGTCACCCCAACAGCCGCCACACCTGCGCGACGACGAAGCAGACCGAGAGGCCCATCGCCACCGGCAGCAGCGAGGCGACGGTAGTCCAGCGGGCGCTGCGGGTCTCCTTGTAGATGGTGTAGATCGTCGTCGAGCAGGGGTTGTGGAGCAGGCTGAAGAGCATCAGGTTGACCGCGGTCAGCAGCGTCCACCCGCCGCCCCGCAGCAGCTCGCCGGTCGCCGCGACGCTGTCGAGCTCGAACATCACCCCGGCGCCGGTTCCCGTCCCGGCCGCCGCGCCGCCGGCGGTCAGCACCGTCAACATCAGCACCGTGGGGATGACGATCTCGTTGGCGGGGATCGCCACCACGTAGGCGAGCAGAATCACGCCGTTGAGGCCGATCAGCAGGCCGAACGGATCGAGCCAGCCGACCGCGTGCTCGGCGACGCTGGCGCCGCCGACGGTCACGTTGGACGACAGCCAGATGACGGCGCCGGCCGGCACGGCGAACACCACCGCGCGCCACAGCACGATGAGGGTGCGGTCGATGAGCGACGTGTAGAGCGTCTGCAGCACCCGCGGCGGGCGGTACGGCGGCAGCTCCAGGCTGAAGCTGGTCGCCTCGCCGCGCAGCACCGTGTTCGACAGGAACCACGACGCCAGGAACATGGCGCCGATGCCGAGCACGGCGATGCCCACCACCGCCGCCGCGGACACCAGGCCGGCGAGGTGTGCCGGGGCGAGGGCGCCGATGAAGATCGAGGCGATCAGGATCTGCGTCGGCCAGCGGCCGTTGCAGAGCGAGAAGTTGTTGGTGATGATGGCGATGAGCCGTTCGCGGGGGCTGTCGATGACGCGAGTCGACACGACGCCCGCCGCATTGCACCCGAACCCCATGCACATCGTCAGCGCCTGCTTCCCGTGCGCCCCGGCCTTGCGGAACAGCGCGTCGAGGTTGAAGGCGACGCGCGGCAGATAGCCGAAGTCCTCCAGCAGGGTGAAGATGGGGAAGAAGATCGCCATCGGCGGCAGCATCACCGCGACGACCCAGGCGGTCGCCAGGTACACGCCGTCGAAGAGGAAGCCGTTGAGCCACCACGGCAGCCCCACCGCGTCGCCCGCCCCCTTCAGCGCGGGATGTGCGGCGTCGATCAACAGCGCGGCCAGCATGCCGGACGGGACGTTCGCCCCTTCGATGGTGATCCAGAAGACCGCCGCGAGAATCGCGAGCATCAGCGGGAAGCCCAACCAGCGGTTCGTCAGCAGCCGATCCAGCGTGCGGTCGACGTTGAATCCGGCCTTGCGCAACCCGCGGGCCTCCGCGCGCGCCGCGATGTCGTGCGCCGCGCCGTAGGTGCGCTCCATGAGCGTGTCGTGGAAGTCCGCCGGCAGGTCCCACCGCAGGCGCTGCGCGGCGTCGAGCAGCCGCTTCCGGGCCGCGGCGGGTGGAACCGGCGGCGCCGCGCCGGCGTGATCTTCGCCGAGCCGGCTCGGCTCGCCGGGGCGGACCGTCTCGGCGACCGCGTGGTCTTCGCCGAGCTGGCCGAGCTCGCCGGAGCGCACGGCGGCGGCCACCGCGTCGTCGGCGTTCAGCAGCCGTTGGGCTACCCAGCGGCTGCTCGGCACGTCCGGGAACGTTTCCTCGACCACCTCCGCAAGGGACCCGACGGCCTGCTCGACGCCGGGGGCCTGCTGCGCGAGGCGGTACGGCGTGGTGCGCGTCCGGCCCGTCGCGACGCCGTGCGCGGCGTCGAGCAGCGGGTCGATGCCGACCCCCGAGCGGGCCGACCCGGCCACGACCGGGACGCCGAGCTCCCGCTCGAGCCGCGCCGCGTCGACCGCGATGCCGTGGCGCCGGGCCTCGTCCATCAGGTTCACGTAGACGACCACCCGGTTGGTGATGTCGAGGATCTGCAGCACGAGGTTCAGGTTGCGCTCGATGCGGGTGGCGTCGACCACCGCCACCGTGACGTCGGGCCGCCCGAACAGAATGAACTCGCGCGCCACCTCTTCGTCGGCGCTGCCCGCCTGCAGGGAGTAGGTGCCGGGCAGGTCGACGATCTTCACGCGAGAGCCGCGGTGCGCGAACGCTCCCTCGGCGCGGACGATGGTCTTTCCGGGCCAGTTCCCGGTGTGCTGCCGGAGTCCGGTCAGGGCGTTGAAGACGGTGCTCTTGCCGACGTTCGGGTTGCCGGCGAGGGCGACGAGGATGTCCCACTTGTCGGGGCTCAGCCCGAGCCGGATCAGACTCTGCGTCCGGTGCTCGGCGCGGCTGCCGCACGCCGGGGCCGGCAGCGCCATCAGGCGACCTCCTGGACGTCGTGGGCGGGAACGTCGTTGTCGCCGCCGGCGGCGTGTGCGACGTGGATCCAGGCCGCCTGCGTGCGGCGCAGCGCGATCAGTGCGCCGCGGATGCGGTAGGCGACCGGATCGCCGGCGGCGCTCGCCAGCTCCGGCGTGATCGGCGTGCCGCGCACCACGCCGAGATCGAGCAGCCGGCGGCGCTGGGTGCCCTGGCAGGCGCGGGAGATGGCGGTGACGCGGACGGTCTCTCCGGCCGCCGCGTCGAGCAGTGTCGTGCGGCTGGTCTCGGCGCGTTCGCCGAGCGGCAGGTACTGGACCGTGACGTTGCCGGCGGCCACGGTGTCGATCTCCCACTCGCGCCCGCCGCTCCGCACGCGGACGCTGCCGTCCGTGCGCGCGACGACGTCCAGGCGCCCGCCCAGCACGAGCCCGTCGCGGATCAGGCCGTCGTAGATCTCGCGCGGCTCGTCCTCCAGGTGCAGTATCTCCACCGTCCGTCCCGGCTCCGCCGCCGCCAGGCCGAGGCCCTGGTCGGGCGGCACGTCGCCGGTCGAGGTCGGAATCGGGTCGCCGTGCGGATCCCAGCGGGGGTGTCCCAGCCGCGTGTCGAGCGCGTCGACCTCGTCCGCCGACAGCGCGTGCTCCATCCGCTCCGCCTCGTCGTGCCAGTCGCTGGCCGGTACGCCGGTCCGGTCGGCGAGGTAGCGTTCCCACATCCGGTGCGTCCGGACCAGCCGCAGGGCCGATTGCCGGCCGTCGTCGGTCAGGGCCGGTCCGGCGCCGCCGGTGCGGACCAGCCGCATCACGCTCAGGCGCGAGAGCAGTGCCGCCGCGCGCGTCCGGGAGACCTCGAGACGGCCGGCCAGACTCTCCAGCGAGCAGACGCGGCCCGTGCGCTCGCAGGTGTAGATGTGCTTGACGGCGTCCTCGAGGAGCACGCGTTCGCTCAGTCGCAACAGGCGCCGCAGTCGGGGCGCCAGCCCGATCCGGGGCCAGAACGACACGATCGCGGCGGCTGCCGCGATGCCGAACACGATGAGCGCGAGCGCGGGGTCAGGCATGAGAGTTTGATTACTCAAAAAATGGATCTTGGCTAGTCTAAACCAGTACCGTGACGCCCGTCCAGCGACACGCGTTCGCCTCGCATCGCCCGCCGCCCACCGCCTTCGGGCGTCGTGCTGCTATCATCGGCTACCCGATATACGAATCCCTGGTCTCGCGTAGGAGGATTCCGATGCACCGCTGGACTACCCGCTCGCTCGCGCTCACCGCCGCTCTCGCCATCGGCCTGCCACTCGCCGCCGGCGCCCAGGACGACATCGTCAAGCGCGGCGAGGCCATCGGCGATTCACCGGTCGTCGATCTGGCGGCGGCGCTGCGGTCGATCTCCTCCTACGCCGACCGCACGGTGACGCTCGAGGGGCAGGTCAACCGGGTGTGCCAGATGAAGGGCTGTTGGATGGAGCTGGTGCCGGCCGGCGCGGACCGCGGCATCCGGGTCACCTTCAAGGACTACGCCTTCTTCGTGCCGACCGATTCCAGCGGCGCGAGGGCCCGCCTGGAAGGGATGTTCGAGCAGCACACCTGGTCGAAGCGGGATGCCGACCACCTGATCGCCGAGGGCGTGGGGCTGACGCGCAACCCGGACGGGACCGCCACCGAGGTCAGCTTCGTCGCGCAGGCGGTCGAGCTGCGGAGGTAGCGCCCCGAAACGCCTCGCAGGCTCGGCGCTCCGGCCCATCCCCCCGTTCGACGAGCTTGCGCCTCAGCACTTCGCTTCGCTGGATCTGCGGTGGCAACGCTTGGCCGCCGGGCCGCTACGTGTATTCCTTTACATGGGGCTCGGCGGCGTGACAAGATAGATGCATGGACATGCTGACGGCGGTGGCTGCGGTGGTCGGTGCGCTCGCTGGACTGGTGGCGGCGGTCGCGAGCCTTTGGAATGCCTACCAGTTCAGCGTCCTGAAGGGGCGCGTCGACGAAGTCAGCCAGAACCTCACGGTGCACCTCAGCGCGCCGGGCCTGCACCGCTGACGGGCCCCTGTCTCGCGGCGAATACCATCCTGCGTACCGGGAACGGCTACCAGGCGAATCGACAGGGTAGCAGGCGTTAGGTCAGCGCACGGTCACGTCGACGAAGCCCGTCGTCCAGCAGCACTGATCTCCGCCGCCGCCGTTGCCGGAGATATCGTTGGCGGTGACCATCAAGCGGTAGTCGCCCGGCTCCGTGAAGGTGGCGAACGTGGTGGTTTCGCCGCCGATCAGTTCCGTGAACTCGTGGCGTCCGTTCGTGCCGTCCTCGGCGCCCGATTCGAAGATTACCTCGGCGGGTCCCCGGTAGAGGCGCCACGTCAGCGTCAGCGGCGGTCGCGGGCGTCCCCGTCGGCGCGGCGGCGGGGGGTTGGTCAGCGGTTCGTCGCGTGCCGACGCCCTCAGTTCGAGGGTCTCGCCGACCGACGCGGTGTAGGCGGCGGCAACTCCCGTCACCGGCGGCCCCTGCAACTCCTCACCGCCGCCCACCCTGAGCCGCGGCGGCGTGTTGCCGTTCGCGCGGTTCAGGAACGGGTTCACGAAATAGGGCGGATTCAGCCAGAACGAAACCTCGGAGCGCTGGTTGTTGGCGGTCAGGGTCCAGGTGAGACGCTGCTCGCCGAAGTCGGCCGGGACGTTGATCGCGAACACGCCCCACGCGCGCCGGGGCAGAAAGTGCGTCGGCTGCCCGAGATCGGGGCCGCCGGGCTGAATCCGGTTGTCGGGGCCGATGGGGATGTCCAGCGGGTCGTCGTTCCGGCTGAAGTATCCGAGCAGGATCGTGAACGACCCGTCCGCGTTGCGATACCAGCCTTCCACGGCCGGGAAGATCGCCTCGCCGCGGCTCCCCTCGGGCTCGAGCGGGAGCGGGGCGCGGGGCGGCTGTGCCCACGCCGTGGCGGCTGCAAACAGGAGCACGGCGGCGAGTGCCGTCGTGAAACCGGCCCGATACCTGTAGAACTGCATCGAAATCGTCCCCGGGAAGGGCGAGGGCGCGAAGCGAAGACTCGCGCCGCCGACCGTGCCGGGGCAGCGGCGCGAGCCGAGAGCGCTGCGATCAGTCGTCGTTGTCGGTCAGGGCCGCGCGCGCCGCGACCTCGGCTTCGTAGTCCTCGTCGGTGAAGTAGGTGACGTTGACCCACGCGTGGGCCATCTCGTCGACCGTCCGGTCGCCGTACCCGACCCAGACGTTCGGATCCGGGTTGGCGCGGTTGGCCGCGGTGTTGTCGTGCCACGCGGTGATCTTGACGAGGGTGCCCTTCGGCAGCAGCGGCGCGGCGCCGTCCGCGTAGACGTAGGTGTTGTGCCAGTTGAAGTTGAAGTCGCCGACGTGGCTGAGGACCTCGCGCCGGCCGGTGGGCAGGATGGCCTCCATCGCCATCGCCTTGCCCCGCAGGTGCATGTGCGGCTGGAAGCTCTCGATGCGGGCGGCGCGCTTCAGGGGGAAGAAGCCCTCGGTGACCGAAACCGTGTTCGGCGGGATGTCGACGCCGCCGGCTCCCATCAGGTGCAGCACCTGCCGGTGCTCGGGCTCCTCGCCCCGCGGGTAGAAGTAGATGCCGAGCTCGACGTGATCGGTGATCTCCTCACCCACGGCCGAGTAGTGAACGTCCCAGACGATGCGCGAGCCGGGCAGCATCAGCTTGCCGCTGCCGGGGCGCATCAGCTCGCCCTGCTTGCCGACCGCCCACTCCATGAAGAGTCCGGAGTTGTTCAGCGGATCGTCGTCGCCGGTGGCCGCCGCGTTCCGCAGCAGCGGATCGGTCTCCTCCTGCTCGAGGCGGGCGATGGCGTGGTGCGTGATCCGGCGGCCGGCGGTGGTGGCGGGCCGCAGCTCGATCGCCCGCACCCAGCGCGGCTCGGTCAGGCCGGTCTCGGAGATCGGCTTCCACCAGGCGTCGTTCGCCTCGGCGGGCATCGTGTACGGCTCGGAGGCGATCA
>CAZMWA010000013.1:0-5430 GCA_964569405.1 uncultured Vicinamibacteraceae bacterium | reverse complement strand
CAGCAGGACGCCGGCTCCCTCCGGGCTGACCGTGAAAGCGAACGGCACGAGGAACGCCGGCAGCGTGTACTTCCAGGTCAGCATCATCGTCTGGAACGGATTGCCGCCCGTGATGGCGGCGGCCGCGAACGGCGAGAGCGCCGTCGGCGGGCTGACCTCGGAGAGCACCGCGTAGTAGAAGATGAACATGTGGGCGGCGAAGTCGGGCACGCCGACCAGCGTCAGGGCCGGGGCGATCATGACCGCCGCGATGATGTAGGAGGCGGTGACCGGGACCGCGAGGCCGAGCATCCAGACCGCCACGGCCGCGTAGACCACGGTCAGGAAGATGTTGCCGCCCGCGAGGTCGACGATGATGCCGGACAGCTTGAGACCGAGGCCGGTCAACGTCACCACGCCGACGATGATGCCCGCCGTCGCGGTCGTCGCGGCGACCGACAGCACCCCGCGCCCGCCCGCCTCGAGCGCCTCCACCAGCCGGCGCGGCCAGAGCGCGTTCTCCCGGTTCAGGAAGCTCAGGCCGACGGCCAGCAGCGTCGACAGGAAGACGGCCCGGAACGGCGTCATCCCGCTCACCAGCAGCACGACGATGGAGATGAGCGGCAGAAACTGGTAGCCGTAGCGGCGCGTCAGCTCGCCCACCGACGGAACGTCGACGGTGACCGCCTTCGTCCCCAGCCGGCGGGCGTCCGCCTCGATCATCAGCACGATCGAGAAGTAGTAGAGGATGGCCGGCACGATCGCCATGACGATCACCTGCAGGTAGGTAATCTGCAGGAACTCGGCGATGAGGAACGCGGCGGCCCCCATCATCGGCGGCGCCATGATCGCCCCGATGCCGCTGGCCGACAGGATGCCGCCGCCGATCTCGGCCGAGAATCCGGCGCGCCGGAGCAGCGGCCAGACCACGGCGCCGAGGGTCACCGTCGTCGCGACGCCGCTTCCCGACACGGTGCCGAGCAGGAATCCCGACAGGGTGACCGTCCGGCCCGGACCCGCCCCGCTCTCCGAGCGCCCGAACGCCGCCATCGTCCAGTTGATGAAGAACGGCCCGGCGCCCGACTTGGCCAGGATGGCGCCGAAGATGGTGAACAGGATGATGAAGGTGGCGCAGACGTTCAGGGGCACGCCGAAGATGCCCTCCAGCGTCATGTACAGCGTGCCGACGAGGCGCGCGGCGTCGTAGCCGCGGTGCGCGAACAGCTCCAGGCCCACCAGCTCCAGGTACGGTCCGTAGTAGCCGTAGAGGAGGAACACCACCGCCGTCACCGGTAGGATCGGGCCGACCGTCCGGCGCGTGGCTTCCAGGACCAGCAGGGTCGTGACCGCGCCGAGCACGAGGTCGACGGTCAGCGGCGTGGCGGCGCGGTAGACGAACTGGTCGAAGTCGATGACCGGCCAGGCGAGCGCCGCGATCGCGGCGGCGCCCAGCGCCCAGTCCAGCCACATGACGCGCGGCCGCCAGCGGGGGTGGGCGGGAAAGACGAGGAACGTGAGGACGAGGGTGACGAGGAGAAAGCTGACCCGGTAGATCTGCGGCTGGACGATGCCCACCACCCAGTACAGGGCGTACAGCGACAGCCCCGCGGCCAGCACGGTGACCAGCGTCGCCGTCCAGCCCCGCAACTTGCGGGTCGGGACGTCCGCTTCGGGGTCGTCGTAGGCCGCGGCCGGCGAGTCGGGTGTCGTCACTCGGACCAGGCGCCCCGTTCCTGGTAGTAGCGGATCGCGCCGTCATGGAACGGAATGGGCGAGCCGGCGGTCGCGGTCTCCATGGTCAGGATGGCGGCCATCGGGTGCACGGCGGCCAGCTCGTCGTGGTGGTCGAACAGGACCCGCGTCAGCTCGTAGGCCAGCTCCTCGTCCATGTCCGCGTGGACCACGAGCACGTTCGAGACCGCCACGACGGTCACCGTGTCCTCCATCCCGGGGTAGACCGACGGCGCAATGGGGGAGTTGTGGTAGACGAGCGAGCCGTACTGCTCCTGCAGCGTCGGGAGCGTCCCGCCGTTCGGCACCACCTTGATCGTCCGGCCGGGGGTCGACGCCAAGTCGAGGATGGCGCCGGTCGGGAGCCCGCCGCTGAAGAAGAACGCGTCGATCTTGTCGTCCTTGATGGCGTCCACCGACTGCGCCGCGCCGAGGCTCTGCCGCGTGATGTCGGTCTCGGGATTCACCCCCGCCGCCTCCAGGATGCGGAAGGCGCTCACTTCCGTGCCGCTGCCCGGCGCGCCGGTGGAGACGACGCGGTCCTTCAGGTCGGCGACCGTCTCGATGCCGGTGGCGGTGACCGAGACCAGGTGGTTGTAGTTGTCGTAGAGGACGGCCAGCCCGCGCAACGGCACCTCGCCGAAATCGGCGAACACGCCGCGCTGGTTCGCCGCATCGTCGATGGAGTCGGCCAGGCCGAACGCCAGGTCCGCCGACCGGTTGGCGATGAACTTCAGGTTGTCGACCGTGCCGGCCGTCACCTCGGCGGTCGCCTCGACGCCTTCCACGTTGTCGCTGATCACCTTGGCGATGCCGCCGCCGTACGGGTAGTAGACGCCGCCGGTGCCCCCGGTGGCGATCGACAGGCGCACGGTCAGGCCGCCGCCGTCGGGCGCGGCACACGCCAACATCGTGGCGCCGATCGCGGCGATCACCGCCAGTGCGAGCGGGCGCCGGCTGTTTTCCATCCGACCGGGAGCGTTCCCAGGGTGTGGTGTAGTGGTCATCTGCCGTCTCCTGTTCACGTGCGCCCCCGCGGCCGCAGCTTTCCGGCATTCTATCCCGATGCGCCGCTCGGGCGTTGCGACTCCTCGCCGCGGGGCCGGCATCCTGTCTCCGAGCTTGCCACTTCGCCTATCCTGGGGGAATGACGACCCTTCGTACCCGTCTGGCCGCAGTCAGCGTCGCGTGCGCCCTGGTGGTCGCCGCCGTCGGCGGCAGCTCCGAGCCGGCCCGAGCCCGCCGGGGCATGGTGGTCGCTTCGGACCGCGTGGCCGCGGAGGTCGGCCGCGACGTCCTGCAGGCCGGCGGATCGGCCGTGGATGCGGCGGTGGCAACCGCCTTCGCGCTCGCGGTGACATTGCCCGCCGCGGGCAACATCGGCGGGGGCGGGTTCCTGGTTTATCGGTCGGCGGACGGATCCGACGCCGCGTACGACTTCCGCGAGACCGCACCGGCCGCGGCCTCCCCGGAGATGTTCCTGTCCGGCGGCGCCTACGACTGGGCGCGCCACCACGACAGCCACGTCGCGGTGGGCGTGCCGGGCTCCGTCGCCGGGCTGCACCGCGCCTGGACCGACCACGGGCGCCTTCCCTGGCGCCGCCTGGTGGAGCCGGCCGTCGCCCTCGCGCGCGACGGTTTCATACTCACGCACGCACGGGCGGCATCGCTGGCCGGCGTCCTGCCCCGCATGGCTCGGTATCCCGCCGCGGTCGCTGCCTTCTCCAACGCCGGTGCACCGTACGCGGCCGGCGAGCGCTTCCGGCAGCCTGACCTCGCGGACACGCTGGAACGCATCGCGGCTGAAGGGCCTGACGGTTTCTACCGTGGACGGACCGCGGCGCTGGTTGCGCGTGAAATGGCGGAGAACGGCGGGTTGATCACCGAGGCCGATCTGGCCGCCTACACCCCCAGGGTCCGCCGGCCCATTCGGGGCGCCTACCGCGGTTACGAAATCGTATCGATGCCGCCGCCCAGTTCCGGCGGGATCACGCTGGTCCAGATGCTCAACGTGCTGGAGGGCTACGACCTGCAGGCCGCCGGCTACGGTTCCGCCCTCAACGTCCACCGCATCGCCGAGGCCATGCGCCGCGGCTTCGCGGACCGGGCCCGGCACCTCGGGGATCCCGACTTCAACCCCGCCATGCCGGTGCTTCGGCTGACGTCGAAGGAGCATGCGGCGGGGCTGCGCGCGACCATCGACCCCGATCGCGCCTCCCGGTCCGGTCCCGACACGTTCGAGTGGCCCGCGACGGGCAACGAGACGACGCACCTGTCGGTGGTGGATGCCGACCGGAACGCGGTCGCGCTCACCACCACGCTCGAGCAGTCCTACGGATCGAGGATCGTCGTACCGGGCGCCGGCTTTCTGCTCAACAACGAGATGGGCGACTTCAACGCCGCGCCGGGGCTGACCACGGCGGCCGGCCTGATCGGCACCCCGCCCAATCTGGCGGAGCCGGGCAAGCGCATGCTGTCGAGCATGACGCCCACGATCGTGGCGAAGGACGGCCGCCTCTTCATGGTCACCGGGAGTCCGGGCGGGCGGACCATCATCAATACGGTGCTGCACACCATCCTCAACGTCATCGACTTCGGGATGAACGTGCAGGAGGCCGTCGACGCGCCGCGCTTCCACCACCAGTGGCTGCCGGACGAGCTGCGCTACGAGCGGCGCGGCCTCTCGCCCGACACCGTGAGGTTGCTGGAGGCGCGCGGCCACGTGCTCGCCGCCCGCACCAGTCAGGGTGCGGCGCACGCCATCGTGCTCGACGCCGAGGCGGACGTGCTCGAGGGGGCGGCCGATCCGCGCCGCGCGGATGCGGCGGTTGCCGGCTATTGAGACTACCGGGCGCCGTAGATCCGCTCGTAGGCGGCGTAGTTGGCCAGCACGCCGCGCGTGAAGTTGCGTGTCTCCGTGTAGGGAATGCTGTCGACGAAGAAGTCGTCGCGCAGCCCGCGCGCGGCGGCCCACCACTCGCCGGCGCGGTCCTCGCCCGCATTGTAGGAGGGAATCACCGGCAGCCGGGCCCCGTCGAACAGCGCCAGCAGGTCCGCGTTCAGGCGCGCCGCGATGGCGATGTTGACGCGGGGTTCGGCCAGCGTGGCGTCGTCGAGAGGGCCCGCCAGGATCTCGCCGACGCCGGCCCGCTCGGCGAGGGCCTCGGCCGTGTACGGCATGATCTGCAGCAGTCCGACGGCCCCGACGGCCGAGCGGGCGGCGGGATCGAAGCGCGACTCGCTCCGCATCAGCGAAACCAGCAGCAACGGATCCGCGTCGTGGGCACGGGCCGCTTCTACGACCGTGTCCCAGAAGGGCCGCGGATACGCCATCCTCAGGAAGTCGTCCGGCAGTCCGCGCGCCGGCCGGTTGAAGTACGGCGTGAAGTGGTTGAAGAGCACCCGCGCGGCGCTCGCATGGTCGCCGGCCTGCGAAGACGCGCGGGCCGCGAGCAGGGCCAGGCCCCGGTCTCCCCGGCTGCGGTCCAGCAGGCGGCGCAGGTACCACGCCGCGTCGTCGACGAGGCCGGCGCGGGCCAGCACCATGGCGGCACGGAACTCCGCCCGCTCGCGTGACGCGGGGCGCAGCGCCAGGGTCGGGAAATCGAGGGGGGCGGGGGCGGCCAGGCCGCCGTCGGGCGCACCGCGGATCTCCACCAGCCGCTGCCGCGCGGTCAGGCCGTAGTAGTGGTAGGGGTAGCGCAGAGCGAGCGGCTCGAA
>CAZMWA010000012.1:0-4514 GCA_964569405.1 uncultured Vicinamibacteraceae bacterium | reverse complement strand
CGCATCCGCCGCTGCCGCCGCCGCAGCGCGAGGCAGAAGTCCACGTCCTCGAAGTACAGGAAGAAGCGCTCGTCGAGCAGACCGACGGCGTGCGCGTCCGCGCGGCGCACGAGCAGGCAGGCGCCGCTCAGCCAGGCCGCGTACCGCGCGCGGTGTGCGGCGCCCGCGATCCAGGCCGACAGCCCCGGCACGCGGCGGGCCAGCAGCGCTCCCTGCAGCTTGCGCCACGCCGCGCTCCAGGGCGTGACGGGTGGTCCCCACGAGAGCTCCACGTTGCCGTCCGCGTCCGTCAGGCGCGGTCCGACGGCAGCCACCTCGGCGCGCACGCGCAGTTGCGTGACCAGCCGGTCCACGGCCCCGGGCGGCACGACCGTGTCGCTGTTGAGCAGCAGGAGCAACTCGCTGTCGGTGGCCCGGATGGCGGCGTTGTTCGCCGCGGCGTAGCCGAGGTTGCGGCCCGCATCGATGACGCGCACGGCCGGCCAGGCCGCGCGGACGCTGGCGACGCTGCCGTCCCGCGAGCCGTTGTCGACCACCACGATCGTGTGGCTGCAGCGCGGCGGCGGCGCATGGAGCGAGCGCAGGCACGCGTCCAGACAGTCCCGCGTGTTGTAGCTGACGATGATGATGGCGAGCTCGGGCACGGACTGCCAGGCGAGGACGGGCCCAGGTGCGGCCGCGGGGATGGTAGCACAGGGTGGGGCGCATGCTATCGTTGAGGGTTTCGTGCAGGGGCGGGGTCGATGAAGATCGCCGTGGTAGGTACCGGCTATGTCGGGCTGGTCGTCGGGGCATGCCTCGCGGAGAACGGCAACGAGGTCGTCTGCGTCGACAGCGACGAGGCCAAGATCCGGGCGCTCGAGGCGGGCCGCATCCCGATCTACGAGCCCGGGCTCGACGAGCTCGTGCTGCGCAACCGCCGCACGGGGCGGCTCGCGTTCACCGCGTTGCTGGCCCGCACGGTCGAGGTCTCGGAGATCGTGTTCATCGCGGTCGGGACCCCGGCGGAGGAGGACGGTTCGGCCGACCTGGGCCACGTGCTCGGCGTGGCCCGGGACATCGCCCGGGCCGTGCGCGGCTACACGCTGATCGTGACGAAGAGCACCGTGCCCCCCGGCACGGCCGCCTGCCTGCGCGAGATCGTCGGCCGGGAGACCACGCACCCGTTCAGCGTCGTCAGCAATCCGGAGTTTCTCAAGCAGGGCGCGGCCATCGAGGACTTCATGCGGCCCGACCGCGTCGTGATCGGCGCCGAAGACCCGCGGGCGGCCGAGATCATGCGGTCGCTGTATGCCCCGTTCACGCGTACCGGCGCCCCCATTCTCGTCATGGACTGCACGAGCGCCGAGCTGAGCAAGTACGCCGCGAACGCGATGCTGGCCACGCGGGTGTCGTTCATGAACGAGATGGCCAACGTCTGCGAGCGGTTCGCCGGCGACATCGACCAGGTCCGCCGCGCGGTCGCGGCCGATCGCCGCATCGGGCCGGCGTTCCTCTTCGCCGGCGCAGGCTACGGCGGGAGCTGCTTTCCGAAGGATGTCCGGGCCCTCGCCGCGCTCGCGCGCGACAGGGGCTATCCGTGCCGGATCCTCGAGGCCGTGCAGGCGGTCAACACCTCCCAGAAGCTGCGGCTGGTCGACAAGATGGCGGCGCACTTCACGTCGCTCGAGGGCCGGACGATCGCGCTCTGGGGGCTGGCGTTCAAGCCGAAGACCGACGACATGCGCGAGGCCCCGTCGATCGCCATCGCCGCGGCGGTGCTGGAGCGGGGCGGCCGCGTGGTGGCCTACGACCCCCAGGCCGGGCGCACGGCCCGCCGGGTGCTGGACGAGCGCGTCGCCTACGCGGCGACCGCCTACGACGCGCTCGAGGGCGCCGACGCGCTGGCCATCGTGACCGAGTGGAACGAGTTTCGGGAACCCGACTTCGCACGCATGCGCGCCCTCATGCGGTCGCCGACCGTCTTCGACGGTCGCAATCTGTTCACGGCGGAGCGGATGCGCGCCGCGGGCTTCACCTACGTCTCGATAGGGCGGTAATGGGCGCCGTCCTGGTGACCGGCGGGGCGGGGTACATCGGGAGCCACGCGGCGCAGGCGCTGCGCGCGGCGGGCCGCGACGTGGTCGTGCTGGACAGCCTGCAGGCCGGGCATCGCGAGGCGGTGCGCGGCCTGCCGCTGGTGACGGCCGACATCGCCGACACGGCCGCGGTCCGCGAGACGATCCGCCGCTATCGCGTGACTGCCGCGATGCACTTCGCGGCGCTGCTCTCGGTGGGCCATTCGGTGGCCGCGCCCGCCCGCTACTACGAGAACAACGTCTGCGGGACGCTGGCGCTGCTCGATGCGCTGGTCCGCGAGTCGGTCGGGCTGCTGGTGTTCTCGTCGACCGCGGCGGTCTACGGCGAGCCGCTCCGGACGCCGATTGCCGAGGACCACGCCACGCGGCCGATCAACGCGTACGGCGAGACCAAGCTGGCCGTCGAGCGGGCGCTGCCGCACTACGAGCGGGCGTACGGCCTGCGTGCCGTGCGCCTGCGGTACTTCAACGCGGCCGGCGCCGACCCGCAAGGTCGGATCGGCGAGGATCACCGCCCCGAGGAGCATCTGATTCCGCGCGCGCTGGCGGCGGCGGACGACGGGCCGCCGCTGGTCGTCTTCGGCGACGACTACGCCACCGCGGACGGCACCTGCTGCCGGGACTACGTGCACGTCTCCGACCTGGCGGCCGCGCACGTCCTCGCGCTCGCCGCGCTCGAGGCGGGCAAGCCGTCCGGCGTCTACAACCTCGGGAACGGCCGCGCGTTCTCGGTGCGCGACGTCCTCGCGGCCGTCGAGCGCATCGCGGGCAGGCGCGTGCGGCACGAGCTGGGGCCCCGGCGCCCGGGCGACCCGGCGGTGCTGCTGGCCGCGAGCGAGCGCGCCCGGTCGGAGCTGGGCTGGGAGCCGATCTACGAGGAGCTCGACGTGATCGTCGAGACGGCCTGGCGCTGGCATCGCTCGCATCCGCGCGGGTACGCATCGTGAGCCAGTTGCGCCGGCTGTATCGCTACGGCTACCCGCATCGCGGCCGTTTCTGGGGCGCCGCCAGCGCGATGCTGGCCTACGCGGCGGCCTCCGGTGGCCTGCTGTACCTGTTCAAGCCGATCATCGACGACGTGCTGCCCGCCCGCACCGGTCTCGCCTGGGTCACGGCGGCCATCATCGGTCTCAGCGTCTGCAAGGGGCTCGCGGCGTACTTCTCCGTCTACCTGATGACCGACGTCGGCGAGCGGCTGGTCCGCGACCTGCGGAGCCGTCTGTTCGGCCACATCCTGGCCCAGTCCGCGGGGTTCTTCGCCCGTACCAGCACGGGTGCGCTGATGTCGCGGATCACGAACGACGTCGGCCGCATCCAGCATGCGGTGGCGCAGACGCTGGGCGATCTGCTGCGCGAGTCGGTGACCCTGCTCGTGTACGCCGGAATTCTGCTGTACCTCGACACCGGACTGGCCCTCGTCTGCATGACGGGCGCCCCGCTCGTCGTCTACCCGCTGGCGCGCCTCGGCCGGCGCGTCCGGCGCACGACGCGGCGCGGCCAGGAGGAGCTCGAGCACCTGTCGCATATCACCGCGGAGGCGTTCGCCGGCCACCGCATCGTCAAGGCGTTTGCCGGCGAGCCCTACGAGCGGCAACGGTTCGACCGGGCTTCCGGGCGCTTGTACCGGACGAACATGAAGGTCACCAGCTCGGTGTCGGCGCTCCCGCCGCTCATGGAGTGGCTCGGGGCCTTCGGCATCGTCGGGGTCCTGTGGTACGGCAGCCGGGAGATCGCCGCCGGCGACCTCACGTCGGGCGACTTCGGGCTGTTCATCGGGGCCATGCTGTCGATGTACGGTCCGATCCGGAAGCTCAGCCGCGTGAACGCCGGCATCCAGCAGGCGATTGCCGCGGCCGAGCGGGTGTTCGAGACGCTCGACACGCGCAGCGAGGCGGCCGACCGCCCGGACGCGCGGCCGCTGCCGCCGCTGCAGCGCTCGATCGAGTTCCGGGCGGTCAGCTTCAGCTACGGTGACGGCGGGACGGTGCTCGACCGGGTCTCGTTCGACGTGCCGGCCGGCCAGGTCGTGGCCCTCGTGGGCCTGAGCGGCGCCGGCAAGACGACGCTGGTCAACCTCGTGCCGCGCTTCTACGAGGTCACCGGCGGGGCGATCGCCATCGACGGCGTCGACATCCGGAACGTGACGCTCGAGTCGCTCCGGTCGCAGATCGGCGTCGTCACGCAGGACACCGTGCTGTTCGACGATACGATCGGCAACAACATCGCGTACGCGTCGCCGACGGCGTCGCGCGCGATGGTGGTGGCGGCCGCGCGCGCGGCCCATGCGCACGAGTTCGTCGAGATGCTGCCGGAAGGCTACGACACGTTGATTGGCGACCGCGGCCAGCGGCTGTCGGGCGGGCAGCGCCAGCGCGTGGCCATCGCCCGCGCATTGCTGCGGAACTCGCCCATCCTGATCCTGGACGAGGCCACCTC
>CAZMWA010000011.1:0-12748 GCA_964569405.1 uncultured Vicinamibacteraceae bacterium | reverse complement strand
CCGTTCGAGGTCGCTGTGCAGTTCCCCAATCTCAGGCGTTTTCCGGTCGACGCTCGTCACGCCATCGTTATGTCACAATTCGTAAATTTGTACAAGTCAAAAAATTGACACCTCCGCCCAGACCCGGTAACCAAAGACTCTAATTGTAGCCGCTATGTGAGTGGTATTATACCGATTAATACAAGTATAAGCGAGATGCAATAGAGATCCCGGCGCCGAGGAAGCGCTCGCCGTCGCCGTCACCGTGGCCGATGTCGCTCAGAATGTCGCCGACCACGGCATCCAGCACGGCGAACAGCGCTGCTGGTTTACGGTGATGGGGGAGCCGTCAGAGAGGGAGCCGTGGGGCTGGCAGCTCGACGGTCACGCCGACAAGGCGCTCTCAACGTCTCGCCGGATTGTTGTGGACGGTTTCGACGTGGGAGACGTCTGCTGCGGGCAGCTCCGCTATCGAGTGGCCATGTGCATTCCGAAACACCCACCGCGCATCGGTGGCGATGGCCGAGGCCGCCTCGATGACGACGGCACTGGTGCGCCCACGCCGCATCATCACGACGAACAGTTGATTCCCGGACGGAGGAACCGTCGCGTCGTCCCGGTGTAGTCGGACCTCCCCGGCGCTCGCGATGCCCGGCCATTCGTGCGCACGCGCTTCGCCGAGCGGAAACGGGTCGATGGCGCCGATGCCGCCGGGCGGCATCGCCACCGGCGGACTCGGATTCGCCTTTCGGAACACGCGCCATCCATCCGCGGAGACGACGGTATCGGCCTCGATGATCAGAGACCTATCGCCGTTGAATTGTTGCTCGACAGCGAACAGTGACATCAACCAGTCATATCGGCTGCTGCGCGCATCACGATAGAGTCACGCGTCGGCCGACCCGAGGCGCGGCAGGCGGGCCGGGCGGGTTCTCGATCGAGGTCGTCGGGCGGTCGGCGCGGGCAAGCGTCAAAAGGCGAACCCCATGATGTACATGGCCGTCCCCGTGGCGGACGAGAGGCACAGGCCCACGAAGGTGAGCTTGCCCAGGCGGCTGTGCCTGTGGCCGAAGGGGCCGGGCAGCGTACGGGAGAAGCGCCGCCACGAGAGGACCGCGAGCCAGCACCAGATGACGAGCGTCGGAACGGCGACGGCGAGGTGCACGACGAAGAGGGCGACCATCGACGGCCCGTACAGCGAGCTCGCGGCATAGGCCTCCCCGGCGGTTCCGAACCGGATGCTGATCTCCAGCATCAGGACGGCGACGATGGCGCCCGCCAGGAGGCCGGCCTGGAGGTTGCGGTGCTCGCGGTGCCGTTGCCGCGCCGCGAGGCGCAGCGCGTAGGCCATCAGGAACGGGGCCAGGACGAAGAAGACGATCGCGAGATCGATGAAGGCGTCGGCCCGCGTCCCGAGGAAGCCGGCGGCCGGCATGCGTGTCTCCCGCGCCCGCCGGGCTCAGAAGCCCGGCTTGAGGGTGCCCGCCCGGCGCGCCGCCTCCAGCAGCGTCGGGTAGAACTGGACGAAGGTGCGCTCGACGGCGGTGTGCTCGGTGTGGCACTCGATGCAACTGGCGACGCGCTCGCCCGCCAGGGGCTCGGCGACGTCGCGCAGCGACCCCGCCACGCCGAAGTCGTAGAAGGCCCAGCCGTCGGCGAAGCGGTCGTCCTTGACCTCCGCCTCGAGGGCCACGAGGTCCGACTGGAACTGTCCGGCGTCGTTGATGGCGCCCTCGCGGCTGGACGCGCGGATCTCGAGGACGAAGATCGTCTCGTCCGGCCAGCGGCCGTTCTCGAGGAAGGCGCGGTACGAGGAGGGGTTGACGAACACGTTCTGGAAGCGGCTCGGCCCCGAGCGCGCGCCCGGCGCGTCGTAGGTCATGTCGAGACTGGCGCTGAGGAAGGTCCACTGCCGGTAGTCGTCCGGCCGTACGAGGTCGGTCGCGTTCGCATAGCGGGGCCCGTCGCCCGGGCCCTCCGTCTCCTGGGCTTCGCCGGCCGGCGAGGCCACGATGCCGGCCAGCAGACCGGCGGCACAGATCAACACCAGGGCTCTTCGCTTCATCGGATCAACTCCTCCACGCTCATGATACCGTTCCGGGGTTCACTCGATCGCGGTCGCGCACCCGGCCCGACCCCGGGGCGCGACCCGGAGGGGAGGCGACCATGTGCAGGATGTTCGGATGGAGCATTGCCGGGGGCCTGCTGCTCGCGCTGCCGGCGGCCGCCGTCGCGCAATCCGACGGGACCACGCCGCGCACCGCGTGGGGCCATCCGGATCTCCAGGGGGTCTGGGACTTCCGTACCATCACGCCGATGGAGCGCCCCGTGGAGCTGGCCGGCAAGGAGGTCCTGTCGGAGGAGGAGGCCGCCGCGTACGAGGCGGAGGTCAACCGCCGGCAGAACCGCGACCTGATCGACCCGGCCAGGGGCGGCGCCAGCTACCCGCCCGAGTCCGAGGGCGGCGTGGTGCCGTACAACGAGTTCTGGTACGACCGCGGCTCGGCGCTCGTCGCGGGCCGGCGCACGTCGCTGGTCGTCGACCCGCCCGACGGCCGCATACCGCCCCTCACCCTGGCGGCGGAGAAGGGCAGGGCGGCGCGTGCGAAGGCCCGGGAGGGCGTGGGCCGGCACGAGCCGACGCCCGGCGGCTGGGTGGAGGACATCGGACCGGGGCACCTGGCGGTGCGCTGTCTCGCCGGGCTGAACTCGGGTCCGCCGATGGAGCCGGGCGGCTACAACCAGAACGTGCAGGTGTTCCAGACCCCGGACCACGTGGTGCTGCTCAACGAGATGATCCACAAGGTGCGCGTGATCCCGCTCGACGGCCGCGCGCATCTGGATGCTCGCATGCGCCAGTGGATGGGCGACTCGCGCGGGCGCTGGGACGGCGACACGCTGGTGGTCGAGACGACCAACTTCCTGCGCGAGACCAAGTTCCGGGACGGGCTGTCGGACGCCCACCTGCACCTCGTCGAGCGCTTCACCCGCGCGGCGCCCTCCACGCTGATGTACGAGGTGACCGTCAGCGATCCGACCGTGTGGGTCAGGCCGTGGACGTACCGCATCCCCATGCGGAGCAGCGATCAGCCGCTCTACGAGTACGCCTGTCACGAAGGAAACTACGGCCTCTACAACATTCTGACCGGCGCTCGCGCCCGCGAGGACGCCGCCGGCGCAACCGCCGCACGCCGGGAGCCTGCGCCGTAGAATCCTACTGCTGCTCCTCCGCGCGCGCGCCGCGCAGCATGTTCAGCAACCCGTAGTTGCCCTCGTGGCACGCGTACTCGTACATCGGGCCCGACGTCACGCCGCGTGACGCGTGATCGGTCGTCATCGGGACCTGCGCGGTCCAGGGCCGGGTGAACATCTCCGGGTCGGTCATGGTGAACTCGTAGGCGATGTTCTCCTCGTCGACGCGCGTGAAGCGCTCGACGAGGTGCAGCGCGGGCCGCGGCGCGCGCCAAGTCCACCGCCACAGGTAGTGGCCCACGTCGGCGAAGCGGCGGCTCTCGACGACCAGCGTGTCGCCCTCCCAGCGGCCGACCCCGCCGCCCAGCCACTGGCCGATGGCGGGGGCGATGTCCGGGCGCCCGTCGAGCGGGACGATGCGGTACTCGTGGAACATCTCGTTGAGGATCGCCACCCAGCCCGGCGCCTGCAGGATGTGCGTGTTCATGTTGTAGCCCTGCAGCGGCACGAGCGGCAGCCCGTCGGTCAGGCAGCGCTCGCCGGTGTCGGCATCCACCCAGGAGTCGTACGGGCCGACGCCGTAGCGCGACAGGTCGGACTCGAGCCGGGCCCGGCCCGCTTCCGACCAGGGGATGCGGCCGTCGGGCGGATCGACGACGAGGGACGTGCGCCGGCTCTCCACGACCGTGGTGCCGGCGTCCATCCAGAACTGGTTGTAGGCGCCCACGACGCCCGGGATGAGCCGGTCGTTCTCGCGCCGCGTTTCGGCCGTCTGCACCTCGAGCGCGGCGGCCTCCTCGGTGCTCAGGACCTCGGTTGCGGCGAGGGACTCGGGCCGCTCCACCGGCGTCAGCGTGGCGTTGGTCCAGATGCCCTGCAGATCCGGATCGCCCCAGCTCGTGCGGGGCACGCTCCAGGTGTCGTCGGCCGACGGCTGGGCCGCCGCGGGCAGGGCCGCGAGCCACACCAGGGCTGCCGCAGTTGCCGCCACGCGCATCGTGCGTCTCGAGATCATCATCACTTGCCACCCCCCGGATGCCGCCGACTGCCTGCCGGCGCGGTCATCGGCTCCGAGTATGTCGCGAAGGGCACCGATTCACAAGGCGGAAGTGATATGAGTGTATATAACTAAGATAATATTATGTGCTTCTTGACATATGCCTTCCGATCGGCGAGAATCGTGTTTCGAAGGACGTGGCCGGAACTGGACGGCCACCTGGTCGAAGGAGGCAAAATCGATGATGAGTCTGACCCGCTGGAATCCGTTCGAGGAGTTGAACAGCCTGCACCGCGAGCTCGATCGCGTGTTCGGTCGCCGGGCCGGCGACGTGCAGGCGGGCGTGCGCGACGGCGCCTGGGTGCCGGCCACCGAGGTGACTTCCGCCGCCGACGGCTGGCGCGTGCGGGTGGCCCTGCCCGGCGTCGATCCCAAGGACGTCGAGATCGACCTGCACGGCAACACGCTGACCGTCAAGGGCGACCGCGCGGCCGGCCGCGGCGACGACGGCTGGTACGAGTCGGAGATCAGCTACGGCCGCTTCGAGCGGGCCTTCACGTTGCCCGCGAGCGTCGACCCCGACCGTGTCGAGGCGCACTTCGCGAACGGCATGCTCGAGCTGACGCTCCCGCTGGCCGAGAGCGCCAGGCCGCGCCGCATCGAGATCGGCAGCCGGACCGCCGCGGCGGCGTAGGGTCGATGATCCGCGTCATGCGCCGGACGGCGCAACCCGCGTGGCCCGGCCGCGCGGGTGCGCCGTTCGCGGCGCCGCGGCGCCGGGTGTTCCGGGCTCCGCCGGGGATGCCCGGCGGAGCCGGGCGGGGCCTCGCGAGCGGCGCTCGCGGTTGTCGGCTCAGCGCTCGCCGCGCGGGCCGCGTTCCCGCCCCGGTCCGGGACCGCCCCGTGGCCGCCGCCGCATGCGGTCGAAGCGCTCCATCTGCTCGGGCGTCAGAATCTCCGCCACGCCCGCCCGCAAACGCTGCTGCTCCGCGGTGAACTGCCGCCGCATCTCCCGGGCGACCCGCTCGAACTCCCGCCGCCGCGCCTCGAACAGCGCCTCGAGCCGTGCCCGTTGCTCGGCGCTGAATTGGGCGTCCTCCCTCGCCAGCCGGTCCAGGAGGCGTTCCGGGGCAAAGGCCCGCGGCCCGCGGGTCAGCCCGCGCTCGCCCCACGGTGCGCCGGGCAGCGGCCCCCGCAGCGCGCGCGGCCCGAGCCACAGGCCGGCGGCCAGTCCCAGCGACAGGCCGCAAACGAAGACCAGGGCCACGAACAGCGCGACCCACACCCGGGTGCTCTTGTCGTTCATGACGGACTCCTAGCGCTCCAGCGGCGTGTCGGGCGCGGTGCTCAGCAGCGCCTCGAGCAGCCGGTCGCCGTCCACGCCGTCCTGCCCCAGCAGCGCGAAGGCCGGGAGGTCGCCCGCATCCGGCTCGCCGGCGACCCAGGCCGCGGCCAGCTCCGGCACGCTGGCGGCCGGGCCCGCCGCCCCGGCGCCCCGCCCGATGATGAACGCGACTGCCAGCAGGCCGGCCGCCACCGGCGCCAGCCGCCACGTCCAGGTGCGCCAGGGCAGCAGCTCGGTCCAGTGGGGAGCGCTGTCGAGCTTGGCCAGCACCCGCTCGGCAAGACCTGGCGGCACCGGCGCGGCCGGCCGCGCCGCGAGGGCGCGCCGCACGACCTGCTGCTCGGCCAGCAGGGCCCGGCAGTGGTCGCAACGGTCGAGATGGGCGGCCAGCCGGGCGGCGTCCCGCGGCTCGAGAGTGCCGGGACGGTCGTCGGCCGCGCGCACGAGCAGCGGCTGCCATTCCTCACAGCTCATGACGTCACCTTTCCGAGCGCCGGCCGCGTCACGGGCGCCCGGGACGGATCGGCGCCGGCTTCGCCGGACACCGCGGCATCGCGCAGCTCGGCCAGCATCGGCCGCAGGAGGCGCCTGGCGCGGAAGATCCGGGACATGACGGTGCCGACCGGAATGCCGAGCGCCGCGGCGATCTCGCGGTAGTCGAGCCCCTCGACGTCCCGCAGCACCACAGCGGCCCGCATCTGCGCCGGCAGGGACGCCAGGGCGCGGTCGAGCGCCTGACGCTGCATCACGGTCTGCTCCACGCTCGAGCCCGCGCTGGCCGGATGCCGCTCGGCCAGATCGCCCGCCTCGACGCGCTCGTCCCAGACGGCGGCCTGCCGTGCACGCTGGCCCTGGCGCGACCGCGCGGCGTTCGCCGCGATGCGGTAGAGCCAGTTCCTGAACGAGCTCTCGCCCCGGAAGCGGCGCAGGCCGCGAAACGCGCGCACGAACGTCTCCTGGGCCAGGTCGTCCGCGTCGGCGCCGTTGGCGGTCAGCGCCAGGGCGAAGTTGAAGATTCGCGCCTGATGGCGGCGGAGGAGAGTGTCGATCGCCTCCGCGTCGCCTGCCTGCGCCGCCGTCACCAGCGCCTCATCCGGGTCCACGCGCCGCTCCACGTTCGCCTGTCGGCGGGGTTTCGGCCGGGACCCGGAGGCAGCACCCCCCGGGTCCCGGTCGGTCCACTAGCGCAACCCCTCGCGCCGCTCCCGCCGGCGCTCCCGCCGGTGCCGGTCGTTCTCGCGGGCGTTGGCGCGCAGCGCCTCGAGCTGCGTGCGCTGCTCGTCGGTCAGCAGCTCCCGGATCTCCGCCTGCAGCGCGGCGCGCCGGACCGCCGCGTCGGCGGCCAGCGGAGCCACCTCCGCGGCGAGCGCCCGAATGGCGGCCTCGTCCGCGCCGCCCGAGCGCACCTCGTCGCGCAGCGCCCGCCGCGCCGCCCCCAACTGCTGCCGCAGGGCCTGGCCGCCCTCGCGGTGCCGCTGCACCGCGCCGCGGATCGCCTCGCGCTGCTCGTCGGTCAGATCCAGATGCCGCAGGACGCCGCCGATGCGTCCCGGGCCCCCTCGTCCCTGGGCCGCCGCGCCCACGGCCAGCAGCGTGCCCGCCGCCAGCGCCAGGGCGACCCCCGCCGCGACCAGCTTGTTCCGCCGGATTCTACTGTGCATGGTCACCTCCCGTGTCCGACTGTAGAGACCGGCGGAAGGGGGGAATTATTCCCGAGACGGTACAATCGAATCGATGGAGCTCGGCGACATCGGGCTCGGCTTCGTGATGCTGACCATCGGCCTCGGGTCGGCCTCGCTCGCCGCGCTCTACTGGCAGGTCGGCGGCCTCACCCTGCTCTCGTTCGGTCTGTTCGCGTTTCTCTACGGCATCCAGGCCCTGCTCTCGTCGCCGTCCGTGGCGGCACTGGTCGAGCTCCCGTCCGCCGCGCTCCCCCACGTCGTGTCGACCGCGTACTACTGGCTGCCGGTGCCCGGCCTGATCTTCCTCGAGCAGCTCTTCGGACCCGGCACGTGGCCGCTGTGCCGCCGCCTGTGGCAGGGCTGGTGCGTCCTGGCGTCGGCGTGCATGGCGTACGACCTGGCGGTCGGCCCGGGCGCCTCGGCCTTCGTCTATCAGAACTTCTTCGTCGTGACCGTGGTGCTGGTGATTCTCGCTCGCCTCGCCTGGCGCGGGTTTCCGCCGACGCGCGGCCGGCGGGTCCTGACGATAGGCTTCACCGTGTTCATGCTGGGGGCGCTGCACGACATCCTGACCGGGCTCGTGCTCGTGCCGTGGAACCTGCAACTGGGCAACTCGGGGCTCAGCATCTTCATCCTGGCCCTGGGCTACGTGACGTCGCAACGGTTCTTCTCCGTCCAACGCGAGCTCGCGACCATGGAGTACGAGCTGCAGACGGCCAGCAGCATCCAGTCGTCGCTGCTGCCTGGCGGCACGCCGCCCGTTCCGGGACTGGACATCGCCGTGCGCTACGAGCCGATGCGGAGCATCGGCGGCGACATGTACGACTTCGTCGTCGACGGGCGGCAGTTGGGGGTGCTGGTCGCCGACGTGACCGGGCACGGCGTCCCGGCGGCGCTGATCGCCTCGATGGCCAAGGTCGCGTTCTCGTCGCAGGCGCCGGCGGCGGCGAGTCCCGGCCAATTGATTGCGGGCATGAACCGGGCGCTCTGCGGTCAGTTCCGCGGGCAGTTCGTCACGGCGACGTACATGTACATCGACCCGGCGTCGCGTCTGGTCCGCTACACCAACGCCGGCCACCCGCCGCCGTTCCTGTGGCGGGCCGCGACGCGGGAGGTGGCCGAGCTGGCGGGCGGCGGCGTGCTGATGGGATTCGACTCGAACGAGGCGTACACGACCGGCGCGGCGCGCATCGAAGATGGGGATCGGCTCGTGCTCTACACGGACGGCGTCGTCGAGGTGGCCGACGGGTCGGGCGAGTTCTTCGGCGACGACGGGCTGAAGGCGTTCGTCGAGAGCCGCGCGGCGCTGTCCGCGGAGGCGTTCGCCGACGCCCTGCTCGCCCACCTGCGCGAGCGGAAGAGCGGGCGCCGCGAGGGGCGCGGCTTCGAGGACGACGTCACCCTGGCCGTCATCGATGTCCGCGACCCGGGCGCCGGCGCGCCGCCGCCGGCGACCGGCAACGATTGACCCCGGGGCGGCTTCTGGGCCATCCTTGGCAGTCAGGAGAGGTGCCGACATGACGATGCAGACATCGCGCGGAGCAGGGTGTTGGCCGCTGCGGCTGGCGCTGGCGGCCGGACTGCTGGCGGCGGCGCTGCCGGCGCAGGCGGGCGAGGCCGATCGGCAGCCGACGTTCTCGAAGGACGTGGCGCCGATTCTGCAGCGGTCGTGCGAGACCTGCCACCGCGCCGAGGGCGGCGCGCCGATGGCGCTGGCGACCTACGCGGACGTGCGGCCCTGGGCGCGGGCGATCAAGGACAAGACCTCGCGTCCCGACAACGATCCCGAGCGGATGCCGCCCTGGTTCATCGAGAAGAACGTCGGCATCCAGCGCTTCAAGAACGACATCTCGCTCGGCAGGGACGAGATCGCCCTCATCGCCGAGTGGGTGGACGCCGGTGCGCCGCGGGGCAATCCGGCCGACATGCCGCCGCCGATCGATTGGCCGGACGGCGCCACCTGGACCGTGGGCGAGCCCGATCTGATCGTCTCCTCGCCCGTGATCGACGTGCGGGCCAACGGCTCCGACTGGTGGGGCCACGTCGGGCCGATTCCGACCGGCCTCGCCGAGGACCGCTACATCCGGTCGGTCGAGGTCAAGGAGGTCTGGCCGGCGGGTCTGCGCGACGAGGTCAGGAAGCTGGACAAGCGGGCGGATCTGACGTCGGCGGTGGTGCACCACGCGAGCGTCACGGACATCTCCCCCGACCCCGACGCACCGGCGGAGCGCCGCGACAACCTCGTCGTCTACGAGCTGGGCCAGAACGCGCTCGTCTACCCGGACGCCGTGGGGCGCGTGCTGGAGGCCGGCTCGGAGCTGATGCTCGACCTGCACACCCACTCCATCGGCGTGGAGGTGCCGGCGCGGCTCGACATCGGCTTCACGTTCCATCCGCGGGGGCACAAGCCCAAGTACGAGCAGCTCCGCTTCGGCTTCATCGGCAACCCCAAGGACGAGCTCGACATCCCGGCCGGCGAGGAAGTGCGGTTCGATCACTACTACACGCTGCCCGAGCCGGCCATCCTGTCGACCTTCGAGCCGCACATGCACGCGAGCGGCGTGCGCATGTGCGTCGAGGCGTTCTACGGCGGCACGACCGGCAGGCGCGAGATGATCAACTGCGCGGGCTACAACCACAACTGGGTGAAGGTCTACGCGTACGAGGACGACGCGGCGCCGCTGCTGCCGAAGGGCACGCTGCTGCACCTCATCGGCTGGTACAACAACACGGAGTCGAACCCGCGGGTCGTCGACCCGCGGAACTGGAAGGGCTACGGCCGCCGCTCGATCGACGACATGTTCATCTTCCTGCCCAGACTGGTCTTTCTCACCGAGGAGGAGTTCCAGACCGAGGTCGCCGCGCGCCGGGCGCTGCAGTCCGAGCCGGACGGTCGCGTGTGCACCGACCGCGGCCAGGACATCGTGTGCGAGCCCGCGGCGACCGCGGCCGGCAACCAGTGAGACCGTGCCCCGCGGTGCCCCCGAGCGGCAGGGGACACCGGCAGGGCGGACAGCGCAGACAGCGATGAGTGGCGCGGGACGTCGCGCGGCGGTGGCTGCACGGGGCTGCGGCCGGCGGGGGGCGGCCGGTATCGCGGCGGCCGGCCTCCTGCTCGCGGTTGCGGCCGGCGGCGCCGCCGGCGCCCAGGTGCGCTACGACCGCGGCCAGAACGTGGCGCCGGTCTACGAGGGTTGGGAGGCGAATCCCGACGGCACGTTCAACCTGGTGTTCGGCTACCTGAACCGGAACTACGCGGAGCACCTGCACATCCCGGTCGGACCCGACAACTTCGTCGAGCCGGGCGGGATCGACCAGGGACAGCCCACGTACTTCTTCCCGCGGCGCCACCGCTTCCTGTTTCGCGTCACCGTGCCGAGCGATTTCGGCGGCAGCGAGCTGGTCTGGACGCTGACGGCGCACGGCCGGACGGAGAAGGCCTACGCCACGCTCCTGCCCGACTACGCGATCGAGAACGACATGATCTCGTTCGACGGCAACGCCGTCAGCAACACGCCCCGCACGCCGGGCAACGAGCCGCCGACGCTGAGTCTGGTGGGGGAGGTGCGGAGGACCGTCGAGGTGGGGGAGCCGCTGTCGCTGGCCGCGTACGCCAGCGACGACGGGCTGCCGCCGCCGCCGACGGACGCCTCCCGCATGAACTCCCGCTCGGGCCTGAGCGTCACGTGGTTCGTGTACCGGGGGGCGGCCGACACGGTGACGTTCGATCCGGAGCAGCACGTCCATCCGTACTTCCTGCCCGGTCCGGACCCGCCGCCGCCCGTACCCCCGGACGGCCGGTTCGAGGTGCGCGTGCGGTTCAGCCGGGCCGGGGAGTTCGTGCTGCGCGCGACCGCGCTCGACGGCGTGCTGTGGGCCAACCGGGATCTGTACGTGACGGTGAACGAGGCCGACCGGAGGCCGTAACCCCATGCGTCGGACACTGCTCGTGCTGGCGGCGATCGCGGTCCTCGGCGGCGTGACGGCCGTGTCGGCCCAGTTTCCCGGGTGGCGCTTCGGGAACTGGGGCCAACAGGACCTGCCCTACGACGGCGGCCTCACGTTCGTGCGGCTGCGCTGGACCGACGGCAGCTACGGCACGCGCGTCAGCGGCCGGGGCGAGATGTTCTGGGCCCACGAGTTTCCGCGCGCCGAGCAGAACCTGATGACCATGCTCGACGACTTCACGCTCGTCGACGCCAGAACCGACGGCAGCCTCATCCTCACGCTCGACGATCCCGATCTGTTCAAGTATCCCGTCGCCCTCATGCAGGAGCCGGGCTTCTGGGTGATGACGGACGAGCAGGCGCTGCACCTGCGCGCCTGGCTGCTCAAGGGCGGGTTCCTCATCATGAACGACTTCGAGGGGCGCCAGTGGGCCAACTTCGAGGCGCAGATGAACCGCGTGATACCCGGCGGCCAGTGGATCCGGCTCGATCTGTCGCATCCCATCTTCGACCAGTTCTTCCGCATCCGGCGGCTGGACATTCCCAATCCGATGTACCACCACCTGCGCGGGCGCACGCCCGAGTACTTCGGCCTGTTCGAGGACAACGATCCCCGCGGGCGAATGATGTCGATCGCCAACTACAACACGAACCTGGCCGAGTACTGGCAGATGGGCGGCATGGGCTACTTCCCGATCGAGCCGATGAGCGTCGGCTTCGAGCTGGGCGTCAACTACATGATGTACGGGCTGACTCACTAGGGGAGCGCGCCATGGCGACCAATCGATTCCCGGCGGTGTTGCTCGCGGTCGCCGGCGCGGCCGCGCTCGGGCTCGGCGCGGCGGCGCAGGAGCCGGCCGGGGCCGGCGGGGACGACGTGCCGGAGCTGCTGCGCGACTTCGTGCCGGTCACCGACGCGATGCTGCGCGACCCGCGGCCCGAGGACTGGATCACGTTTCGCAACGGCTACCCCCTCTGGGGCTACAGCGAGCTGGACCAGATCGACGCGCAGAACGTCGGCGAGCTGCGGCTGGTGTGGTCGCGGGCGATGCAGGAGGGCTACCAGGAGGTCGAGCCGCTCGTCTACGACGGCGTCATGTTCCTGGCCAACGTCGAGGACATCGTGCAGGCGCTCGACGCGCGGACCGGCGACCTGCTGTGGGAGTACCGGCGCAACGTGCCGGACAACCCCTGGAACGTGACCGGCACGCGCGCCCGCTACCGCAACGTCTCGATCTACGACGACAAGATCTTCCTGGCCACCAACGACGCCTACCTCGTCGCCCTCGACGCGCGGACCGGGGAGCTGGTGTGGGAGACGCAGCGGGCCGACTACCGCGAGCAGGTGGCCCAGACGGCCGGACCGGTGATCGTGAAGGGGAAGGTCGTCAACGGGTCGCGCTGCAACCCGTCGAGCCCGCGCCCGGGCGGCTGCTTCATCACCGGTCACGACGCCGCCACGGGCGAGGAGCTGTGGCGCATCAACACCGCGGCCACCCCCGACCAGCCGGGCGGCGACACCTGGGGCGGCCTGCCGCTGTCGGCCCGCCGCCACGCGTCGGCGTGGATGGTCGGCAGCTACGACCCGGAGCTCGACCTCGTCTAC
>CAZMWA010000010.1:0-6129 GCA_964569405.1 uncultured Vicinamibacteraceae bacterium | reverse complement strand
GCCCCTACCAGGCCATCGCGGCGTTCTCGGGCGAGCCGGAGTACGGCGGCGAGAAGGTCACCGAGGCGTCGCTGAACGGCTTTCCGGCCGGGCAGATCGCCGCGAAGTTCCAGGAGCACCCGTACCGCTTCCTCGTCTGCGCGGACAAGTTCCAGACGGGCTACGACGAGCCGCTGCTGCACACGATGTACGTCGACAAGACGCTGTCCGGCATCAAGGCGGTGCAGACGCTGTCCCGCCTCAACCGGGCGCACCCGAAGAAGCACGACGTCTTCGTGCTCGACTTCCTGAACGACGCCGACAGCATCCGCGACGCCTTCGCCGACTTCTACCGCACCACGATCCTGGCCGACGAGACCGATCCCGACAAGCTGCACGACCTGCAGGCCGACCTCGACGCGGCCCAGGTCTACACGCCCGGGCAGGTCGACGAGTTCGTCGAGCGCTACCTGGGCGGGACCGATCGCGAGCAGCTCGATCCGATCCTCGACGCGTGCGTGGAGGTCTATCGCAAGGAACTGGACGAGGACGGGCAGGTGGCGTTCAAGGGCAACGCCAAGGGCTTCGTGCGGACCTACGCCTTCCTCGCGTCGGTGCTGCCCTACAGCAACGCAGGGTGGGAGAAGCGCTCGATCTTCCTGAACTTCCTGATCCCCAGGCTGCCGGCGCCGGATGACGACGACCTGTCGCAGGGCATCCTGGACGCCATCGACATGGACAGCTACCGGGTCGAGAAGCGGGCGATGCAGAAGATCGTCCTGCCGGACGAGGACGCCGAGGTCGACCCCGTGCCGACCGGCGGCGGCGGGTCGAAACCGGAGCCCGAGCTGGATCGCCTCTCCAACATCCTCAGGGCGTTCAACGACCTGTTCGGCGACATCGACTGGGACGACGCCGACCGCGTGCGGCAGCTTGTCACCGAGACCATCCCTGCCCGTGTGGCCGCCGACGCCGCCTTCAGGAACGCCATGCTGAACTCGGACGCCGCCAACACCCGCATCGAGCACGACAGGGCGCTGCTGCGGGTGATGACGAGCCTGATGAAGGACGACACCGAGCTGTTCAAGCAGTTCATGGACAACGCGGGCTTCAAGCAGTGGATGACCAGTGCGGTGTTCGAGCTGGCCTGCAGGCAGGCCGGCCCGCCGCTGCAGACGGCAAACCCATGACCCAGACACCCAATCCGCGCGTGGCCACGGCCCGCGTCGACGCGCAGTTCATCGACCGCTGGTCGCCGCGGTCGTTCGCCCCGGAGCGTCTGACGGCCGCCGAGATCGCCTCGCTGTTCGAGGCGGCGCGCTGGGCGCCGTCCTCCTCCAACCTCCAGCCGTGGCTCTTCCTGTACGAGACGGACGGTCCGGATCGCCCGGTGTTCGACTCGATCCTCAAGCCGGGCAACCGCGTGTGGGCCACGCAGGCGCCGCTGCTGGCGTTCCTCTTCGCCAGGATCCGGACCGACGACGGCCGCGAGCCGCGCACCGCGCAGTTCGACGCCGGGGCGGCCTGGATGTCGCTCGCCCTGCAGGCGCACGCGATGGGCATCTCGACGCACGCGATGGCGGGTATCGACGTCGACGCCGCGCACGCGAAGCTGGGCGTCGACACGGAGCGCCACGCGGCCATGTGCGCGTTCGCCGCCGGCCGCATCGGCCCGCGCGCGGCGCTGCCGCCCGAGCTGCAGGAGCGCGAGCAGCCGCGGGACGATCGCCGGCCGCTCGCCGAGATCGCGCACAGGGGCATCCTCGGGAAGCGCTGAGCGCCGTCGCGGCCGGATGTCGGGCGGGACCCGACGCGACGCTCAGGCCGGCAACGGCGGCATCCGCGGGCCCGGCGTGCTGAAGGTCATCGCGGTGATGGCCTTGACGCTCCGGTTGCCGTAGCGGAACGGCACGATCAGGCGCAGGGGCGCACCGTGCCGCGGCGCAATCGGCTCGTCGTTCATCAGCCAGGCGAGCATCACCTGCGGCCGGCGCAGCGTGGTCAGCGGCTCGTCGGCGTAGAAGCGGTCGGACCCGACGAAGCGGCAGTAGTGCGCCCCGGGGACGAGTCCCAGCAGGTCGGCGAAGTCGCTGAAGCGGACGCCGGTCCACTTGACGATCCCGCGCGGATTCGGTGCGCCGCACTGCAGCAGGAACGTGTGCGACACCTGCGGCAGCGGTTCGAGATCCGCGAACCGCAGCGTCCCGGCCAGCCGGGCGAGGCCGCGCGTGTCGACCCTGATCGCCATCCGGCGGTAGTCGAACTCGATCTGCGGGGTCTCCCGGCCCGGCGTGCGCCACAGCACGGGATCGGTGATCGGGCCGGCCGAACTCTCCGGGTGCTCGGGAGCCGAGCCGTCCGCGTTGAGCGGCAGCGGCGCGGGGAAGCCCTCGCGGAGCGGCCGCTCGACCAGCCGGTCCGGCCAGTCGTCCTGTTCCTGTTGCCGGGGCCGGACCGCTGCGCGCCCCGGCCGCACGGCGCCGAGGGAGAGACCGGCGAGCGTGAGCCCGGAGATCGAGAGCGCCTTGCGTCGTGAGAGCGTCATCGCTGCAACCTCCCTGGATGCCGTGAAGACCCGGATGACGGCGATTCTATCCCGATCGCCGCCAACCGCCCCGGTTGCCGGTGGCCGGGCCGCGCGGCCCGCGCCTACATGCGCCGGAACAGGTGTCCGTAGGTCGCGCTCACGCGCAGCACCTCCGGCCGGCTCCTCAATGCCAGCCGATAGCGGCCGCGCAGGTCGCGGCGCGCCTCCCTGATCGCCCCGACATTGACGATGGCGCCGCGGTGGATGCGCCAGAACCGCTCGGGGTCGAGCTGCGCCGAGAGCTCCGCGATCGGGGTGCGGATGAGATGCTCCGCTTCGCTCGTCACGGCTGCCGTGTACTTGCGCTCGGACCGGAAGAAGGCGACGTCGTCGACGGCGACGATCTCGATCCGCTCCCCCTGTCCCACCCGCAACCAGTGCAGGTAGGCCGGTGCGCTCGCCAGGCGCCCGACCAGGGACTCGAGAGTCTGCGGGTCGAGCAGGCTCCGGCCGCCGCCCACGAGCCACCGCTTCAGGCGGCGTACGGTCTCCTTCAGGCGCGGCCAGAGCACCGGCTTGAGGAGATAGTCGACGGCCGCGTACTCGAACGCCTCGACGGCATGATTGTCGTACGCCGTGACGAAGACGATGGCGGTGCCTGCGCCGATGCGCTTCGCCACCTCGAGGCCCGACGGGGGCGGCATGCGAATGTCCAGGAAGGCGACGTCCGGCTGCAGGCGATCGATGGCCTCCAGTGCGGAAGCCCCATCCCCGACGGACGCCGTGACGACGAGCTCCGGCCACGCGTCGCCGAGCAGCCATTCGAGCTCCGTGCGCAGCGCGGGCTCGTCGTCGGCGATCAACGCCGTGGCCCCGTTGACGTTGCTCATCCAGCCACCGCTTCCCGGACGGGCGCGGGCGTCCGTAGCTCCGCGGACACCTGGCACGTCATGCGTCCTGCCATGCGTAACGCCTGGACGTCGAGATAGGTACGCGCCGCCGCACGAACTCGCGGCGGCCCGCATGCCGGAGAATCCGGGCGGTCACCGACGACCCCATGCTTCCAATAGAACTTGAACCCGCCCACCGCAGGCAACCCGTTTCGGCGGCGCCGCCAACCCGTTATTGTCCCAGGATTCTTCCAGCGCCGCCCGGCCGGAACGACAGAAGCCGCTCTTTGCGGACCGAAACTTGCATGCGGGCGAGCGAACGGACAACGAGTCCCGCGCACGGCTGCGGACCGGGCGCTGCGGTCGGTTGCCGGCGTAGCGGAACGACGGGCCGGCCGCCCTCAGGGCTTGGCGTCGGCGACGAGCGGCGCGGGCGCGTGGACAGGGGGCATCTCCCCACCGCGTCCCGCCTCCGACGTCCGGGGAATCCGGAGGTCCACCCGGTTGCCTCCCCCCGGCATCGCCGTGAGCACCAGCCGGCCCCGTTCGCCGAACATGGCGTGGAGCCGCTCCCGGACGTGGGCGATGCCGCCGGCCCGCCCCGCGCTCTCCGCATGCGAGCCGACCCCGTTGTCGGTCACCCGGATGCGCACGGTCTCGCCGGTCGCCTCCGCGCGAACGACGACGCGCCCGCCCGCCGCCGACGGCTCGATACCGTGCAGCACCGCGTTCTCGACCAGCGGCTGAACGAGCAGCGGCGGCAGCGGCGCCGACTCGAGACCGGGGTCCACCTGCACGTCGTACGTCATGCGCCCGGCCATGCGCAGCGCCTGGATGTCGAGGTAGGCGCGCACCACCGCGAGCTCGTCGCCCAGCGTCCCGGCGGCGCGGCGGGTCCGCGACAGCGAGACGCGCAGCAGCGACGTCAGCCGTTCCAGGAGCCGCGCGGCACGCTCGGGATGCCGGCGGATCAGCGAGCTGGCATTCGCGAGCGAGTTGAACAGGAAGTGCGGCTCCACCTGCGCCCGAAGCACGCGGAGCTCCGCTTCCGCCAGCGTCTTCTCGCGCGTCAGTCTGTCCCGCTCCGCCTGCTCGAGCCCGGCACGCGCGTTCCAGACCTGCTTCAGCGCTTCGAATCCGACGCCGGCAACCGCACAGACCAGCGCCCCGATCACGACGCGCACGGGATCCGCGAGCAGCAGCGCCGGGCTGCCCGCTATCAGGACGCCGCCGGCAGCCAGGCCGCTGACCAGCCCGCACGCGACCATGACGAACCTGACCAGCTCGCGGGGCAGCCACGCAGGCCCGTACGAGGCCCCGAGCTGGGTGCAGGCCAGCACCGAGAGCGCGATGCAGTAGCTGACCGTGAAGTACTCGCCGGCCAGCGTCCCTTCCATGGCCAGACTGAGTATCGCCCCGATGGCGGCGCAGAACAGGGAGCCCAGCAGCAGGCCCCACCGCACCGGGTGCGTCCCGATCGACGCCGTGAGCTGCGGCGTCATGGATGGAATCAGCGCGTCGAATACAACGCCTGCAGCCGGGCCCGATCGTTCGCCGTCAGCGGCAGGAACCGATCCTTGTACGACGCGATCAGCGACGAGCGGCACGGGCTGCACATCAGGGCGGCCGGGAAGTTGTTGTGGACCAGCCCGAGCGCGTGTCCCAGCTCGTGGGCCACGACGTTGTGCACCGCCACCGGGCTCTTGACGGGATCGTTCGAGCGCGTCCCGATGGCGACGAAGTAGCGCTCCGTGCGGTCCACCGGCCAGGCGAACGACATGAGGTGCTGCCGCGAGAGCAGGAGGACGATGTCGCCCTCCATGCCGCGCAGCTCCTCGGGGGGGCGGGGTCCGTTCTCCCCGGCCGAGATCCGTCCCGCCTGCCGCCACAGGCGCTGGGCGTAGTTCTCGAGCGGTCGGGTCAGCGGCGACTCAACGATGAGGGCGGCCTCGGTGAGCCGCGCGCCGAGGCCCAGCCCGGCCAGCGTCCGGTTCCAGAACGCCAGCGCCTCGCGGGCGGCCGCCAGGCGCGGATCCTCAAGCGAGGGCGTCAGGATGACCACCCGCCGCTCGGCCACGATCTCCTCGGCGCGCGCCGGCGCCGCGGCTGCCACGAGCAGCAAGGCCGCAACTGCGTATCGACCGCTTCGCCGCATCGGTCTCGGCCGCCTACTGTCGAACGTACTTCTTCAGCGCGCGCGGACCGACCTCCGCGCCGTAGATGTTCCCTGCCGCATCGACCGCCACGCCCTCCGCCGCGCTCGTGCCCCGGGCCTGCTCCCCGGCCGGGTCCGGGATGAAGTACAGGACCTCGCCGGTGCGCGCGCTGCCGACGCGCAGGCCGCGCCGCCAGCCGGGGTTGCGCGTCGCGCTCGATTCGGAATCGGCGCCGTACAGCATGTCGTCGGCGTCGATGTAGATCCCGCTCAGCCGGCTGAACTGCGTCCACTCCTCCAGAAAGTTGCCGTCCTGGTCGAAGATCTGGATCCGGTTGTTGCCGCGGTCGGCCACGAACAGGCGCCCCCGGGAGTCCATGGCCAGGGAGTGGGGGGAGCGGAACTGGCCGTCCTCCAGGCCCCACTCGCCGAAGGTCTTCACGAAGGAGCCGTCCGGCTCCCAGATGGAGATGCGGCTCTTCGCGCCGGGCCCGGGCTCGTCCTGGAACTGGGCGCTGTGGGTCTCGGCGATGAAGATCCTGCCGTCCGGCGCCACCAGCACGTCGTTGGGCTCGGTG
>CAZMWA010000009.1:0-11081 GCA_964569405.1 uncultured Vicinamibacteraceae bacterium | reverse complement strand
TGCTGGCGCTGCCGCCCCGGGAGGCCGCGCCGTAGCTTCAATCAGACGGGGCCGACGGCCCGGCCCTCGCCCGGAAATCGTCGCCTGCGGCTCCGATTGCCGCCGAACCAATCCTCCCGGGAGTCTGCACCGTTCCACGGCGCAGACTCCTAGCGCGACCCCGCGGCCGCCGCTTCAGCCGCCTCCCGGTCCTCGGCCCGGGCCCCGGACAACTGGTTGTACAGCCCGTAGTTCCCTTCGTGGCAGGCGTACTCGAAAATGGTGCCGCCTTCCAGCCTGCGCATCGGCAGCGCAACTGTGAACGGCCGCGTGAAGGTCAGCGGATCGTCGACCGTGTACTCGTAGTGCAGCCGGTCGTCGCCGTCCCGGCGGAAGCGCTCCGTCAGGTGGTAGGCGTCGCCCGTCCCGTAGGCGGTGCGGATGTTGGAGCCGTAGGCCACCTCGTTGACGAAGTTGCGGGTCTCGACGACCAGCGTGTCGCCCTCCCAGCGGCCGCGCGAGTCGCCCATCCACTGGCGGATGTGATGGGGAAGATGCGCGCGGCCGTCGAGCGGCACGATGCGCGCGTCGTTGATCATCTCGTTGAACAGGACGACGTGGTCGGGCGTCTGGAAGATCTGCACGTTGTTGTTGTACGCGTCCGGCAGCATCGGCGGCCCGACGTTGTTGCCGACGATGCAGCGTTCCGACAGCCCGCGATCCTCGGGGCCGTCGGTTCCCGCGCCGCCCGAGCGGTAGCGGATCGGCCGAGCCGCGGGCACGTCCCTCTGGAAGTCGGCTTCCTGCTCCACGACGCCAAGCAGCCGCGGCGGCAGCCGCCCGTCGGGCGGGTCGATGATCAGCGAGGTGCGCCCGCCCGAGATGACGTTCGTGCCGAAGTCGAGCCAGAACCGGTTGTATCCGCCGACGCTGCCCGGGGGCGGCACGCGATCGACGTTGTTGCGGATCGCCTCCGCCTCGAGCTCGGCGGCCTCCTCCTCGGTCAGCACGGCCTGGTCGCCGAACTCCTCGGGACGCTCCACCGGGGTGAGGGTGCGGTAGTCCCAGATCGCCTGCAGATCCGGATCGCCCCACGGCGTGCGGGCTACCCCCCCGCTCGCGGGCGGCTGCGCGCCGGCGACTGCGGGCAACGCGAGCAGCAGGCTCGCGGCGACGATGGTTCTCAGCGACACGGGCTCCCCCTTTCCACACCGAACCTTGCGCCCGGCAGAGTCCTGATCCATCATGTCTTGTACTCGGATGCGTGTACGCAAATCAAGACAGTTCAAGGAGGTAGGAGAGATGAGCCAGCGAATTCCAGCGGCGGTGTGCGCCCTCGCCGCAGTCCTGGTGCTGACGCCCGCGTTTGCCGCCGCCCAGCCGGCGGAGACGGCCGAGGCGCCGCGCACCCCGTGGGGAGCGCCGGACCTGCAGGGCGTCTGGGACTTCCGCTCCCTCACGCCCCTCGAGCGCCCCGCGAATCTCGCGGACCAGGCGTTCCTGACGGAGGAGGAGGCCGCCGAGCTCGAGCAGAACGCGCTCGCCCGGAACGAGGAGCTGCTCAACCGGCCGGCGCGGCGCACGACCGCCACCGAGAGCGTCGATCGCGGCGAGGACGGCGCGCCCGGCTTCTACAACAACTTCTGGCTCGACGGCGGCACGTCGCCCGTCGAGACGCGGCGCACGTCGCTCATCGTCGATCCGCCCAACGGCCGCAAGCCGGCGATGACGGCGGCCTCGCAGCAGAGGCAAGCCGCGATCGCGAGGGAGCGCCAGGGCATCGGCATGCATGCGCCCACCACCGGCGGCTGGGTCGAGGACTTCGGCAACGAGGGCCTGCAGCTCCGCTGCATCACGGGCTTCAACTCCGGCCCGCCGATGACGCCCGGCGGCTACAACCAGAACGTGCAGCTCTTCCAGACGCCCGACCAGGTGGTGCTGCTCAACGAGATGAACCACAACTTCCGCGTCATCCCGCTCGACGGGCGCCCGACCGCCGGGCTGCCGCAGTGGACCGGGGAGTCGCGCGGCCACTGGGACGGCGACACGCTGGTCGTCGAGACGACCAACTTCCTGCGCGAGACCAGCTTCTCGTCCGGGCAGACCGACAAGTACCTGCACCTGACCGAGCGCTTCACGCGCGTCTCGCCGACGACGCTGATGTACGAGGCGACGGTCGACAACCCGACCGTGTGGGTGACGCCCTGGACGTACGAGATCCCGATGCAGTGGAACGACCAGCCGCTGTACGAGTACGCCTGCCACGAGGGCAACTACGGCCTCTACAACATCCTGGCCGGCGCACGCGCCGAGGAAGCCGCCGCGGCCCAGGGCTCCGAGTAGCCCTCGAACACCGGCGGAGCATTGCGAGCCGGCCCCTGCCTGCGCGGGGCCGGCTCTTTTCTTTTCGCGCTGTCTACGGAAAGAACGTCAGCTTGATGAGCAGGCCGAGGATGGCCGGCCCGTAAGCGAACTTGAGCAGCTTGAGGTCGGCCCTCAGCTCGGCGATCTCGGCCTTGACCTCGGCGATATCCGCCCTGGACGCGAGCTCCTCGCACCCGGCAAGGGCCCCGGCCGCAGCCTTGGCCATCGCGTCGTCGACACCGGCAGCACGGAATGCATCGTAGATCTCCGCGATTATCTGGCTCATCGGTACACCGCTACCTGCCAGTTCTACCCGAATCGTTGCCGCAGTCCCTGGCCCGGACTCACGGCTCGATGCGGTAGACTCGGTTGTCCCGGTAGGCCGATACGAATAGCGCGCCGTCGTCGCCGACCGCGATGCCGGCCAACTCGCCGATGGACGTGGCCGGGCCGAGCGCCCGCCGTTCCGGGCCGCTGAGCGCCAGGCCGTCGACGACCGGGGTCGCCTCGCCCGACCCGGGATCGATGCGCGTGACCCGCCCGGCCTCGACCTCCACGACGTACAGCGCGCCGTCGTCGCCGGCGGCGATGCCCTCGGGCCCGGCCAGGCCGCTGGCCACCGTGCGGGCGGGCTCGACCGTCTCGCCGTCGTCGAGAACCTGAAGCACGCTCCCGCTACGGTCCGCCACGTAGAGGTCCCCGCCGTGCAGCGCCAGGCCGGCCGGTTCCGCCAGCCCGCTCGCGAGCGGGGTGCGCTCGCCCGGCGCGTCGGGATGCAGGCGCACGACGCTGCCCGTGCCGTACTCGCTCACGATGAGGTCGTCGCCGTACGCCAGCGCGTCGACCGCCTCGTCGAAGCCCTCGACCCGCGCGACGACCGCGTCCGCGTCCGGATTCCAGACGGTGACCATGGCGGGGCCGCCCAGGCCGGGTCCCGACAGCACCAGGTGGTCGCCGTGCGGATGGACCGACGCCACCTGCCCCACGTCGGTAACCATGGCGCCCGCGGTATGCAGGTTGGCCCCGGTCGCCGGGTCGAGCTCGCGCAGCGCGCCGCCGTCGGCGAGGAACAGCCGGCCCGCCGGCGTGTAGGCCACGCCGCCCGGCGAGTTGACGCTGCTCGGCAGGACCACGCGGTTGGTCTCGGGGCCGGTGACCTCGACGATGGAGCCGTCGAGGAAGCTGGAGACGAAGATGCGGTCGTCGACGTCGAGCGCCAGGTTGTCGAGGCCGACCCCGGGCCGGCCGACCACCTCCCGGTCGCCGCTCCCCAGGTCGATGCGCACCACCTGGCCGCGCTGCGTGTCGAGCACGTGCAGGCGACCCTGCGAGTCGAACTTGACGGCCGCCGGTATCGCGAAGTCCGTGGCCACGATCTCCACGGCCCCGCTGTCGACATCGACGCGGGCGACCTCGCCGTTGAACCAGCGCGGGCCGTACAGCCGCTCGTCCGGTCCCCAGTCCATGCCGTTGAGCCCGCAGCCGGGGCCCAGCTCGTCGTTGATCAGGCGCGGCTCCGCGACGCCGTTCGGGTCGATCTCGAACAGGTGCGTCCCGAGGAAGCACTGTGACACGAACAGGCGGCCATCGTCCGAGAACGTGATGGGGTTGGCGCCCGGACCCGGCGCGCCGACGATGGTCGTGGTCCCGTCGGGCGCGCGCCTGCCCACCTCCCCGCCGGCGATGTCGGTCCAGTACATGGAGCCGTCCGGGCCGAAGGCCAGGTCGTCGGGTCCGTTGACGCCCTCCTCGGGACCCCAACTGCCGACGGTCTCGCCGCTCTCGGGATCGATCGCGAGAATCTGCGAGCTGACCACGCTGGCGATGTAGAGGTTGCCGTCGGGGCCGAACATGATGCCGTTCGACCCGTGCAGGGGCCCGCCCTGGGCCAGCACCGTTACCGTGGGGCCGGCTGCACCTGCCTGACCGGCAGACCCTGCGCCGCCTGCATGGACGAGGCTGGCGGCAACCCCCGGCAACAGGGCGGCGGCCAGCACGAGACACGGACGGCGAGCCAGGCGGCGAAGCGCGAAGAACGCGAAGAACGAGTTGTCCAATATGTCCTCCAGGAGTGGGAATGCCGGGATGATAGCAGGCCGGCCGCCGCGTGCGGTGCGCCCGTCCGGTGCGAGCGCGCGGTTGTCGTCCCGGCGTGCGGCCGGGCGGCCGGGCGCGGAAGATGGCGTCCCCGGCAGTCGCTGTATGATGCTCTGTCCGGTCGTCCCTGGAGGAGGAATCATGCGCAGAAGTACGCCGTTGCTCGCCGCCACGCTGCTCGCCCTCGTCGCCGCTGCCGGATGGATGCACGGGCAACCAGAGGCCGCGGCCACGCTGACGGCCGAGGATCGGGCCGAGATCACGCAGTTGTACGCCACCATGTACCAGGGTTCGGATTTCCGCGACGCCGACCTGTGGCTCTCGGCGTTCGCGGGAGACGCGGTGTTCGTCTTCCCCACGGGTGATCAGCTCGAGGGCCACGAGGCGCTGATGGCGTGGCGCCAGCGCAGCTTCGGCGGCCAGACGGGCGACTCGAAGCGCCGGCACCACGTCCCCAACATCCGCATCTCGCCGACGGCCGACGGCGGGGCGACCGCGCGCGCCTACTGGATCGAGCTGGACGTGGCGGCATCGCCGTCGAGCATCAAGAACACCGGGACCGCGGACGACGTCTTCGTGAAGACCGATGCCGGCTGGAAGTTCAAGCACCACGCGGTGCACCTCGACGTGCCCATCAACTGAGCCCGGGCCGCGCTCCGCTGCGTGCGCAGTCGACAGGCAGCGGACTTGACGGAGGTGGCCACCGGACGCTACCTTGGGCGCGATGCGCTCCGTCGGCCTGAAGGTGCTGAACAACAGGCTCAGCGAATACGTGCGCCTGGCCGCCGCGGGCGAGACGGTGCTCGTGACGGATCGTGACCGCGTGGTAGCGGAAATCGTGCCACCACGGGCGGAGCGAAGTCCCATTCTGGCCGACGCACTGCTCGCGGATGCGGTGCGCCAGGGCTGGCTGTCGCCGCCGGCCGCGCCCGGTTCTGGGCCCCCTCCGGCGCCGACGCCAATCATGACGGTGCAGCAGCTCCTTGCCGAGCTGGACGGCGACAGGAGCGACCGCTGATCTACATCGACACCTCTGTCGCCCTGGCCCATCTGTTCGCCGAGGACCGGCGTCCGCCGGCCGAGCTCTGGAACGAAACGCTGGTCGCCAGCCGGCTGGTCCAGTACGAAGTCTGGACCCGCGTCCACGGGCGCAACCTCGCGGAATCCCACGGTGCGGCGGCCAGTGAGATCCTGGGACGCATCGCCCTGCTGGAATTGACGCCGCCCGTTCTGTCCCGCGCGCTCGCGCCGTTTCCCGTGCCGCTTCGCACGCTCGACGCACTGCACGTCGCGTCGATCGAACACCTTCGTGGGCAGTCACAGACCGTCGCGCTGGCCACCTACGACCGCCGGATGACACGCGCTGCCCGGGCGATGGGCATTCCGTTGTTCGATCTGCCGGCCTCAGCGCCGCGGCGACGTCGCGGGGTGCCGGAGGGCGCGTGATAGAGTCCCGCCAAGCAGGTGGGCCCGAGGCACAGGAGGTTCCGATGCGTCAGCGAGGTTTCGTGACAGCAACCGGGTTCGTGGCGTTGGTCGCCGGCGCGCTGCTCGCCGCATCGCCGGCGGGCCAGGAACCGGCCGGCCGGGAGCAGGCGGACGACGCGGCCGCCTTCGAGCCGGGCCGCACCCCGTGGGGCGACCCGGACCTGCAGGGCATCTGGAGCCCCGGCTACATCCTGACGCCGCTCGAGCGCCCCGACGAGTTCGCCGAGCAGGAGTTCCTTACCGACGAGGACGTGGCGGCCCTGGAGGAGCGGGCCAGCGTCCGCCGGCGGGACGTGCGGGCCGAGCCGGGGTCGGTCGAGGACGTCGAGGGCGCCTACAACGAGGCGTTCACCGGGCGCGGCAAGGAGGTCATCCGGACCCGCCGCACCTCGCTCATCGTCGACCCGCCGGACGGGAAGATTCCGTTCACGCCGCACGGCCGGGCGGTGGCCGACGCGGCGCGCGAGAAGATGCGGAGCGAGCTGGCCGACGGCCCGGAGGACCGGCGCGACCTGGACCGCTGCCGCGGCGTCAGCGTGCCCTTCATCAGCGGCACGTCCGGCACGTTCAGCCGCATCGTCCAGACGCCCGGCTCCGTCACGCTGTACCACGAGGACGGGCACATCGGCGGCGGGTACCGCACCGTCGCCCTCGACGGCCGGCCGCATGTCGCGCCCCACATCCGGCAGTGGCTCGGCGACTCCGTCGGGCGCTGGGAGGGCGCCACGCTGGTCGTCGACACGACGAACTTCAGCGGCCTGGCCAGCTTCAACGGCTCCGGCGAGCAGTTGCACCTGGTGGAGCGGTTCACCCCCGTCGCGGCCGACCTGATCATGTACCAGGTGACGGTCGCCGACCCGCAGGCCTGGACCCGTCCCTGGACCATCGAGCTGCCGCTGCAGCGGATAGACAACCGGGAGAACCAGATCTTCGAGGCCGCCTGCCACGAGGGCAACTACGCCATGACCAGCATCCTCGCCGGCGCGCGGGTGCTGGAGCAGCAGGGGCGTTGAGTTATTCGGGCATCGGGAGATAGGCGATCATCCTGCCCCGGTAGGTGCCCAGCCACAGCTCGTCGCCGACCTGGATGGCGGTTGTCGAGCCGCCGAAGTCGTCGATGTGGGGGTGCTCGAATATCCGCCGCACGTCGAGCGTCCAGGGGTCGATCGTCGCGACGTTCGACGTCTCCTCGGCGGTGTTCCGCGGCTCCCGGACGTTGCCGTGACCGGCGGCGAAGATGAACGAGCCGTTCGCCGACATCCGCAGGTTGTCGGGCCGGAAGCCCAGGGGCAGGACGACCTTCTGAATCGGCGTCTGGCCGCGCGACAGGCGCGTCAGCTTCTCCTCGCGCCACCCGGCGATGTACAGCCAGCGCCCGTCGCTCGATATCTCCAGCCCGTTCGGCGCGCTGTGCTCGCTGCCGGGCACCCGCGCCCAGCCCGTGCCGGTATGCCATTCCCACACGTCCCCGGTGCGGGGGCTCGTGGCCGCGAAGCCGCCCTCGGGCGTCGCCACGACGGCGTTCAGGCCGAGCGGCTCGGGCGCCACCGCGCAGCCGACCCAGGTCAGGGCGGGCGCGGCCCCGCGGGCGTTCACCTCGAACACCTCGATCGACTCCCGGAACCCGTGGTGGACGACGTACAGCGTATGCACCCGGCTCGGGCCGGGCCGCAGGTACAGGCCGTGCGCCCGGAACTCGTCGCCCTCCCGGGGGTCGATCGGGCCGGGGCACGTCGGGTAGGTCGCGGCGTCGAGCCGCTCGGCCGGCATGGCCGTCGGAAACACCGGCGTGGCGGTCTTCGCCGGCACGTTGACGAGCTGGATCCGGCCGCCGGCGCGGTCTCCGGAAGCGATGATCCATTCGGTCGCCGGCACGACGGCGAAGTCCTCCGGGCTGACGACGTCGCAGATGAACCGGATCTCGCCGACGTCCTCGCACGCCGCCGCGGCGGGCGGCGCGACCCCCGGGCAGATCGAGACGACAGCCGACACGGCCAGCAGGAATCCGGGTCCCTTCACGTCGCCCTCCAGTTCAGTCGATCAGTCGCGGAACGGCGCAGACTCGCTCACCTGCACCTGAAACCGCCGGAAGCCGGTGTAGGTGGCCGTGCCGTCGACGCGCGACCGCTGCCGGCGGTTCTCGAAGCGCTCGCGCATCTCGGCCGGCACCAGATGACCCAGCCCGGCGTCCAGCCGGTAACGCACGGCGATGGTTGCCTCGACCTCGGGATCCCGCACGTCGACCTCGCTGGCCAGCACGCGGCCGGTGGCCGCCTCGATCCAGAAACGCCCGCTGGCCGGCAGATTGCTGCGCTGCCGCCCGCGGATCAGCGTCGTCGGCCAGTCTTCCGCGTAGCCGACGACCCACACCTCGCCGTCCCCCTCGGGCCGGTCCAGCCCCAGCGGCGGCTCGCCGTCGCCGGTGCGCTCGAAATCGAAGCGCGACCTGTTGTCCGGGTGGAGGAAGAGCAGCGCGAGCGTCGGGATGTTGAAGTTGCGCTGCACGTCGCCGATGTTGTAGCGCGAGCTGTCGCGAACGATGCCGCGAATCTGCCTGTCCGCCGTAGCGGACGGATCGAGAAACAGCTCGGTCAGCCGTTCCTGACGGTCGCGCACGGGCTGCCCGTCCACCTCGAAGACGTCGCGGAATCCGTAGTACCACCCTGCGTTCCGCGGTTGTACGAGCAGGTAGTCCGAGCGCAGCGTGCGCCGGTAGAAGGTGCTGCGGCTGCCGACACGGCTGCCGATGCCGCTGTTGGCGGGCAGCGTCGCGCGCTGCTCGTAGCGCTCCTCGGCCACCGTGCCCGACAGTCGGGCGCTGAGTTCGCCGACGTAACCGGTGGCCCGTTCGAGCACGTCCGCGAGCGACGGCTCCTGCGCGCGGGCAGCGGCCGGCGCGAGCAGCAGCGACAGCACCAGCAGCGACGCCGGCGCGCGCCGGCCGCCCCTCACGGCTGCCCCTGGCCGCCGCCGGCCGCGGCGGGCGGCGCGATGCCGCTCGCGCCGGGCGGCACGTAGACGACCACCACCGAGATGCGCATGCGGATCGCCTGGCCGTTCAGGAGCACCGGGCGATACCTCCGCTGTTCGAGGGCCGCGACGGCCGAGGCGTTGAGCTCCATCACCCAGGGCGGCGCAGCCTGGCGGGGCGCCGGTCCCGAGAACGGTTGGGAACGCACCACGTCGGCCTCCTCGACCGTGCCGTCCTCCTCGATGACAGCGGCCAACTCGATCACCCACGCCTCGTCCATGTCCGGCGGGTACGCGGGAGCCACGGTGCTCACGATGGCCGGCACCCCCGGCCCGACGTCGTCGACGACCTTGACGTCCTGGCCGTCCGGTACGACCCGGTACAGGGCCGACCCGTCCAGGACGTAGAGCGTGTCGTCGCTCTGGGCGGCCGCGGGGCCGCCGTATCCTGCAGACGCCGCCATGACCGCCAACGCCGCGAGCGCTGCTGTGCGAGCTGTCATTCCTGCCCCTCTCACGGACGGGCCCGGTGCGCCATCGGCCGCGCCGTTCCCGGCCGCGGCCCCTTACCGCGACTGCTGCCCGGCGGCCGCCGCGGCCCGCTCATCGGCCCGCGCACCGGCCAGGATGTTCCCGAGCGCGTAGTTGCCCTCGTGGCAAGCGTACTCGAACAGCGCATCCTCGCTCTTCTGCATCGGAATCGACGCCGTCCAGGAGCGCGTGTCGACGGTCGGGTCGATGACCGTGAAGCGGTAGTCCAACCGGTCCTCGCCGATGCGGGTGAAGCGCTCGACGAGACGCGCGTGCTCGCCGCCCGAGAACGTCAGGAAGAAACGGCCGATGTTCGTCCGCTGCTCGCCCTTCCCGGCGAAGTTCCTGGTCTCGACCACCAGCGTGTCGCCGTCCCAGTAGCCGCGCGAGTCGCCGAGCCACTGCGGAATGCCCGATCGGGGGCGCTCGCCCGTATCCAGCGGAATGATGCGCGTGTCGTGGATCATCTCGACCTGCACCACCACGTAGCCGGGCGTCTGCAGGATCAGATAGTTGTGGTTGTAGAACCCGGGAATCATGGCGCCGGGCAGGCCGCGCGTGATGCAGCGGTCGTACAGGTTCATGTCCTCCCAGGAGCCGGGCGGCGCGACCCACCGCGCCAGGAACTCGTTGCGCTGCCGCTCCGCCCCCGGCGTGAGGGCGGGCAGGCGGCCGTCGGGCGGATCGACGATGAGCGACGTCTGGCGGATCAGATTGCCCCGCTCCACCCAGAACTCGTTGTAGCCGCCCACGTTGCCGGGGGTCGGCGGCCTGTCGAAGCTCACCTCGGCCTGGACCTCCGGATCGCGCACCGCGCGCTCCTCCTCGGTCAGCGTCGCCTGCCCGGCCAGATCTTCCGGCCGCTCCATGGGCGTCGTCGTGGTGTTCGTCCACATGCCCTGCAGGTCCGGGTCGCCCCACGGCGTGCGGCCCTGGGCGGCGGCGGGCGCCGCGCCGGACCAGAGCATGCCGGCGATGACGGGCAGCACGACCAGCGCCATTCGTACTCGCGAACTCATCTCGCCACCTCCCTGGCTTCGATCAGACGGGGCTGCGCCCCGAATCCCCGGCGTCCGCTTGGGATCCGGAGCACGACAGACGGCCAGCCTCGCGATCGTATCCCGCAACCGGCCGATCACGTCACTCTTTTCCTTGTGCCGCCGCCGGCGGCCCCGGGCATCCTCAACATGGGGCAGAGGATAGCCCGCATGCCCCGTATGCTAGGATGAGTCCCACCCGTTGGCAACACTCGTGCATCACCCGTCGACCGCAGGACGAGCGCCTGCGCGCCGCGCCGGCCGCCGCGGCGCATGTGCAACCACCGTCGGAACGTTGACCGGCACCGCCGGCGGCCAGCCGCCGGTCGTGCCGTGTCGGGAGCTGCCATGTCTGACCGTCGTACCCCCTGCCGGATGATCGCGTCGCTCGCCTGCGCCGCCGCCTGTTTCGGAACCGCCGCCGTCGATGCCGAGGACTGGCCGCAGTGGCGCGGGGTCGACCGCGCCGCCGTCTGGCGCGAGACCGGCATCGTCGAGCGCTTCGCCCCGGACGGGCTCATCGTCAAGTGGCGCACGCCCGTGCGGGCCGGCTTCGCGGGCCCGGCCGTCGCCGGCGGACGCGTCTTCGTCCTCGACTACCAGGAGACGCCGGGC
>CAZMWA010000008.1:0-11069 GCA_964569405.1 uncultured Vicinamibacteraceae bacterium | reverse complement strand
TTGGGGCGCAGCCCCATCTGGAGGAGGAGCCGGTGTTCTGGTCGCTGCTCGCCGATGCCGTGGTCATCCTGCACCTCGGCTTCGTCGCCTTCGTCGTGCTGGGCGGCCTGAGCGTACGCTGGCGGCCGCGGCTGGCCTGGGTTCACCTGCCGGCCGCCGCCTGGGGCGTGGCGATCGAATGGTCCGGGGCAATCTGCCCGCTGACCCCGCTGGAGAACTGGCTGCGCGCCCGCGCGGGCGGGCGCGGGTACGGCGGCGACTTCGTCGAGCGCTACCTGGTGGCCCTGTTGTACCCGGCCGGCCTGACGCGGACCGGACAGATCGCGCTCGGCGGCGTGGTGATAGCGCTCAACGTGGCCGCGTACGCCTGGGTCTGGCGCGGGCGGCGCGAATCGAAGGCGGCCCCCCGGGACGTGTAGGATAGAAGGATCGTATGGAGCGAGCAGGGGAGCGTGGCGTCCCGTGGCGGCGTCTCGTCGCGTGCATCGCGGGGCTCGGTTGTCTGCTGATCCCGGCGTGCGCGCCCGCGGCCGACGAAGGCGAGGACCCCGCGGTGTCCGCCGCGCCGGCCTTCCTCGCGGACCGGGCGGCTGACCGGCCGCCGGACGAGCCGCTCATCGTGGCGTTCGGCGACTCGCTGACCGCAGGCCTCGGCGTGTTGTCGGACGAGGCCTACCCGGCCCGGCTGCAGGCGCATCTCGACCGCGCCGGCTACCGCCTGCGGGTCGTCAACGCGGGCGTCTCCGGCGAGACGACGGCGGGCGGCCTGCGGCGCCTCGAGTGGGCGCTGGACGGGGATGTGCGCATCCTGATCCTGGCGCTCGGGGGCAACGACGGCCTGCGGGGGTTGCCGATCGACCAGATGCGGGACAATCTCGCGCGGATGATCGCGGTCGCCCGCGCGCGAGGCATCCGCGTGCTGCTGGCGGGCATGGAGTCGCCGCCCAACTTCGGCACGGCGTATACGGACGCCTTCCGGCGCGTGTTCGCGCAGCTCGCGGCCGAGCACGACGTGGACTTCCTGCCGTTTCTGCTGGAAGGGGTGGCCGGCGAGCCGGCGCTCAATCAGGAGGACGGCATCCATCCCAACGCCCGCGGCGCCGCGCGCGTCGCGGCCCACGTCTGGTCGGCGCTCGAGCCGATGCTGGGGGAGACCGGGGCGGCGCGATGACGGACCGGCCGGCAGAACAACGATGATCGAGCTGCGCGGGGTGTCGAAGACCGTGCTCAGCGGCGGTCGTCCCCTCACCATCCTCCACCCGACCGATCTCTCGGTGCCGGCCGGACAGTTCGTGGCCGTCGTCGGACCTTCCGGCAGCGGCAAGTCCACGCTGCTCGGCCTGATTGCCGGCCTCGATACCCCGTCGAGCGGCGAGATCGCGATCGACGGGGTCGAGATCACGGGTCTCGACGAGGATAGGCTGGCCAGGCTGCGCGGCGCGAAGATCGGGTTCGTCTTCCAGTTCTTCCACCTGATCCCCTCGCTGAGCGCACTCGAGAACGTGCTGGTGCCGCTGGAGATCGCGGGGGAGGGGCGTCCGGCGGACAAGGCCGCGGCGCTGCTGCGGGATGTCGGACTCACGGCCCGCGGGCATCACTATCCCTCGCAGCTCTCGGGCGGCGAGCAGCAGCGCATCGCGATCGCCCGCGCGCTGGCCAACGATCCGCCGATCCTGCTGGCGGACGAGCCGACCGGCAACCTCGATTCCACCAACGGCCGCCACGTGGTCGATCTGCTGGTGGACGTGAACCGGAAACGGCGGACGACGATTCTCATGGTGACGCACGATCCCGAGCTCACGGAGCGTGCCGACATCGTGCTCTCGATGCGCGACGGAAGGACGTGCTGACCGGACCGATGCGGTTCATCATCAGGATGGCGGCCCGGGAGCTGCGCTCGTCGTGGCGGCGCGTGGCGTTCTTCTTCGTCTGCATTGCGGTCGGGGTGGCCGCCATCGTGGCGTTGCGCTCGCTGATCCAGAACGTGCGCGTCGCGCTGGCCGCGGAAGCCCGGACCCTGCTCGCCGGCGACATCTCCATCCGCACCGACCGGCCCTGGTCGGACGAGGCGCGGCGCATCGTCGAGGGGCGCCTGGCCGGCGTGGCCCCGTTGCGGCGCACCGAGATCGTGGACACCACGACCATGGTGCGGGTGGTCGATGCGGCGGGCGGCCGGACGAAGGTGGTCGAGCTGCGCGGCGTGCGGGCCGAGTTTCCGTTCTACGGCCGGTTTCGCCTGGCCGGCGGCGCGGCCTACTCCTTCGAGCTGCTCCAGGGTCATGGCGCGCTGGTTGCGCCGGAGCTGCTCGCCCAGCTCGGGCTGGAGGTGGGCGACGAAATCCTGATCGGGGACGTGACGTTCACGATTCGCGACGTGATCTTCACGGAGCCGGGACGGCGGCTGGGGGCGTTCAGCTTCGGCCCGCGGGTGCTCGTCGACCGTGCGGCGCTCGACGAGACGGGCGTGCTGGGATTCGCCAGCCGCGCCACCCGTCAGATCCTGCTCCAGGTCGAGGCGCCGGTCATCGATCCGCTGGTCGCCGTGCTGCGCGAGGACCTGCAGGAAGAGATGGTTCGCGTGCGGTCGTATCGCGGGCACGAGAGCCGCATCGAGCGCAATCTGGGGCGGACCGAGAACTACCTGAGCCTGATCGGGTTCGTCATCGTCATTCTCGGCGGGATAGGGGTCTGGAGCGTGACCCGCGTCTTCGTCGAGCAACGCCTGCGCAGCGTGGCGATTCTCAAGTGCCTCGGCGCGACCGGCGGCCGCGTGCTCGCCGTCTACGTGACCCAGATCGCGCTCCTGGGACTGAGCGGCAGCCTGCTGGGCATCGGTGTCGCCCGCGCGGCGCTGGCGGCGGTGCCCGATTCGCTGGCCGCGCAGGCGGCGACCGCGGCCGGGCTGACGACCGTCTCGACGGAGCTGACCGGATCGGCGATGGTGCAGGGGGTGGCCGTCGGCCTGCTCGTCTCGGTGCTCTTCGCGCTGGTGCCGTTGCTGGAGGTGCGCCACGCCAAGCCGCTCCTGCTGCTGCGCCGCGACGCCGTGCGCCCGCCCGCGGGCATCGACTGGGCGCGCGTCGCGGCCGTCGGCCTGGTGGGCGCGGGCCTGGTGGCGGTCGCCGTCTGGCAGGCGGCGTCGCTGGAGGTCGGCCTGTACGTGAGCGGCGGGTTCGCCGGGGTGGCCGCCGCGCTGCACCTGATCGGGCGCGGTCTCGTGCGGGCGGTAGCGCCGCTCGAGCGCGCGCCCTGGTTCGCGTTGCGGCACGCCGCCCTGAGCCTGAGCCGTCCCGGCAACCAGACGCGGGTGATCCTGCTGGCCGTCGGCCTGGGCAGCTTCTTCATCATCGGCGTGCGCGCGATGCAGACCAACCTGCTCGGCAACTTCGATCGGGAGCTGCGCGACGACGCGCCCGACATGTTCCTGATCGACATCCAGCAGGATCAGGCCGACGGCGTGAGCGCGATTCTCGAGGCCGGCCTGGGCGAGGCGCCGCCGTTGATCCCCGTGCTGCGGGCCCGCGTCACGGGGGTCGAGGGCCGCCGGCTGTCGTTCGACAGTCCGCGCGGGGCGCGGCGGGCCGGCCTGGGACGCGAGTACACGGTCACCTACCGCGCCAGCCTGGCGGAGAACGAGCGGGTCATCGCGGGCCGGTTCTGGGACGAGGCCCCGGCCGCGGAGCCGGAGATATCGATCGAGGAGGATCTGCAGGAGGAGCGGGGGCTCGAGCTGGGCGACACGGTCCGCTTCGACGTGCTGGGCCGCGAGATTGCCGCGCGCGTGACGAGCGTGCGCGAGGTCCAGTGGGACGACACCCGCAGCGGCGGCTTCATGTTCCTGTTCCGGCCCGGCTCGTTCGGCGAGGCGCCCCATACGTACATCGCCTTCATGCAGGGGCCGGCCGACGGCGACGCGCGCGCGCGGCTCCAGCGCGACCTGGTCGCGCGCTATCCCAACGTGTCCGTCATCGACGGCCTCACGGTGCTCCAGACGGTGCGGCGCGTGCTCGACTACGTGACGCTCGCGATCTCCGTGGTCGGCGGCATCGCGCTGCTCAGCGGCGGCCTGATCCTCGTCGGGGCGGTGGCGATGACGAAGTTCCAGCGCCTCCACGAGGCGGCAATCTTCAAGACGCTGGGCGCGAACGCGAGGATGCTGACGCTGATGCTGGTGCTGGAGTACGGCGTGCTGGGCATCCTCGCCGGCAGCGTGGGCTCCATCGGCGCCCTGATCCTGACGTGGGCGCTGGCCCGCCAAGTGTTCGAGATAGCCTGGTTCCCGTCCGTCTTCACCAACGCCGGCGGCGTCGTCGTGACGGCGCTGGTCGTCGGCAGCGTGGGGGTGGTGTCGAGCCTGGACGTGCTGCGCCGCAGGCCCCTGGCGACGCTGCGCGCGGAGTAGCGCCGGCCGGCCGGCCGGCCCGGGACCGCGTGCTATCATCGGCTATTCGGGGGGTGGGCACGGGCGACGGAGGGAACACCATGGACCTGACGGCATACAAGGAGGCACTGCTGCGCAAGCGGGGCGAGATCCTGGCCGAGGGTGGGATGAAGCCGTTCCAGACGTCGATGGAGTACAACACGCGCCAGGGTGATCTCGCCGACCAGGCCGACGGCACCAACGAGGTTCACATCCAGCTCAAGGTGCGGCAGACCGACGCCAAGATCATGAAGGCGATCGAGGAGGCCCTGTGGCGCATGAGCCAGGGGACATTCGGAATCTGCAGCGATTGCGGCGAGCCGATCGCCCCCGCGCGCCTGAACGCAATCCCCTGGACCCGCGTCTGCATCAAGTGCAAGGAAAAGCAGCAGGGATGAATGCTCCGGACCGCGGTTGCGCTAGGCAGTAACCTGGGCGACCGGGACGCCCACCTGCGCTACGCCGTCGCCCGCCTCCGCTCGATTCTCACGGCTCCGGCCGCGTCCGGGTTCATGGACACGGCGCCCTGCGGCGCCGCCGCCGGCGGCCAGCCGCGCTATCTCAACGCCGTCGTGGTGGGCTGGTCGGCGGCCGCGCCGGCCGACCTGCTGGTGCGCCTGCACGAGATCGAGAACGCCCGCGGACGCCGGCGCCCGTTCCGCCACGCCCCGCGCACGCTGGATCTCGACCTCATCCTGATGGGCGGCCTGATGGTCTCGACGCCCGCGCTCGAGGTGCCCCATCCCCGGTTCAGGGAGCGCCGCTTCGTGCTCGCGCCGCTGGCCGAGCTGGCGCCGGACATGGTTGATCCCGTCACCGGCCTGAGCGTGCAGGCGCTCCTGACGCAACTCGAGCGGACGCCGGGGGCTTGGGGCGCAGCCCCATCTGACTGAGGCTACTCGAACCGCAGCGACTCGATGGGGTCGAGACGCGCCGCCTGGCGGGCGGGGTAGAAGCCGAAGAAGATGCCCGTCGCCGCTGCGAACACGACGGCGGCCGCGACCGTGTCGGCGGGGATCGCCGTGGGCCACTGCAGGAAGCGCGTCAGCCCGGCCGAGAGGCCGTAGCCGAGACCCACGCCGACCAGGCCGCCGACCAGGCTGAGCACCGCCGCCTCGACCAGGAACTGCCACAGGATGTCGCGGCGCTTCGCGCCGACGGCCCTGCGGAGGCCGATCTCCCGCGTGCGCTCCGTGACCGACACCAGCATGATGTTCATGATCCCGATGCCGCCCACGACCAGCGAGACGCCGGCGATGCTGGCCAGCAGCCCGGTCATCGTGCGGGTCATCTGCGAGCGCATCTCCGTCACGTCGGTCTGCGAGCGCACCATGAAGTCGTCCGGCTGGCCCGGCGCGAGCCCGTGCTCGGCGCGGAGCACCGCGCCGATGTCCGCGGCCACCCGCTCGACGCTGTCGGGAGAGTCGGCAGAGACGAACATCCCCGAGATGTTGATGCCGTCGCGCCCCCGCAGCTTCTTCTGCACCGTCGTGTACGGCGCGAAGATCACGTCGTCCTGGTCCTGGCCGAACGCGCCCGCGCCCTTGGAGACCATGACGCCGATGATCTGGAACGACTGGTTCCGGATGCGGATCCGCCCGCCGACCGGGTCCGCGTCCGGGCCGAACAGGTTGTCGCGGACCACTGAGCCGAGGACGGCGACCTTGGCCGCGGCGCGCACGTGGGTTGCGTCGAAGAACGTGCCGTACTCGACGTCCCACAGGCGGATGAACGGCAGCTCCACGTCGCTGCCCTCGATGTGGGTGGCCCAGTTCCGGTTGCCCGCGATGACCTGGTCGCGCGTGCTCACGGAGGCCGTGACGTACTGCACGCCGGGCACCTGCTCGCGGATGGCGTCGATGTCCGACGTGGTCAGCGTCGGCGCGCCGCCGATGCCCATGCTGACCCCGCCGCGGCGGTAGTTCCCCGCCCGCACGCGGATCATGTTGGGCCCCGCCGCCTGAATCTGCGCCTCGATCTCGTCCTGGGCGCCGCGGCCGAGCCCCACCATCGTGATGACGGCGGCCACGCCGATGATCATGCCCAGCATGGTCAGCGCCGTGCGGAGCTTGTTGCGGCCGAGCGCCTTGAGCGCCACGCGCACGATGATGAGCAGCGACATTTGTCCTCCAGATGGGGCTGCGCCCCAAGCCCCCGGCGTTCGCTTGCGGGGACCCCATAGCCCCGCGCCGCTACCGCCGAGGCGCGCCGTGCGCGCCTTGTGGAGTCCGCGCTTCGGCGCGGGCTCCTAGCGCCGCCGGCCGCGGCCGAATTGCGGGATGAGCGGCGATTCGCTGCCCGCATTCTGCCCCGGCGCGGCGTCGGGTGTCGAGACATAGCTCACGAGCTCGGTCCCCGGCCGCAGCCGGCCGTCGGGCGTCCCGGCGGTGGCGGCTGTGCCATGGCCCAGCAGCTCGGTCGCGGTGCCGTCGGTGAGGCCGAGGCTGACCTGCAGCGGCGCCAGCCGTCCGTCCTCGAGCACCCACACTTGCCCGGCGGACCTCGTCTCGGGCAGCGGTCCGAACAGGGCGTCGATGGTCCGAGCGCCCCGCTCGACGGCCGGCAGGCCCGCGCCGCCGGCGGCGTCCGCGGGGCGCCGGCCCGTCGCGGCTCGGCCCACCCTGGGCCCGCCCGCCGTCGCACCCGCCCGCTCGCGGGCCTGCCGGCGCCTGCGGAACTGCTCGCGCTCTTCCGGCGACATCGTTCGGACGCGGTCCCGGAAGCCGCGCTCGCGTGCGCCGCCGGGGTCGCGGTCGGCGGCCGGCCGCGCCCCGGCGTCCCGGCGGGGCGGTTGCGCGACCGCCGCGGACCGGCGCGCGCCCGCCGACCCGGCCCCTGCCTGCGGCCCGGCGGGAACGTCCTGGTTCAGGGCCGCGAACGTCCCGGGTGTCGGCCGGAATCGCAGCGCGGCATTCGGAATCCTGCGCACGTTCTCGCGGCGGGCGATCTCGAGGGTGATCGTCGCGGTCATCCCCGGCTTGAGCTTGAGGTCGGGGTTGGGCGCGTCGATTACCGTTGCGTAGGTCACCACGTTCTGCTGCACGACCGGCTCGAGCCGCACCTGGGATACGGCGCCCTCGAACGTTTCCGCCGGATACGCGTCGACCGTGAACGTGACGCGCTGGCGAGGCCGGATGCGGCCCACGTCGGATTCGTCGACGTTGGCGATCACCCGCATCTTCGTCAGGTCTGCCGCGATGACGAACAGCTCCGGCGCCTGCAGGCTTGCCGCCACGGTCTGGCCCACGTCGACCAGGCGGGAGATGACGATGCCGTCGATCGGCGCGCGGATCACCGTGTGCTCGAGGTTGACCTCGTGCTGCTTGAGGGCGGCCTGCGCCTGCACGACCTGCGCCGCGGCGGACTTCAGCTCCGCCGCGGCGGCGCGCGCGCCGACCTGGGCGGCCTCGAGCTCGGTGGTCGAGATCAGATCCCGTTCCGCCAGATCGAGCGCGCGGGCAAGTTGCGCGTTCGCGTCGTCGAGCGCCACCTCCAGCCGCTCCACGTCGGCTTCCGCCCGGATCAGGTTCGCGCGCGCCTGCTCCGTCTGCGTCTCGAAGAGCGAGGGGTCCAGGCGCATGATCACGTCGCCCGCCCGGACGATGGAGTTGTAGTCGACGTACAGGTCGCGGATGATGCCCGAGACCTGGCTGCCGACCTGCACCGTGGTGACGGCCTCGAGCGCGCCGGTCGCGACGACCGTATCGACGACGTCGCCGACCGTGACCGTCACGGTCCGCACCTCCGGCACGAACGTGCCGGCGCGGGAGCCGAAATACCCGTAGGCGCTGATGCCTGCCGCCAGCAGCGCGACCACCGCCACCGCCTTCTTCATCGTGCTCCCTTCCGGGTCGCCGGGCTCCTGCCGGCCCGGCTCCTACTGGATGATCGAGATGCCCGCGCGGGACAACGAGGTCTGCTGCACCCGCTCGAATTCGATGACCGCGTTCTGGTAGTCGAGAATGGCCCGGAGCTCGCTGTCGCGGGCCGTTGCCAGGTCGCGCTGGGCCTGCACGACGAAGAAGTTGGTCGACGTCCCGACCTCGAACTTGCTCTCCTCGGCCGCGAGCTGCTCCTCGGCGAGCTCGCGGGCCGCGCGCGCCGCGTCGATGCGCTCCTGTACGCTCTCGATCTGCACCGCCGCGTTGGTGACCTCCGTGGCTATCTGCAGCTCGAGCTGCCGCAACTGCGCCCGCGTCTGCCGGATCTGCAGTTGCGCCCGCGCATGGGCCGCCCGCTGCGCGCTCTGGCCCAGCGGATAGGAGAGCTGGAGCTGGACGGTCCAGTCCGGGAAGTCGAGGCCGGCGAGGTGCGTGAGGGCGTCCCCGTACCCGCCCGGAATTCTGTCGACCGTGCGACCGCCGAGGACCGGGAGATCGCCGAAGGCCTGGGGAACGAGCCGTGTGCCGCCCTGACCCTGCAGTCGATACGAGCCGACCAGGTCGAGCGACGGCAGCGTGTCGTTGGCGAGATTGCGCAGCGTGACGTCGTTGATCTCCTCCTGGCGGCGGGTGCGCGAGATATCGGTACGGGCGTCGAGCGCCGTGCGGATCGCGCGGTCCACGTCGACCGGCCCGAGGTCCAGCACCGGCCGGTCCACCGTGTTGATCTCGGCATCCCACACCTCGTCGTCGGTCCCGCCGACGATGAGCTGCTTGAGCACCAGCTCGGCCGTGCGGAGGTTCTGTTCCGCCTCGGCCACCGCCTGCCGGCGCTGCGCGGCCTCGGACTGGGCCTGCACGATGTCGATCGGCGCGAGCGTGCCGATCTCCACCCGCGCGCGGTTGTCGCGGACGAGCTGCTCGGCAAGCTCGAGCGCCTGCAACTGGACCTCGACGCTGGCCTTCGCGTAGACGAGCTCCCAGTAGGCGCGGCGCACCTCCGCCACGGTGTTGGTGATCGTCTCGCGCAGATCGATGTCGGAGATGTCGCGGTTGAGCTGGCTGACCAGCAGTTGGCGGCGCGGCGCGTCGATCCGCCGCCCGCGCAGCAGCGGCTGCGTGTAGCCGAGGGCCACGAAGCTCCGGAAGCTCGGGTTGTAGCTGAAGAACACGTTGTTGGTTTCGGTGCGCCCGTTGTCCCAGTTGAGGGTGTACCGGCCGCCGTGCCACCGGGTCGCCTGCTCGATGCCGATGCCGGCCGCCCCGGTCTCTGTGTTGACGGGCAACTGGGACAGGCGCCCGTCGAGCTGGGACCGCGAGGGGGTCACGCTGCGGCCGAGGTCGAAGTTCGAGTTGAGGTTGGGCATGAACGCCGCGTTCGCCTCGGCGATCGACAGGTCCTGCAGTTGGGGGTTGAGGCGCTCGACGGCGATGTCGAGATTCCGGTCGAGGGCGCGCTCGATCGCATCGTCGACCGTCAGGTCGAACACGCGGTGCGCCTGCAGTGACGGTCCCCCGGCGAGCAGCCGGGCCACGTCGAAGGTGGTGGATTGTGCCGCGCCGGGCGCCGTCCCGAGCAGCACCAGCAGGCCGACTGACCAGATACGCCCTCGTGTTGCGATCATTGCCTCTCAATCCTCCAGACATCGCCCGGCGGCGTTCCACGGCCCGCCGCCGGACTGCGTTGCCGCCCGCGTCTCAGCGGCGGGCGGATGGTTGTGGCCGATGGCGTCGGTTCCGGCGCAGCCACTCGCGCAGGGCGTCCCGCTGCTCGGCCGACAGCTCGCGGCGCATGCGGTAGAGCATCAGGATCCGCGCCCGGCTCAACGCGCTGCGCACCCTCTCCACCCGGTCGATCTGGCGTATGACCGCCGCCTCGCTGGCCTCCGGCGCGCGGATCACGCGCGAGAGGGCTTCTTCTTCGCGGTCGAGCTGCCGCATCAGCTCGCGCTGCCGCGGTCTCGCGGCCTGAAAGATGGCCTCGAGCGCCGCGGAGGTCTCGTTCGCCAGGTCCAGCTCGGTCTTCACCTCGTCCGATTGCCACCACTTGTGCCGTCGTTGCGCGGCGGCGGTGTCGATGGCGACGAGGACGAGCAGACAGACAAGGGCAGCCGTGCGACCTCGATGCATACGGGTTCCTCCGTCGTTTGCGTCCCTGTGCTCTGAGACGGCGCCCGCGGCCGTGTCGTTTACCGGCGCCGTCGACTACCGGTTGGCGGCGAGGGCGACGAGCCTCTCGATGACCTCGCCCACGATGCTGTCGGGAGTCGACGCGCCGGCCGTCACCGCAATCGCGACCGGGCCGCGCGGCGGGAGCCAGCCCCGAGCCGTGGCCTGCTCGGCGTCCGGGCCGGAATCCGCCGGTCGGGCAGCGGCCGACAGGGGACGGTGCCTGAGCTCCGCGGCCGACACGAGGCACGCCGGATCGGCGATGTGATAGGTCGGGATCCGTTCCGCGCAGATCCGCGCCAGGTTGCGGGTGTTGCTGCTGTTGTAGCCGCCGATCACCACGGCGAGATCGAGCGCGTGCCCATCGAGCAGCTCGACGACAGCGTCCTGCCGGTCCTGCGTCGCGCTGCAGATCGTCTCGAACGCCCGGTAGTGCTCGGCCAGCGCCGCGGCGCCGTGCCGATCGATCATCGCCAGCCGAATCATCTCGCCGATCGCGATCGATTCGGACATCAGCATCGTCGTCTGATTGGCGAGGCCCACGCGCTCGAGGTCGCGGTCCGGATCGAATCCCGGCGAGCACGCATCCGCGGCACGAT
>CAZMWA010000007.1:0-17792 GCA_964569405.1 uncultured Vicinamibacteraceae bacterium | reverse complement strand
GCGCGCCGGCGCCGAGCGGCCGCCGGCCGGGCTTCGAGGCCGTCTCGAAGACCGTACCGAGCAGCAGGTAGTCGAGACCGGGCGCGGCGGTCACCCGCAGCCCCTCGTCCAGGCCGTGGATGGAGCGCCCGACGATCCAGCCGGCCGGCGTCCGCGCCCGCACCCGGGCCGCGGCGAACGAGCCGCCCCTGAGATGCACGCCCGCGGCGCCGTGCGCCAGCGCCACGTCGACGCGGTCGTTGACGAGGACGCGCGTGCGCGTGCCGCGCGTGCTTGTGACGGCACGTGCCACCAGGCTGGCCAGGGTGCGGTCGCCGAGACCCCGCTCCCGGATCTGCACGAGGTCGATGCCGGCCGCCGCCGCCGATCCGATGAGCGCCAGGAGCGGCTCCGGCTCACCTCGATCCGCGCCGGCCAGGCGCATCCGATCGGTGACCAGGCAGAGTACGGGAGGCGTCAGCTCGAGAGGCATCCGGCCCACTCCGGCAGCGCCGGCGCGCCGCGCGCAGCCGCTGCCCGCCGCAGGCCGTCACACGGCTCAGGAGTGGCGGGCGGCATCGGCCCACAGCGATCCGCCCGCACGCGCCGCCGGCCGCGAGAAGATTCTGGCCACCCCGGCGGCCACGTCGACCACTGCGACGCCGACGCCGAGCAGGCCGACGCCCGTGACGGCGCCCCGGACGACATGGCTGGTCAGAACGGCCTGCAGGATTGGCAGCGACTCGACGAAGTAGTTGCGGTCCCAGTACACCGTCCAGGGGGCGACGATGAGCACGAGCCCGACCTCGGCGAAGTAGAAGACGAGCAGGACATGGAGGAAGCGCGTGATGTCAGCCTCCGGGACGAGCGGCGGCGCAGCCCCGCAGCGCACTCGGGGCCGGTCGTGGCGCTGCCTCCATCAGCCGATCCTACCAAACAGCGACCGCGGCCGGAACGAGCGCCGGTGGGCCGGCGAATAGCCGAACCGCCGCAGCGCCTCGAGGTGCCGCTCGGTCGCGTAGCCCTTGTGCCGATCGAACCCGTAGCGCGGGTCCGCCTCGTGCAGCCGGCGCATCTGCCGGTCGCGCGTCACCTTCGCCACGATCGAGGCCGCGGCGATGGCCGCGCAGCGGCGATCGCCGCCGGGGACGGCGCGCTGGCCGACGGCCAGGTCGGGTATCGGGAAGCCGTCGACGAGCACGAAGTCGGGCGCCGGGACGAGCGCCGCCACGGCGTCGCGCATCGCCCGCAGCGAGGCCCGGTGGATGTCGAGCCGATCGATCTCGGCGGGGTCGACCGCGGCGAGCGCCCAAGCGGCAGCCCGCGCGACCACCTGCGCGTAGAGGCGCTCGCGCGCCGACGGGGTCAGGAGCTTCGAGTCGCGCAGGCCGCGCACGGGCCGGTCCGGCGCGAGCACCACGGCGGCCGCGACGACGGGACCGGCGAGGCACCCGCGCCCCACCTCGTCCACGCCGGCCACGTGCTCGAATCCCTGCCGCCGGACCGCATTCTCGATCGTGCGCCGCGCCGCGGGCCGGGGCACGGGGCCCTATCTGCGGCGGCGCTCCCGCATGCGGGCGGCCTTGCCGCGGAGCTTGCGGAGGAAGTACAGCTTGGCGCGGCGCACTCGGGCCGAGCGGACAACCTCTATCCTGTCGATGATCGGGGAATGCAACGGAAAGATCCGCTCGACGCCCTGGCCGAACGACACCTTCCGCACGGTGAAGGTCGCGCGGGCGCCGCCCCGGTGCTGGGCGATCACGAGCCCCTCGAACACCTGGATGCGCTCCTTGTCGCCTTCCCGCACCTTGACGTGGACGCGCACGGTGTCGCCCGGTCGCATGTCGGGCCGTTCGCGTAGCTGGGGCCGTTCAACCGCCTCGATCGCGTTCATATCCCTGCTCCTGCCTTGCGAGCCTGCCCGGGCCCTTGCAGGTCCTGCAGGATCTCGCGCTCCTCCTCGTCGAGAACGCTGCGCCGCAACAGCTCCGGGCGCCGCTCTATGGTGCGGCGCACCGCGGCCCGCTTCCGCCAGCGTCGAATCTCGGCGTGGTTGCCCGAAACGAGCACCTCCGGCACCCGGCAGCCGTCCAGATCCGCCGGACGCGTGTAGTGCGGCCAGTCGAGCAGATTCCGCGTGAACGAATCCGCCCGCACGGACTCCGCGTCGCCGACGACGCCCGGCACCTGCCGCGCCACGGCCTCCACGACGACCAGCGCCGGAAGCTCGCCGCCGCTGACCACGTAGTCGCCGATCGAGAGCTCCTCGGTGGCCACGTGCTCACGCACCCGCTCGTCGACTCCCTCGTAGCGCCCGCAGAGCAGCACGACGTGGTCGAGCCCGCTGAGACGCACCGCCTCGGCGTGCGTCAACGGCGCGCCCTGCGGGGACATGAGCACGATGGCGTCCGGCGCGCCCCGCTGGCGCCGCAGGTGCTCGACCGCCCGCACGAACGGCTCCGGCTTCATCACCATGCCCGGGCCGCCCCCGTACGGCACGTCGTCGACGCTGCGCCGCCGATCCAGGGCGAACGCCCGCAGATCGTGCACGGCGACGTCGAGAATACCGCGCTCCACCGCGCGCGCGATCAGCCCCTCCGACAGCAGCGCGCCGACCATGCGCGGGAAGATCGTGACGATGTCGAACTTCACCGTGCTTCACCGCCGGCGATTCAGCTCCAGCAGCCCGTCGGGCGGATCGACGACGATCAGCCCGTGGTCGGGGTCGACCCGCACGCAGATCGGCTCCACCAGCGGCACGTCGATCTCGGCGTCCGCGCCAGCCGGCGCGCCGCCCGGGCGCACCAGCAGGCGATGCGCGCCCGCGGCGCGGTGGACCGCCGTCACCGTGCCGACCGGCTCGCCGTCCGCGGTCCGCACCGCGCAGCCGATGAGCTGGTGGTGGTAGTACGTGCCGGGCGGCAGCGACGCGAGCTCGGTCTCGGGCACGCGCAGCTCGACGCCGGCCAGCGTCTCGGCCTGCGTCATGGTGTCGACGCCCCCGAGCACCACGAGGGGCCGCCCGCCGTGAAACCGCGCGGCGACGATGCGGAACGAGCGCGCCCGACCGTCGATGCGGGCGTACAGCACGCTGCCGTCCCGGAAGCGCTGCTCGGGAAAATCGGTCTCGGGATTGATGATCACCTGTCCGCGGTTCCCGTGCGCCCGCGCGACGCGCCCCACCACCGCCAGCGCGTCCCAGGCAACCGTCTCGCCATCATTCATCGGCATCCAGGAAATCCACGCGCGCGACGTCGCCGTCGAGCTCGGCGGCGGCCAGCGCCAGCGCACGGATCGCCTCCGCGGTGCGGCCCTGCCGGCCGATGAGCTTGCCCAGGTCGCCCGCCTCGGTCCGCAGCGCCACGCGCGTACCGTCCCGCCGGTCGGTCTCCGTGACGGTTACCGCGTCCGGATGATCGACCAGCGCGCGCGCCACGACCTCGACCACGTCCCGCGCACGGCTCATGCGCCTGCCTGCGGGGCCGCGGGTGCGTCCGGAGTCGGCGGCGCCGCGCCGCCGCCCTCGTCCGCCGGCGCGGGATGACGGACCAGCAGGGTGCGCACCGTATCGCTGGGCTGCGCGCCGCGCGCCACCCAGTGCTGCAGCCGCTCGCGGTCCAGCACCAGCGTTTCCGGCCGGGCGGTCGGGTTGTAGTGGCCCAGCACCTCCAGCGCGCGCCCGTCGCGCGCGGTGTGCGACTCGGCAACCACCACCCGGAAGTACGGCCGCTTCTTGGCCCCTACCCGCCGCATTCGAATCGTGAGCATGCGTCTCCTACCTCTTTAATCAGATGGGGCTGCGCCCCAAGCCCCCGGCGTCCGCTTGCGGGGACCCCACAGCCCCGCGCCGCTACCGCCGAGCCGCGCTGTGCGCGGCTTGCGGAGTCTTGCGCCGTTCTACGGCGCAGACTCCTGGCCCTCAACTGGGCATCGAACGCCGTCCGAATGTCCCGGGACCTGCGCGGCCGCGGCGGGCCTTCGACTTGCGCTTCCGCCCGGCCATGCCCCGGACAGTCTTGAGCATCTTCCGCATCTGCGCGAACTGCCGCAGCAGGCGATTGACCGCCTCCACCGAGACGCCGCTCCCGCGCGCGATGCGCTTGCGCCGGCTGCCGTCGATCACCACCGGCCGGCGGCGTTCCTCGGGCGTCATCGAGTCGATGATCGCCGCCGTTCGCGACAGCTCCCGCGGATCGATCTCGGGCCGGCCGCCCGGGAGCGCGCTCATGCCCGGCATGAGACCCACGAGCTGGTCGAGGGGTCCCATCCGACGGACCGCCGCCAACTGCTCGCGCAGATCGTCCAGCGTGAGCTGATCGCGCAGCAGCCGCTCCTCCACCTCCTGGGCGCGCTCACGCGTAACCACCTGCTCGGCGCGCTCGACCAGGGTCAGGATGTCGCCCATGCCGAGCATGCGCGACACGACGCGCTCGGGCCTGAACGGCTCGAAGTCGTCGAGCCGTTCGCCCACGCCGCTGAAGACGATCGGCACGCCGACCACCGCCACGATCGACAGCGCCGCACCCCCGCGGGCGTCACCGTCCATCTTGGTCAGCACGATCCCCGTGATCCCGAGGCGCTGGTGGAACTCGCCGGCGCTCCTGACGGCATCCTGGCCCGTCATCGCGTCACCGACATACAACCGGTCCGACGGCTCGACGACCGCCGCGATCGACTCCAGCTCGGCCATCAGCGGGTCGTCGATGTGCAGCCGCCCGGCGGTGTCGACGATGACCACGTCGCAACCGAGCGCCCTGGCCTGCGCAACCGCGGACCGCGCCCGCTCGGCCGGTTGGGGCGCATCCGCCGGATCGTGAACGCGCAGGCCGGCCTCCCGGCCCACCACGTTGAGCTGCGTGATCGCCGCGGGCCGCCGCACGTCGGTCGACACCAGCAGCGGATGGCGCCCCTGGCCGGCCAGCCAACGCCCCAGCTTGGCGGACGTGGTCGTCTTGCCGGAACCCTGCAGGCCGAGCAGCATGACCACCTGCGGCCGGCGGCCGCCGGCCGCGAGTTGCGGCGCCGGGTCGCCGAACAGCGCGAGCAGCTCCTGCCTGACGATGCCGACCACCTGCTGGGCCGGCGTCAGGCTGGCCAGCACGGCCCGGTCGACCGCCCGGTCCCGCACGCGATCGACGAACGCCTTGACGACCTTGAAGTTGACGTCCGCCTCAAGCAGCGCCAAGCGAATCTGGCGCAGGGCCGACTCGACCGTTGCGGGCGTCAGCCGGACCTCGCCCCGCAGCGCGGAGAACACGTCGCGGAAGCGGTTGCCCAAGGCGTCGAACATGCTGGAACCGGATGCGATAGATAGCGCCTAAGCGACTCAAAAGCAGCCGTTTATCCTAGCGTGTACGCAGTCCTGGAGTCAATCGACCCCGCCGGGCGCAGACGCCGCAAAGGCGCGCACAGCGCGCCTCGGCGGTAGCGGCGCGGGGCGAAGGGGTCCCCGCAAGCGAACGCCGGGGGCTTGGGGCGCAGCCCCGTCTGATGGAAGCCCCGTCCGATGGAAGCTCTCACACCGACGAGAGCTTGTGCCCCAGCTTCTCTTTCTTCGTCTTGAGGTAGGCCCGGGCGAACGCCGGCGCCGACACCTCGAGGGGCAGGGTCTCCCTCACGGACAGCCCGTAGCCCTCGAGCCCGACGAACTTGCGCGGGTTGTTGGTGAGGAGCCGCATCGCCTGCACGCCAAGGTCCCGCAGAATCTGCGCGCCGATCCCGTAGTCGCGCTGGTCCGCCTTGAACCCGAGACGCTCGTTGGCCTCGACGGTGTCGAGACCCTGATCCTGCAGCTCGTAGGCGCGCAGCTTGTTGCCGAGACCGATCCCGCGGCCTTCCTGGTTCAGATACAGGAGGACGCCGCGTCCCTCCGCCGCGATGCGCTGCATCGCCGCGTCGAGCTGCCGGCCGCAGTCGCAGCGCGACGAGTGGAACACGTCGCCCGTCAGGCAGCGCGAGTGGACCCGCACCAGGATGTCCCGCCCGTCGCCGATGTCGCCCCGGACGACGGCCACGTGCGTCTCCCCGTCGATCACGCTCTCGAAGGCATAGGCCTGGAACAGGCCGTGGTCGGTCGGCAGCCGGGCGGAGGCAATGCGCTTGACGAGCCGGTCGTTGCGCATGCGGTACTTGATCAGGTCCGCGATCGTGATCAGCGGCAGCCCGTGCCGGCGCGCGAAGCGCGTCAACTGCTTCACGCGCGCCATGGTGCCGTCGTCGTTCATGATCTCGCAGATCACGCCGGCCGGATAGAGCCCCGCCAGGCGCGCCAGGTCGACCGCCGCCTCGGTCTGCCCGGCCCGCACGAGCACGCCGCCGCGCCGCGCGCGCAACGGGAACATGTGCCCCGGCTGGGCCAGGTCGGACGGCTTCGTGTCCGGATCGATCGCGGCGCGGACCGTCGCCGCACGGTCGGCCGCGGAAATCCCGGTGCTGGTCACGCCCTTGGCCTCGATGGACACCGTGAAGGCGGTCTCGTAGCGCGAGGTGTTGCGGTCGACCATCATGGGAATCCGCAACTGCTCGAGCCGTTCCGCCGTCATCGGCAGGCAGATCAGCCCGCGGCCGTGCCGCGCCATGAAGTTGATGGCCTCCGGCGTCACCTTTTCCGCGGCAATCGTCAGATCGCCCTCGTTCTCGCGGTCCTCGTCGTCGACCACGATGACCATCTCGCCGTTCCTGATGGCCTCGATCGCGTCGGCCACCGGCGCGAACGGACTCGCGCGCCGGGTCACGCGCCGCGGCCCCTGCGGCCGCGTCCCATCCGGCTTCTGTGCAGCGCTCACCCCTGGTCTCCGGAAGAAGGCGCGCGGCCTGTCGCCGGCAGCGCCCCGCCCCGGACGGCCTCCACCGCCCGGAGCACGTACTTCCCGATGATATCGCACTCGAGATTGACGGCGTCGCCCGCGGCGGCGGCGTGCAGGTTCGTCTCGCGCCACGTGTGCGGCACGATCTGGACATCGAATCGGCCCCGGTCGGGACCGATCACCGTCAGGCTGATGCCGTCCAGGGCAATCGATCCCCTGTCGACGATCAGCGCCTGCAGGTGCGGTGGAAACCCCACGCGGACCCGGTGGCAGTCGGCCTCGGCACGGATCTCCTCGATCCGGCCGACGGCATCGACATGGCCGAGCACGAAATGCCCCCCCAGCCGGCCGTCGGCGCGCACCGGCCGCTCGAGATTGACGAGCGTGCCGGCCCGGGCGGCGCCCAGCGCGGTGACCCGCAAGGTTTCGGGCGACACGTCGGCAGCGAACGAGCGGCCGTCGGTCCGCACGACCGTCAGGCACACCCCGCTGACCGCGATGCTGTCGCCGACGGACAGCCCGCCGGCCAGCCCGGACGCGACGCGCAGAACGCGCCCGGACGGCTGCGGCGAGACCTCCGCGACGCGCCCGACCGACTCAATCAGGCCGCTGAACATCACCCTGTATCAGGACATCGGCGCCGCACGGCTCGACGCGGGCGGCGCCCAGCCTGGCCACCGAGACGAGGTCGTCCAGCCACGGGACGCCGTCGCCGCCCAGCGCCCGCGGGGCGATGTAGCGCTGCACGCGGTCGACGACCCCGGACGTCCAGGCGGCGCGGTGCACCGCCGCGCCGCCCTCGAGCAGCAACGACGTCACCTCCAGCTCGGCGAGCCGGGTCATTGCCTCCGTCAGCGTGCCGCTCTCGAGAGGCTCGAGCGTCGCGCCGGCCGCCCGCAGCCGGTCCGCGGCCGCGGGCTGCTCGCGCAGCGCGCGGCGGGTCGTGACAATCAGCACCGGACCCGCATCCAGGGTTCGCAGCACGCGGGCGGCGGGCGGCGTGCGCAAGCGGCGATCCAGCACGACCCGCGTCAGCGCACGCGAGCGCGGCTCGCCGCGCGCCGTCAACCGCGGATCGTCGACCAGGACCGTGGTCGAGCCGACCCCGATCGCATCCACCTCCGCCCGCGTCCGGTGCACGGCCGCGGCCGCGGCGGCGCCGGTAACCGCGGTCTGCGTCCCCGCGCGCATCGTGATCCGCCCGTCGAGACTCGTCGCGATCTTCACGATCACGAACGGACGCCGCCGCGTGGCCCAGGTGAGGAACACCTCGTTGAGCCTCGCGGCCGCCGCGCGCCGCACACCGACGTCCACCTGCAGCCCATGCGCGCGGAGGTAGGCCACGCCCGCGCCGGCAACCCGCGGATGGGGATCGCCGATCGCGATCACAACCCGCCGGAGCCCCGCGTCGACGATGCGCGGCGCACACGGCCCGGTGCGTCCGGTGTGGGCGCACGGCTCCAGCGTGCAGTACAGCGTCCCGTTGCGCGCCCTGCCGCCGGCCTCGTCCAGCGCCCGCACCTCCGCGTGCGCCTCGCCCGCCCGCGCATGGAACCCGCTGCCCACCACCACGCCGTCGGCGGACACCACCACCGCGCCCACCATGGGATTGGGGCTGGTCCGCCCGCGACCGCGCCCGGCCAGCGCGAGGGCGCGATCCATCTGCACCTCGTCGACTCCGCCCCGCACCGTCACTGCCATGGCGTCGCAAACAGCGCCTCGACGTACGCGTCGGCGGCGAACGGAAGCAGATCGTCGAGCGTCTCGCCGACGCCGACGTAGCGGATGGGAAGCCCGAGCTCGGAGGCGACGGCCACCGCAATGCCGCCCTTCGCTGTCCCGTCCAGCTTCGTCAGGACGATCCCCGTCACGCCGGCCCGGTCGAGGAACTGCCTGGCCTGCGCCAGTCCGTTCTGGCCCACGGTCGCGTCGAGCACCAGCAGCACCTCGTGCGGCGCCCCGTCCACCGCCCGTGCCGCGACCCGGCGCATCTTGTCGAGCTCGGCCATCAGATCGGCGCGGGTATGCAGCCGCCCGGCCGTGTCGACGAGCACGACGTCGCGGTCCCGGGCCCGCCCGGCCTGAATGGCGTCGAACACGACCGCCGCCGGATCGCCGCCCTCCCGCGCGCGCACGAGGTCGACGCCGGCACGTTCCGCCCACACCTGGAGCTGGTCCACGGCGGCCGCCCGGAAGGTGTCGGCAGCACAGATGAGCGGCCGGCGCCCTTCCTGCCGCAGCAGACGCGCCAGCTTCCCGACCGTCGTCGTCTTGCCCGAGCCGTTGACGCCGACGAGGAGCACGACCTGCGGCGACACGCCGCTCACGGCGACCGGTCGGGTCCCGGACAGTATCCGCAGGATCTCCCGTTTCAGCAGCTCCTGCAGCCCGGGCGCATCCGGCCCGGCCGGCAGCCGGCCGAGCCCGGCCGTGATGCGCTCCGTGGCGGCCACGCCCACGTCCGCCTGCAGCAGCACCTCCTCGAGCGCCTCGAGCGTCTCGGGAACGGCCGGCCGTGCGGTCTCCCCGCGGCCCGCACGGACGATGCCGTCGATTCGCTCGCCGAGCTCGGCCGCGGTCCGCCGCAGCCCCGCGCGCAGCCTGTCGAGCAGTTTCACCCGGCCTCCACCTCGGACCGCTGCCGTCTCAGCATCAGCTCCTCCACCGCCGCCCGGGGCGTCTTCCGATCGGCCAGCACGTCGGCCATCTGCGCCGCGATGGGGAGCTCGACGCCGTGGCGCGCCCCCAGCGCGAGTGCGGCGCCCGTGGTCCGGATCCCCTCCGCCACCGTCTTCATCTCCGCCAGGATAGCGGGTAGGCGGCGGCCACGACCCAGCTCGATACCCACGGACCGGTTGCGACTGAGCCGACCGGTGCAGGTCAGCACCAGATCGCCCAGGCCGCTGAGACCGGCCAGCGTTTCCCGGCGCCCGCCGACGGCCGCTGCCAAGCGCGACATCTCGGCGAGTCCGCGCGTAATCAGGGCCGAGCGGGCATTGTCGCCCAGCCCCAGCGACTCGGCGGCGCCGGCTGCAATCGCGATGACGTTCTTGAGGGCGCCGCCCATCTCCACGCCGACGATGTCCTCCGACGCGTACAGCCGGAAGTAGCGGGCGCGGAACTCGCGCTGAACGGCCGCGACCGCGTCCGCGCGGCGCCCGGCGACCGCTACCGCCGTCGGCGCCTCGCGGGCCAGCTCCAGCGAGAAGCTCGGACCGGACAGCACGGTGATCGGCTGCCCGGCGCCGAGCTCCTGCCCGATCACCTCCGACATGCGGAGCAGCGTCTCCACCTCGAGCCCCTTCGTGGCGCTGACCACCACGGTTTCGCGCGCCAGGAGGGGGCTCGCGCGCCGGATCACGTCCCGCGTACCGTGCGAGGGAACGGCCGAGACGACGCACGCCGCGCCGCGCAGCGCAAGCTCCAGATCGGCCGTCAGCCGGATCGACGCCGGCAGCTCGACGCCAGCCAGGTAGGTGCGATTCACACGGGTCGCGGTAAGCTCGGCGACCAGCGCCTCGCTTCTGGCCCACAGGACGACGTCCTTGCCGAGCCGGGCGAGATGGATGGCCAGCGCCGTGCCCCAGCCGCCCCCGCCCAACACCGTGACCCGCTGCATCAGCACGTGGCCTCTCTCGACGCGGCCGCCGGCCGGGGCGGGCCGGCGAGCTTCACCTCCGAGACGATACGATACTCGGCGCCGGCGGCCGAGAGCCGGCTCTCCATCAGCGCCACCCGGTCGACGAGCCAGGCTGTCGGCGGCGGAACGATCGCCCCCAGCTCGGCCTCAAGCGCGCGGCGCGCCGGCGGCCGGCCGGGCCGCAGGCGTCCCACGGTCAGGTGCGCCCGATAGGGGCGGTCGTCCGGTGGGCAGCCGAGTGGCGCGAGATGCCTCCCGACAGCCTGCCGCAGGGCAGCCAGCTCTGCTCCCCCTGCGCCAATCCCCAGCCAGAGCACGCGCGGCGGGCCGTGCGCTGGAAACAGGCCGGCGGGGCCAAGGGCCGCACGAAACGGCGGCCGGCTGGCCGCCGCTCCCAGCGCCGCGACGACTGCCGCGGCGGTGTCGGCGCTCGTCTCACCCAGGAACTGCAGGGTCAGATGGAGGTTGCGGGGCTCGGTCCACCGCACGGACCGCGTTTGGAATACCCGTAGCCGCCGGGCCCTGTCAATCGCTCCCGCCACGGCGTCGCGGGTCGCGGGATCCAGCGTCGCCGCCACGAAAAGGCGCATGCTACCGCAACAGGGCGCGCCGCAGGAGATCGAGCGCGGCCTGCGAGGACTGGAACTTCACCTGTTCGCGTTCACCGGGCAGGCTCAGCCGGCGGACCCGCTGCAGTCCGTCCGGGCCGGCCAGCGCCACGTACACGGTGCCGACCGGCTTGTCGGCCGAACCGCCCCCCGGCCCCGCGATGCCGGTCACCGCGATGCCGTACTCGACGCCGGCCCGCGCGCGGGCCCCCGCCGCCAGCGCCAGCGCCACCGGCTCGCTGACCGCGCCGTGCGCCGCGATCGACGCGGCGTCCACGCCCAGCAGCGCAACCTTGGCGTCGTTGCTGTAGACCACCCAGCCGGCCTGGACGTAGGCCGAGCTGCCGGCCACGTCGGTGAGGCGCGACGCGACGAGCCCCCCCGTGCACGACTCGGCGACCGCGACCCGGGCGCCGCGCTCCCGCAGCATGCGGCCCACGACGGCCTCGAGCCGGGATCCGTCGCTGCTCACCAGATCGCGTCCCAGCACACCCGCCAACTCGGCAGTCGCTGCGTCCAGCGCGCGGACGGCGGCATCCTCCGTCGCGCCGCGGGCGGCGAGGTGCAGCTCGATCTGTCCCAGCGACGCGAGGATGCTCGTCTCGATCGGCACCGGCCCCGACCGCCAGCGCGAGTACACGGGATACGCGGCCTCGTCCACATGCGACTCGGTGCGGCCGGTCACGCGGAGCACGCGCCGAAAGATCCCGTGCCCGCCGCTCGACGGCGCGATGCGGTCCCGCGCCACCGCCTCGAGCATGGGGCGCAGCTCGCGCGGCGGGCCCGGGAGCGCCACGCACGCGGCGCCCGCTCGCTCGATCCACAGGCCCGGCGCCGTTCCCTTCGTGTTGGCGAGCGCCGCGGCGCCCCGCGGGACCAGCGCCTGGCGGCGGTTGATGGCGGGCATGGGCAGCTTGCGGGCGGCAAACCGGGCCCGGATGGAGGCGACCACGCCCTCGTCCTCTTCCAGCGGAAGCTCGAAGACGGCCGCGACCGTCTCGCGCGTGATGTCGTCATCCGTGGGGCCGAGGCCGCCGCTGACCACGACGAGGTCGGCGCGCGACAGGGCCAGCCGCAACGCGTCGGCCAGATCATCGCGGCGGTCGCCGACGACGGCCTTGTACTGCACCCGGATGCCGAGCTCGTTCAGCCGCTGCGTCACGAAGAGCGAGTTGGTGTCGATCCGGTTCGGCGTGAGCAGCTCCGAACCGACCGCGATGATGACCGCTCGGGACATCCGGGCCGCGGGCATCAGGACACCGCGACGGGGATGCCCGCCCAGAGCAGCAGGCGCAGCACCAGGTGCGCGTACAGGCCGGCGACCACATCGTCGGCCATGACCCCCCACCCGCCCGGAAGCCGCTCCGCCCAGCGCGCGGGGAACGGCTTGACGACGTCGAAGAAGCGGAATGCGAGGAACCCGGCCAGCACGCCGCCCCAGGTCGCCTGGAGCGCCAGCAGCGTGATCAGCATGCCGGCCACCTCGTCGATGACGACCACGCCCGGATCGGTCTCGCCGAAGTGGCGCTCGCTCGCCGCCGAGGACCACACGCCGACTGCCAGGACCACGCCGAGCAGGCCGATCTCGACCTGCGTGCCGCCGAGCGCGCCCGCGGCGCCGTACAGCGCGAGCCCCGCGAGGGAGCCGGCGGTACCCGGTGCGACCGGCACGTAGCCGACGTATCCGCAGGTAGCGATGAGGATGCTGGGCTTGCGCATCTCTCAGGAACAGCCGACCCGCCGACACGGTGCTCCCAAGGGCATGCAGGAGCGGAATTATACCGTATCGTTACACGGGGCCGCGCGCCGCCGGCGCGCCGACGAAGCCCGATGACGCCGCTGATCGAAGCCGTGCCGAACGTCAGCGAGGGACGCCGCCGGGACGTGGTGGAGCGCCTGGTGCGGGCCGCGGGCGGCGGGGCCGGCCGGCGCCTGCTCGACTGCTCGTCCGATCCGTCCCACAACCGCACCGTTCTCACCCTCGTCGGCGAGCGGGAGGGACTGCTGGCCGCGCTGCTGGCGCTCTACGAGGTCGCGACGGACGCCATCGACCTGCGTACGCACCGCGGCGAGCACCCGCGCGTCGGCGCGGTCGACGTGGTGCCGTTCGTCGCGCTCGACGGCGCCTCGGCCGGCGACTGCGTCGCGCTGGCGCGAACGTTGGGACGCACCGTCGCGGAGCGGTTCGGCATTCCCGTCTTCCTGTACGAGGACGCGGCCACGCGGCCCGAGCGGCGGGCGCTCGAAGACATTCGCCGGGGGCAGCTCGACGGCCTCGCGGAGCGCATGGCGCGCGAGCCCGACGTCTGGCGGCCGGACTTCGGGCCGCCCGCGCCCCACCCCACGGCGGGCGTCTCGGTAGTCGGCGCCAGGCCGATCCTCATCGCGTTCAACGTCAACCTCGACACGGACGACGTGCGCATCGCCCGCCGCATCGCCCGCACCGTGCGGGCCAGCAACGGCGGTCTCCCGCACGTCAAGGCGATCGGGGTGCACCTCGCCGAGCGGGGCGCGGCGCAGGTATCCATGAACCTCACGGACTACACGCGGACGCCGCTCCACCGCGCGTTCGAGGCGGTCGAGCGCGAGGCCGGCCGGTTGGGCGTGCGGCTGGCCGGCAGCGAGGTCGTCGGGCTCGTCCCCGCCGCGGCGCTGATCGAGTCGGCCGTCAGCCAGCTTCGAATCGACCGCTTCCGGCCGGATCAACTGCTCGACGCGGACACTCAGCGTTCCTTGGCGTCGAGCAGCCCCCGCAGCTCCGTCATGAACTCGGAAACGTCCCGGAAATGCCGGTAGACCGATGCGAACCGCACGTAGGCGACCTTGTCCAGGGCCTTGAGCTCCTGCATCACCAGGGCGCCGACCTCCGCCGTCGAGATCTCCTTCTCGGGCCGCTCCTGCAAGCTGGCCTCCACCCGATTGGCGACCGCCTCGAGGGCCGCCACGCTGACCGGACGCTTCTCGCAGGCCTTCAGCAGGCCCGCGATCACCTTCTCGCGGCCGAACCGTTCGCGGGAACCATCCTTCTTGATCACCATGTACGGAATGTCGTCGATCCGTTCGTAGCTGGTGAATCGGCGGCCGCAGCCCAGGCACTCCCGCCGGCGGCGGATGACGTCGCCCTCCTTGCTCTCGCGGGAGTCGACCACCTTGTCCTTGAGGTGACCGCAGAAGGGGCACTTCATGATGCGCGCCGGTCTTCCGCGCCGGCCGGCCGGGGGGCCGCGCCGACGCCCGCCATCCCGCCCGCGGCCGCTGGCGCGGGCGTTGCCGCGTCGCGCCGCACCAGGCTCCGCAACCCGGCGAGGTGCATGCCGTCCTGCCCCATGAACACGAGCCCGAGCGCCGTGACCGGCCCGAACCACAGCAGGTGCAGCACCAGCGCGGCGCCGACCGCCTGCTCCGCGGTGGCGCCGTAGAGCGCGGTCGCGCCCAGTTGATACGCCGCGTGATAGCCGCCGACGCCGCCGGGCGTGGGCACCGCCACGCCCACCACCGCCAGCGCCATGAGGATTGCCGACCCCGTCAGGTGCACGTCGATTCCGAACGCCCGCGACGCGCACCAGAGGCTCGCGGCGACGGACGCCCAGATCGGGAACGACCACGCCAGCGCCGTTCCGAGCGGGCCGCGGCCGCGGGTCGCCGCCACGGCTTCCAGGAACCGCTGCACCGTCCCCGCGAGCCGCTCCAGCCTCCGGTGCGGCAACCGCGACAACAGCCGCCGCGCCCCGCGCCCGGCGCGCTCGGGATCGGCCGCCGCGCCGAGCATGACGCCGAACGCCGCGACCACGAGCAGGCCGGCGACGAGCGCGAACGTCCTCAGCGCCACCAGCAGATCGTTGCTCGCGGCGGAGGCCTGCGGGCCGACGAACGTGACGAGCACCGAGACAATCAGGCACATGACCAGCAGATCGAGCAGGCGCTCGATCACGCTGGTCGCGAAGACCGCGGCCACGCTCAACTGCTCCCGGCGGGCGAGGACGTACGGCCGCGCCACCTCGCCCACGCGGCCGGGAAACAGGGTGTTGGCCGCGAACCCGATGACCGTGGCCCGCAGGGTCGCGCGGAAGCTCGTCCGCCCCACCGGCTGCAGGAGCCGGCGCCAGCGCTCGGCGCGCAGCAGGTAGGAAGCGAACGCCAGCACTCCCGCCGCCGCCAGCAGATCCGGCCGCGCGTTGCCGAGCTCGCCCCACACGCGCTGGAGGTCCGCATTGCGCAGAAAGAACGCCATCAAGCCGAGCGCGAGGACGGTGATGACGACGGGACGGACGTGGCGCGACATGTGCTGCGACCGGTACGGCGGGTGGCCGCCACTGTACTACAGCCGCGCGCGGCGCAGCGGGGTCCGGCCGCGCGCGGTCCGGCCCCGCGGGTCCATTTCCCGCTTGCCGCCCGGCCCGCTTGCCGCTAAGCTGATGTCCTTTCCCTACCCGCGAGGTTGTCCAGTGTCCACGGCGTCTCCCATTTTCGAAACTTCGTTCGGCGGCCTGACGGTGCACCGGCGGGGCAAGGTCAGGGACATGTACGAGGTCGGCGACCAGTTGCTGATGGTGGCCACCGACCGCATCTCGGCATACGACGTCGTGCTCGGGTCCGCCATACCGGACAAGGGCCGCGTGCTGACCCAACTGTCCGCCTTCTGGTTCACGCGCACCCGCGACATCGTGCCCAACCACATGGTGTCCGTCGACCCTGCCGAGTACCCGGCGCCCCTGCAGGCCGAGGCGGAGACGCTGCAGGGACGCTCCATGCTGGTGCGGCGCACGACGCCGATTCCGATCGAGTGCGTGGCGCGCGGGTACCTCGTGGGCTCCGGCTGGCGCGAGTACCAGGAGACCGGCCGGGTCTGCGGCGTCGAGCTGCCGCGCGGCCTGCGCGAGGCGGACCGGCTCCCGGAGCCGATCTTCACGCCCGCCACGAAGGCCGAGAGCGGCCACGACATCAACATCAGCGAGGACGAGACGGCACGGCGCATCGGCCGCGAGCTGACCGATCGGCTGCGGAGCCTGACCCTGGCGCTGTACTCGTTCGGCGCGGCGCACGCGGAGGCGCGGGGCATCATCGTCGCCGACACCAAGTTCGAGTTCGGCACCACCCCGGCTGCCGAGGGCGGCGAGGTCATCCTCATCGACGAGGTGCTGACGCCGGACTCGTCGCGGTTCTGGCCACGGGACCTCTACACGCCCGGCCGGGCGCAGCCGAGCTTCGACAAGCAGTACGTGCGGGACTACCTCGACGGCATCCGCTGGAACCGCCGCCCGCCGGCTCCCGAGCTGCCGCCGGATGTCGTGGAGCAAACCCGGAAGAAGTACCGGGATGCGTATCGGCTGCTCACCGGCACCGCGCTCGACTGACCCGGCCTGCGCGCCGGACGCCGGGGTGCAACCTCGCGGTCGTGAGAGGACGGACGCGTGCGGAAGGAACTCGACCGGTTGATCGACGAGATGCTGAGCAGCGGCATCAACTACGACGATGCGCGGCAGATCATCGAGCGGCGCTTCATCAGCCGCGCGCTGACGCGCACGAAAGGCAACCTGGGACGCACCGCGGACCTCCTCGGGATTCACCGCAACACGCTGAGCCGGAAGATGGCGGCGTACCGCCTCAAGCGCTCGGCCTGACCCCCCTGCCCCGCGGCGGCACCTTGATCGCGGGGCGGCTTGCGCTATAATTGGCAGTTGGACCGAGCGACTGCCAGCCCACAGGGGTTGCAGGCCACGCCGGTCGGCGTCTCAACTTTCCGTCAACCATTCGAAGGGAGCATGACGTTCATGGCTGTCAAGGTTCGCCCACTCCACGACCGGCTCATCATCGAGCGCATCGAGGAAACGGAACAGATGGTGGGAGGGATCATCATCCCCGACACCGCGAAGGAGAAGCCGCAGCAGGGCAAGGTCATCGCCGTCGGCAAGGGCAAGGTCAAGGACGACGGCACCGTGAGCCCGCTCGACGTGCAGGCAGGCGACAAGGTGCTGTTCGGCAAGTACTCGGGCCAGGAGATCAAGCTGGACGGCGACGAGTTCCTCATCATGCGCGAGGACGAGATCCTCGGCGTCCTGGAATCCGACTGAATCGCGCGATTGGAGTCTTGAGGCATGGCAAAGCAGATTGTTTACGGTGAAAACTCGCGTCGGAACATCATCGAAGGAGTCAACCAGCTCGCCGACGCGGTGAAGGTAACGCTCGGGCCGAAGGGCCGCAACGTCGTGCTGGACAAGAAGTTCGGCTCGCCGACGATCACGAAGGACGGCGTGACGGTGGCCAAGGAGATCGAGCTCAAGGATCCGCTCGAGAACATGGGCGCCCAGATGGTTCGCGAGGTCGCCAGCAAGACCTCCGACATCGCGGGCGACGGCACCACCACGGCCACGGTGCTCGCGCAGGCCATCTACCGCGAGGGCGCCAAGAACGTCGTCGCCGGCGCCAACCCGATGGAGATCAAGCGCGGCATCGAGCGGGCCGTCGAGACGGTGGTCGGCGGGCTGCGCTCGATGTCGAAGGCGGTCAGCGGCAACATGATCGCGCAGGTGGGCACGATCTCGGCGAACAACGACGAGACGATCGGCACCATCATCGCCGAGGCCATGGACAAGGTCGGCAAGGACGGGGTCATCACGGTCGAGGAGGCGCGCACGCTCGAGACCTCGCTGGATGTCGTCGAGGGCATGCAGTTCGACCGCGGCTACCTGTCGCCCTACTTCGTCACCGATCCGGAGCGCATGGAGGTCGTGCTCGAGAATCCCGTCATCCTGATCCACG
>CAZMWA010000006.1:0-5283 GCA_964569405.1 uncultured Vicinamibacteraceae bacterium | reverse complement strand
GTTCGAGCCGAGCGGATCGATGCGCAGGACCTTGCCCAGGATCGATCCGAGGTTCTGGGCGAGGTCGAGCGGATCGCCGCCGCTGCCGCCGTCCCCCGACCCGATGTACAGCAGACCGAAGTCGGGACCGTCGGGCGCCGCGAGCGGATTGAAGCCGAGTTGTCCACCGTTGTGATTGCGGAACGGCTGCTCCATCCGCAGCAGCTCGCGCGGCGGGCCGCCGTCGTAGACCGCCGCGTGCGGATCGGCCGCGGTCCACTCCAGGAGAATGGTGTCCTGCGTGTCGGACCCGCCGCCCGGCACGAAATCGGCTGCCGGTCCCGTGTCGCTTGTATCGGCATAGGTGTAGAGCTTGCCGAAGCCCGGCGCGCCGGGCTGTCCGAACTGCGGATGCACGGCGAAGCTCTGGAATCCCTGCTCGCGATGCGACGGCTCGACGGGGAGTCCCCAGCGCGGCTCCCGCAGATCGAGATACCGCGTCACCGTCTCCCCGTCGTAGCTGACGGTGTAGACGAGACCCCACATGTCGCTCACGAACAGGCGCCTGGTGCCCGGCTCGTCGACCAGCCGCATCATCCGCGGCGCCTGATCGTCGACGAACGGCAGCGAGGCGAACTCGACGGCGCCGACCGTGATGACCCCGTCGGTCGCCGGGATGGGATCCGGGAACGGATCGTTGGTGGTCTGGCCGGCCGCCGCCGAGGCCGCAAGCACCACGGCCGCCGCGCCGAGACGCACGCCCAAGCCGTCTGGTGTCTCCATGTTGCCTCCTGATGCGCGAGACAGCACATATGCTATCGACTCACGGTGCCGGCTCGGAAGCGACGGGGTCGAGCCTCAGGAACGCACGCGGGGGGAAGCCGGTCAGGATCCGCACGATCAGCGGCAGGCGGTATTCCCGCGCGATGCGCGCACGCTCGTCGCCGCTGACCGGCACGGCGCGATGGGCGGCCTGCCGGCCCCGAACGGTGACCCGGACGTCCGGATTCTCGACCACGCGGCGAAACCAGGTCCTGGGCCAGTGGTTGGCGGCCACGTACGTTCGCCCCGCGCTCTCCACGCCGGCCACGACGACGCTGCGGTCTTCACCGTCGACCGTCGCCGTGATCTGCAGCCAGGCTTCGCCCGCCTGCACGCCACGACGGGCGTGACGGCGGCCCATGTATCCGACCAGCGACTCGACAGCGACGACAAGCCCGAGGTAGCCCGCCGCCGCGATACCCACGAGCGCCATCCCGTGAACTCTCACCCGAGCCAGCGGCCGACGATCGAGTCGTCGCGGATGATGGTGTCGTGCCGGTCGGAGCCGGTCGAGACCACGGCGACCGGGACGCCGGTGAGCGCCTCGACGCGCTCGATGTACTGCACGGCCTCCGGGGGCAGCTCTTCGAAGCGGCGCAGCCCGGCGGTCGGGCGCGACCAGCCCGGCAGCGTCTCGAGCTCCGGCGTGCAGCTCGCGAGCCGCGGCATGCTGGCCGGCACGCTGGTGAGCGCCTCGCCGCCGCAGCGGTAGCGGGTGCAGATCTTCACCTCGGGCAGCCCGTCGAGGACGTCCAGCTTGGTCAGCGCCAGCGCCTCGAGGCCGTTCACGCGCGCAGCGTAGCGCACCACGACCGCGTCGAACCAGCCGCAGCGGCGCGGGCGGCCGGTCGACGCGCCGTACTCCTCTCCGCTCTCGCGGAGCGCGGCGCCGAAGTCGCCGGCGAGCTCGCTGGGAAACGGGCCCTCGCCCACGCGCGTCGTGTACGCCTTGGCGACGCCGAGCACGCCCCCGATCAGGCGGGGCGCGATGCCCAGCCCCGCGCAGACGCCCCCGATGGTGCCGTTGGACGAGCTGACGAACGGATAGGTCCCGTGGTCGATGTCGAGCATCGTGCCCTGGGCCCCCTCGAACATGATCCGCTTGCCGGCCCGCGCCTCCTCGTCGAGCAGTTGCGACACGTCGGCGACGAGCGGCGCCAGCCGCGGCCAGCAGGCGCGCAGGTCGTCGAGCACGGTCCGCCAGTCCACGGGGTCGCCGCCGACGGCGCGGTTCCGCAACGCGACGTTGGCGCGCACCGCGTCGCCGAGCGTCCCGTCCGCATCCGCCGCGGCCGCCAGATCGGCCAGACGAATGCCGCGGCGGCCGCTCTTGTCCTCGTAGCTGGGCCCGATCCCCCTGGACGTGGTCCCGATGCGCTGCGCGCCCCGCCCGGCCTCGGCCGCCTGCTCGATGTCGCGGTGGTACGGCAGGATGAGATGGGCCCGCTCGCTGATGAACAGGCGCCCGTCGGCCTCGATGCCCTCGCGCTGCAGCTCGTCGAGCTCGGCGAACAGCGCCAGCGGGTCGACGACCATGCCGTTGCCGATCACGCACGTCACCCCCGGGTGGAGAATGCCGGACGGGATCAGGTGCAGGATGAACTTGCGGCCGTTCACCAGGACGGTGTGACCCGCGTTGTGGCCGCCCTGGTAGCGCGCCACGATCGAGAACGACGGCGTGAACAGATCGACGATCTTGCCCTTTCCCTCGTCGCCCCACTGCGTCCCGACGATCGCAACGTTCACGGTAGCCATGCGTGCCTGCAGTCCAAACAGCCGATGATAGCAGAACGGCGACGGTCAGCGGGCCGGGGCCGCCGCGGGAAAAAGGGATTGACACCCCTCCGCCCATTCCATAACCTTCGGCGTCGCACGCTGCGGCGACGCACGGTCGCCGCTCGGTTACGCGCACCGTGGTTCCGGAACGCCCCGCCATCGAACGCAGGATTCTGGCGGCCTGCGACGCGACACCGGCCCGCATTCCCGTGCTCGCCGGCGGGTGCGGCAGCGGGCGCACCTCCCTGCTGCAACGCATCGCGGCCCGCACCGGGCACGACCGCAGTCAGTACATCGACGCCGAGCGGGCGGCGTCGACGCCCGAGGTATTCTGGGCCGCGGTTGCGGCCGCCAGCCCCCACGTGGCGCCGCGGGCCGGCGACTCGCCGCGGGCCGGCGGCGCGACCCGGGCCGCCTTCGACAGCCTGCTCGCGTTCTTCGAGCACGCGCGCGCCCAGGACGGTGGAACGCCGACCTTTCTCATCGACGGGCTGCTGGAGCTGCGCACCTTCGAGAGCTTTCCGGGACTGCGCGGCGCCCTGCGCGAGACGCTCGCCGCGCTGACGCGCAGCCCGAACCGCTTCGTGCTGGCCACGCGCTACGCCAATCGGGCACGCCGCCTGCTCGCCGGCGCCGGCGACCGGATCGAGATAATCGACGTGCCTCCGCTGTCGGCTGCGGAGACCGCTGCGACGCTGGTCCGGCTCGGCGCCGCTCACGACCGCCGCGACCATGCCGAGCTGGCGCGGCTGCTCCACGCGCTCGCCGACGGCCGCCCGGCCTACGTGCGCGCGCTGGCCGCGGAGTTGGCCGCGACGGACGGCGGCGGCGACGACCCCGTGCAGGCGCTCGCGGCACAGATGGCGGTGGGCGCGCCATTGTGTCTCGCATGCCGCCTGTCCTACGAGGCCCGCCTCGGCCGTGCCCGCGGCTACGGCGCGCTCAAGGCCATTCTCCATCTGCTGGCGGACGAGGAACATCTGACGCTGACGGAGATCGCCCGCAGGCTGAGTCGCACCCCGGGGTCGACCAGGGACTACCTGCTCTGGCTCGAGGATGTCGACCTGGTGCAGGTGGAGCAGAAGCGGTACGGCTTCCGCGATCCGCTGCTGCGGCTGTGGGTCCGCCTCCACAGCCGACCCGCCCCGCCCGAGCGGGCCGATCTGCTCCGCGAGGCGCAGGAGTACGCGGTGTCCCGCTTGCCGTTCATGGAGGACGCGGCCGCCATCGACCCGCCCGCGCCCGCGCGCCCGCCGGCCGGCTCCGAACGCGGCTGGAGCATCATCGAGATCGATTAGTGAGGCGCTGGAGCGCCGCGGCGGCCGCCATCTGCTCGGCCTCCTTCTTGCTGCGGCCCTGCGCGCGAGCCACCGCTTCGTCGCCGACGCGGACGTCGACCACGAACACCTTCTGGTGGTCGGGGCCGTGCGTGGCGGCCACGTCGTAGTCGGGCAGGGGCCGGCCGCGCGCCTGCAGCCACTCCTGGAACGCCGACTTGTGGTCGCTGACGAGACCGGTGACCTGCTGCCCCGCGCGCAGCTCGGCCAACGCCCGCCGGAAGTGACGCTCGATGAAATCGTCGGCCGCCGCGAGCCCGCCGTCGAGGTAGATGGCCGCCACGACGGCTTCGAACGCATCCGCGAGCAGCGAGGGCTTCCGCCGCCCGCCGCTCTTCTCCTCGCCGCGTCCCAGGAGCAGGTGCTCGCCGAGCCCCAGCGCCTCGCCGAGCTTCGCCAGCGACGGGGCGGAGACGAGCAACGACTTGGCCTTCGACTTGAGGCCTTCGTCGTAGTGGGGAAACTCGCGGTACAGGCGATCGGCGATCACGAGCCCCAGCACGGCGTCGCCGAGGAACTCCAGCGACTCGTTGTCGGCAACGACCTCGGCGGCGTCCTCGTGTGCGCGGGAGCGATGCGTCAGCGCCTGCTCGAGCAGCTCGCGGTCGCGGAACGCGTAGCCGAGCTGCGCCTCCAGCGCCGCGGCGGTGGCCTCGTGACGGAAATCGTCGATCGTCTGCCGGGCCCGCTCCGCGTCGTCGGCCCGGACCGCCAACTGCACCTCGCCCAGGCCGTCGACAGCCAGCGGGAAGACCGCGTGCGGCGCGGCCGAGGACAGCAGCGTGGGGATGCCCCGGGTCTCGAGCAACCCGCGCACCACGTTCGCCTCGATGTCGGACTGCGTGCGGAAGACGACGGTGAGCGCGGACGCCTGCGTCATGTTCAATCGGGTTCGCCGTTCTGGACCTTCAACAGCACGAGGGTCATGTCGTCGTGCTGGGCGGTGTCGCCCGCGAAGCGGCTCACGCCGCCAAGAATCTCCTGGCGGACCGTTGCAACGTCAGCGGTCCGATGCTCCTCCAGCACTTGCGTCAGCCGCTGCTCGCCGAACTGCTCCTCGTCCGAGTTCATGGCCTCCGTGACGCCGTCCGTGTACAACGCGATGAGGTCACCGCTGTCGATCTCGCGCGTCTCCTCCTCGATGATAGCTTCGAACCGCTGCTCGAACCCCGCCAGCCCGGCGATGAGGCGGGCGTGGGAAGTGGTGGAGCAGGTGGCGCCAAGCCGGGCGTCGGTGCTGATCACCGGCGAGAGCGGCGTGGGCAAGGAGTTGGTGGCCGACGCCATCCACTCCCTGTCGCCGCGGCGCGCCGCCAAATTCGTCAAGGTGCACTGTGCCGCGCTCACCGAGACACTGCTGGAGAGCGAG
>CAZMWA010000005.1:0-6029 GCA_964569405.1 uncultured Vicinamibacteraceae bacterium | reverse complement strand
TGCAGCAGCACCGGCAGCAGGAAGTAGGGCACGCTGCCGCCGAGCTGATCGACCAGGAAGACGCCGCCCCCCGTCTGCGTGCTGACGCTGCCGATGGTGATGGCCAGCAGCAGGATGACCGAGCCGAGCACCACGCCCTTGATGCCGTCATGGAACCCGGCCATCAGGTCCTTGAGAGACATGCCCCGGGCCAGGGCGATGCCCGACGCCAGCAGCAGCGCGGCGCCGAACGCCCACTGCACGTTCGGCGAGCCGGTGGCCAGGAACGTGCCGACGGCGACGCCGATGAGCAGGCCCAGCGGCAGGAAGAACTCGAGGACGTGCGGCGCGTAGCCCGCGGGGACGTGGCTCGCCTGCAGCTCGCGGGCGCTGAGCGGCGCGGCCCCGTCGGCGTCCAGACGGCCCGTCGTGCGGGCGCGCACCATGGCCGCCGCGAGGCGCCGGCCGAGGAACAGCGGCTTCTCGACGCTCAGCAGAAACGTCCCCAGCACGGCGAAGATGGCGTAGAAGCAGAACGGCACGCTCTGGAAGAAGAAGGCGATGCGGTCGGTCTCGGTGGCCAGGAAGCTGACTCCCGAGACGAAGATGAACGCCTGGACATAGCCCGGCCACGCGTTGAAGGCGAGCTGCGACGCGATGGGCGAGGCGGTCGAGTCGACGATGTAGGCCAGCTCCTCGTGACTGATCCGCTCCTTGTCGGCGATGGGCTTGACCGTGGTGCCGACCACCACGGTGCTGACCGTCCCGCCCTGGAAGAAGACGATGCCGAGCGCCCAGGCCACCAGCTTGGCGCTGCGCGGGCCGCGGACGAAGCGCGCCGTCATGAACTCGGCGAACGCCTGCGCCGCGCCGGTTCGCGACCAGACGCCCATGAGGCCGCCGAGCAGCCACAGGTACAGCAGCAGGACCCCGGCCGAGTTGGTGGTCGCGAGCGACGGGATCAGCACGTCGCCGGTGATGTCGTACGTCCCGAGCAGGAGCGCGCCGGAGACGATGCCGGCGGCCAGCGCGGTGACCGGCTCGCGCGTGAGCCAGCAGAGCACGACCGCGACCGCGGCCGGCAGCAGCGACCACCAGCCCCAGTGCGCCCGCGCCCGGAGCTGGTAGTAGACGGTCTCGGTCCGCCCGTCGCGGGTTTCGATCGCCGCGACGAACTCCTCGGTCACCGGCGGCCGCTGCTGCGAGCCGCGGACCGTCGCGGGATTGAGGCGCGCGCGGTCCAGCGGCACCGCCTCGAAGTACTCGCGGCGCCCCTCGGACAGGTAATAGAGCCGCCCGTCGTCGTCCGTCCGGACGTCCAGGGTCACCTGGTCGACGTTCCAGGTCGGTGGGACCGTGGCGCCGGCGATCCACGAGACGAGAATCGCCAGCGCGAAGACGACGAACTTCTGGACGCCGAGGGTCATCTCGCCTCCGCCGGCCTCGCAGCCGCGCACTGGCCGCCCCGGAGCCACCGTGCCGGGAGTCTGCGCCGTGGAGCGGCGCGGACTCCTGTAGGATTGGCTGGGCGGTGAGCGGAGCCGCGAGGCGACGCTCTCCAGGCTAGTCTACGGCGAAACTGCCGCGGAGGTGCCATGAACTCGAAACGTGACCGCATGAACCTGCGGCCGGCGCTCGCGGGCGTGCTGGCGTTGCTGGCTGCCGCGTGCGGCGCCTCCGAAGAGCCGCCCGCGGCAATGGACGAACCGGAGGCCGCGGCGGCGGTGCCGACGTTCGCCCACGACCCGTCGTGGCCGCTGCCGCTGCCGAACAACTGGGCGCTCGGCGACGTCTGGGGCGTGGCCGTGGACTCGCAGGACAACCCCTGGATCGCGCACGCCAACAGCGACCGCATCCAGGCGTTGCTCGCCGTGGAGGGCAGGGAGCTGGCGCCGCCGATCATCCAGTTCGACCGGGAAGGCAACGTCCTCCAGGCGTGGGGCGGCCCCGGCGAAGGCTACGACTGGATGGAGGATACGTTCGCCGCCGAGCACGGGATGTTCATCGACCACGAGGACAACGTCTGGGTCATCGGCGGCGGCACCCGCGCCGACGGCGGCGTCGTCCTCAAGTTCAGGGCCAACGGCGAGTTCCTGCTGCAGATCGGCGAGAACGGCCAAACGAACGGCAGCCTCGACGAGCGCCTGCTCGGCGGGCCCACCACCGCCGCGGTCCATCCCGGCACGAACGAGGTCTTCGTCGCCGACGGCTACACCAACCAGCGCGTCATCGTGTTCGATGCGGTGAGCGGCGAGTTCAGGCGCCTCTGGGGCGCGTACGGGCGGCCGCCGGACGACGGTCCGGCCGAGGAGCTCGCCCCCGACGGCCCGCCGCCCCGGCGCTGGGACCCCACCCACTGCGTCCGCGTCGCGCACGACGGGACGGTCTACGTCTGCGACCGCGGCCACAACCGCGTGCACGTCTTCGAGACGGACGGCACGTTCGTCGAGGAGGTGTTCGTCGAGCGCGCCACGCCGGCGCCGTGGCGCTTCGACCTCGAGAACAACCAGTACCTGGCGCGCGACGAGCCCGGCCCCGGCGTCGGATCGGCCTCGATGGTCGCGTTCTCCCACGATCCCGGGCAACAGTACCTGTACGTCGGGTCGGCCACCAGCTACCGCAAGATCTACATCCTCGACCGGCGCACGTTCGAGCGGGTGGGCGACATCGACACCCGCGGCGGCAACCACGAGATGGCGGTGGACTCGACCGGCAACATCTACACCGTGGACGGCTACTCGCGGTGGCCGGAGCGCTACCTGATCTCGACGGCGCCGTGACCGCGGCCGCGCCAGCCCGCCAACCGTCGCCTGACAGCCCCGTTCCACGGCGCGGACTCCCGGGCGGCTGCAGCCGGGCCGCTGTAGTAGGATCGGGCCTTCCGCCCGCTGGGAGACACCGCATGAAGCGACTGTGCGCGCTGGCAATCGCAGCCTCGACCGCCCTGCTCTCCGCCCAGGACGATACCGGCCGCATGGTCGAGTGGCCGTACGTCGGCGCCGAGCAGTCCCACACGAAGTACTCCGCGCTGGCCGACGTCGACACGACCAACGTCGGCGACCTCGAGATCGCCTGGCAGTGGGACCCCGACGAGATGCCGCTGCCGGAGTACGGCGCACGGCCGGGCAGCTTCGAGGCCACGCCGCTGATGATCGACAACACGCTCTACTTCTCGACCATGTACTCGCGCGTCGTCGCGCTCGACGCGGAGACCGGGGCCGAGAAGTGGGCGTTCGACCCGCGCGTCTACGAGCTGGGCGGCCGCGGGGCGAGTCCCGGCGGCTTCAAGCACCGCGGCGTGGCGTTCCGGCGCGAGGGCGACGACCTGCACCTGTACCTGAACAGCCGGGTTCGGCTCTACGCCCTCGACGCGGCTACCGGACAGCTCGTCACCAGCTTCGGAAACGGCGGCAGCGTCCTGCTGACGGAAGGCCACGGCCGTGAGGTGCGCGACGACGACTTCGACCAGACGTCGCCGCCGGTCGTCTTCGAGGACCTCGTCATCGTGGGCAGCCGCGTGCCCGACCGCGTGCAGCGCCGCTTCGACACGCCCGGGTCGGTGCAGGCGTTCGACGCCCGCACGGGCGAGCGGCGCTGGATCTTCTTCACGGTGCCGCAGTCGAACGACGCCTTCGGCGCCGACACCTGGGAGGACCAGTCGTGGCGCTTCACCGGCCACGCCAACGTGTGGGGGCTGATGTCGCTCGACGCGGAGCGGGGGCTCCTGTACGTGCCGACCAGCACGCCGAGCAGCGACTACTGGGGCGGCCGGCGGGTCGGCGCCAACCTGTTCGCCGAGTCGCTCCTCTGCCTCGACGCGCGCACCGGCGAGCGGCAGTGGCACTTCCAGGCGGTGCACCACGGGCTGTGGGACTACGACTTCACGTCGCCGCCGAATCTGGTCACCATCACCGTCGACGGCCGCACGATCGACGCCGTGGCCGAGGTCTCGAAGCAGGGCTTCACGTACGTCTTCGACCGCGTGACGGGCGAGCCGGTGTGGCCGATCGAGGAACGGCCGGTCGACACCGCCACCGACGTGCCGGGCGAGGTCCCCTACCCCACGCAGCCGTTCCCGACGAAGCCCCCCGCGTTCGCGGGCCAGGGCGTCTCGCTGGACGACGCCAACGACCTGACGCCGGAGATCAACGCCATCGCGCGCGAGGAGATGGGCCGCTTCCGGATCGGCCCCCTGTTCACGCCGCCCGCGCTGCGCGGCACCCTGCAGCGGCCGCGCATCGACGGCGGCGCCAACTGGGGCGGCGCGGGCTTCGACCCGGAGACCGGCCTGCTGTACGTCCGCTCGTCCGAGGGCACCAGCGCCAACCAGGTGTGCGAGGTGCTGGGCGAGGACCCGGACGTGGACGTCGAGTTCAGCAACAACTGCCCGCACGGCGCGGCCGGACAGATCTTCGCCGGCCGGCCCGGCGCCACCGAGGTGGCCCGCAGCCAACTGGGACCCATCCCCCTGATCAAGCCGCCCTACGCGTACCTGACCGCCATCGACCTGAACCGCGGCGATATCGCGTGGCGGGTGCCGTTCGGCGAGGGCAGCCGGATCATCCGCAACCACCCGCTCCTGCGGGGCGTCGACCTCCCCGACCGCCTGGGCACGCCCGGCGCCAACGGGCTGATGGTGACGGCCGGCGGGCTGGTCTTCATCGGCGGCGGCGACCCGTACCTCTACGCCTTCGACAAGGCGACCGGCGCGGAGGTATGGCGCGGCGCGACCCCGTACCGCACGAGCGGCAACCCGATGACGTACCGCACGCCGTCGGGGCGGCAGTTCATCGTGATTGCGACCGGCGCGGGACCGGACGCCGCCCTCGTCGCCTTCACGCTGCCCGGCTAGAGGTGCTTCCGATGCGACGACCACCGATCGGGCCGTGCTGCGTGCTGGCGTTTGCGTTCGGGGCCGGGACGGCCGGCGCCCAGGAGCCCGGCCTGGTCGAGTGGCCCTACGTGGGCGGCGACCAGGCCCACAGCAAGTACTCGGCGCTGGCCGACATCGACCGGGCCAACGTCGCCGATCTCGAGATTGCCTGGGAATGGGACGCCGGCGAGCTCCCGCTGCCCGAGTACGGCACCCGGCCGGGGCGCTTCGAGGCCACCCCGCTGATGATCGACGACACGCTGTACGTCTCCACGATGTACGCCCGCGTCGTCGCGCTCGACGCGGAGACGGGCGAAGAGCGGTGGCGGTTCGATCCCGAGACGTTCCGCTTCGGCGGCGAGGGCACGCCGCCGGGCGGCTTCAAGCACCGCGGCGTCGCCTACTGGCGCGACGGCGAGCACGTGCGGCTGTTCCTCAACAGCCGCTACTGGCTCTACGCCCTCGATGCCGGGACCGGACAGCTCGTCGGCAGCTTCGGCGACGGGGGCCGCATCGCGCTGACGGAAGGACACGGCCGCGACGTGCTGCGCGATGCGTTCGATCAGACCTCGACGCCGGTGGTCTTCGAGGATCTGGTCATCGTCGGCAGCCGCGTGCCCGACCGCATCAAGCGCCGCATGGACACGCCCGGGACGGTGCAGGCGTTCGACACCCGCACGGGGCAGCGCAAGTGGGTCTTCCACACGATTCCGCAGTCCAACGACGCGTTCGGCGCGGACACCTGGGAGGACCAGTCCTGGCGCTACACCGGGCACGCCAACGTGTGGGGCCTGATGTCGCTCGACGAGGAGCGGGGGCTCCTGTACGTGCCGACCAGCACGCCCAGCAGCGACTACTGGGGCGGCCGGCGCATCGGCGCCAACCTGTTCGCCGAGTCGCTCATCTGCCTGGATGCGCGCACGGGCGAGCGGCAATGGCACTTCCAGGCGGTGCACCACGGGCTGTGGGACTACGACCTGACCTCCCCGCCCAATCTCGTCACCATCGAGGTCGATGGCCGCACGATCGACGCGGTGGCCGAGGTCTCGAAGATCGGCTTCACCTACGTCTTCGACCGGGTCACCGGCGAGCCGGTGTGGCCCATCGAGGAGCGGCCGGTCGACACGACCACCGACGTGCCGGGCGAGGTGCCCTACCCGACGCAGCCGTTCCCGAC
>CAZMWA010000004.1:0-5188 GCA_964569405.1 uncultured Vicinamibacteraceae bacterium | reverse complement strand
CGCGGGACCTTCGGGACGCGCTAGGCGCAAGACGAGCGTCCGGTCGCGCTCAAGCTCGACTCGCAGCAGCGGCTGCATGTGCGCGACAGCGGCGCCGACGAGCTCTCTCTCCCCGCTCGCGATGTCCACCCGGAACAGCTCGCCGGTGCCGCTGTCGAGCACGTGCAGCCGCTGCTGCGAGTCGAACTTGAGCGCGACCGGACGCTCGAATTCCGTCGAGATCGTCTCGAAGGTGCCGCGATCGACGTCGACCCGCACCACCTCGCTGGCCGACGGCCGCGGGCCGTACAGCCGGCCGTCGGGCCCCCAGTCCATGCCGTTGAGGCCGCAGCCCGGACCGAGCTGGTCGGTGATGAGCCGCGGCTCCTCGCTCCCGTCCGGATCGAGCTCGAAGAGGTGGTCGCCGAGCGCGCACTGCGAGACGAAGAGCCGGCCGTCGTCGGAGAACGTGATGGGGTTCACGCCGGGACCGGGCGAGGCGATCACGGTGATCGTCCCGTCGGGCGTGCGCCTCGCGACGTCGCCGAAGGCGAACTCGGTCCAGTACCACGAGCCGTCGGGCCCGAAGATGATATCGTCGGGTCCCTGCACCCCCTCCGCCGGCCCCCAGCGCTCCAGGACCTCCCCGCTTTCGGGGTCGACCGCCGCCACCTCCGCGCTCGACGCGCTGACGACGTAGAGGCGCCCGTCCGGGCCGAAGTACATGCCGTTCGTCGCATGCAGGGGTCCGCCCTGCGCGAGCACCGTCGCCGTCCAGGCGGCGGGCTCCGGCGGTTCCGGCGCGGCGCAGCCGGCGAGCAGCGCACCCGCGAGACCCACGCTCCACGCGCGGGCGCCGACAGGGGGAAATGATCCGGACTGCCTGGTCCGGGTGGTCGCTTGTGCTGGCATGGGCATGGCTACTCCTCGTCTTGTCGCTCCTTCAGGAACCGATCTCCGTGCGCGCCCGCTTCAGGTGCGCGGCCAGGGCCATGAGCCGCCGGTCGCGCCAGGCCTGACGCGCCGGCAGCTCGGACTCCGCCACGCGGGTCCGGCACTCGTCGTGGGCCCTGGCGACGACCTCGGCCGACAACGGCTCCGCCGGCTCGCCCTGCTTGACGAACTCGAAGAACCCGGGGGCCAGGCGGGCCGCGTAGTCGGCCAGCCCCCGCGGGGCGTTCAGGTCAATCGTCTCGAAGGGGCCGATGAAGGCCCAGCGCCGGCCGAGGCCCGCGGAGATGGTCCGGTCGATGTCCTCCGCGCTCGCGTAGCCGCCCTCGAGCAGCCGGAACGCCTCCCACAGCAGCGCCGCCTGGAGCCGGTTCGCGATGAACCCGTCGATCTCGCGCGCGATGCGCACCGGGGTCATGCCGGCCTCGGACATCAGCGCCGCCACCCGCTCCACGCTGGCGGGATCGGTCCAGGGCGCGGGGCAGATCTCCACGAGCGGGATCACGTACGGCGGATTGATCGGATGCGCGATGAGACACCGCGACGCGCACCCGAGGTCCGCGGTGAACACCGACGCCGGGATGCCCGAGGACGAGCTGCCGATGAGCGTGCGGCTGCCGACGACGGCGTCCAGCCGGCGATAGAGCGCACGCTTGACGTCGGCGTTCTCGAACACGCTCTCCTGCACGTAGGAGACATCCTCCAGGGCGTCCTCCAGCGCGGGGCGGCTCTCGATGCGGGCCAGCACCGACGGCGCGTCCTCCAGCAGCTCGTGCCGCACCAGCTCGCGGGCGTTGGCCGCGATGCGGTCCTCGGCGGTGGCGAGCTGCGACGCCTCCTCGTCGTGAAGGCGGACCCGCCAGCCGGCGCGGGCGAAGACGAGCGCCCAGGCGCTGCCCACGAGACCGCACCCGACTATCGCGACATCCCTCGACATACCCAGCCTCCTTCCGCCCGCACTAGAAGCTGCCGAACAGCGACCCCAGCAGGACGACCAGGCACGTGGCGGCAAACGGGCCCGCCACGGCCACCGCCGCGATGTCGGGATAGGACCGGCGATGATCCAGGCGGCAGATGGCCAGCAGGGTGATGACCGCGCCGTTGTGCGGCAGCGTGTCGAAGCCGCCGCTGGCCATCGTGGCGACGCGGTGCAGCAGCTCGGGAGAGATCGCCGCCGCCTCGGCCAGTTGCAGGTAGCTCTCGGCGAGCGCGTCCAGCGCGATGCTCAGGCCGCCCGACGCGGAGCCGGTGATGCCCGCGAGGACGTTGATGGAGAGGGCCTCGGAGACCAGCGGGTACGACGGGGCCAGACCGAGCAGCGAGTCGCGGATGCGGGCAAACGAGGAGAGCGCGGCGATCGTCGCGCCGTAGCCCACCTCGGACGCGGTGTTGAAGATGGGCAGCATGCTGCCCAGGGTGCCCTCGTTGATCGATCCGACGGGGCGCTCGAGCTGGCGCCGGTACAGCAGCAGATGGAGCAGGATGGCGCCGAAGATGGCGGCGATCAGCGACCACAGGCCCAGCACCGCTTGCGGCGTGACGGCCCCGAACCGCTCCTCCGCCAGGTAGCCGTGGTCCATCGCGGGCAGCACCCACCGCGACAACACCAGGTTGATCACGAGCACCAGGGCCAGCGGGGTGACGGCCTTGGCGAAGGCCACCGCGGACGGCGCTCGACGCGCTTCGCCCGTTTCCCCGGCGGTCGCGGGGTCGTCGAGCGGCTCCCCGTAGCCCTCCCCGCGGCGCTGCATCCGCCGGGCCCGGCCGTCGAGCCACAGGTAGCCGAAGCCGAACATGACGACGGCGCCGATCATGCCCAGCCCCGGCGCGGCGAACGCCGTCGTGCCGAAGAAGGGCATGGGAATGGCGTTCTGGATGGCCGGCGTGCCCGGCAGCCCCGACATGGTGAAGGTGAACGAGCCCAGCGCGATCGACGCCGGGATGAGCCGCTTCGGGATGCGCCCGGCCCGGAACAGCTCGACCGCGATCGGATAGACGCTGAACGCGACGACGAACAGCGAGACGCCGCCGTAGGTGAGCACGGCGCAGGCCACGATGACCGCCAGCACCCCGCGCTCGGCGCCCAGCCTGAACGCCACGAACCGCCCGATGACGGCGGCCGCGCCGCTGTCGCTCATCAGCTTGCCGAAGATGGAGCCGAGCAGGAAGACCGGGAAGTACTGCAGGAGGTAGCCGCCCAGCGCGGGCATGAAGACCTGCGTGTAGGACGCGAGCAGCGGGGCGTCGGCGTGGAACAGGCAGGCGAGCAGCGCCATCACGGGGGCCAGGACCAGCACACTGATCCCCCGATAGGCGAAGTACATCAGCCCCAGCAGCGAGACGACGACGCCGAGGATCTCCATGACGCTTCAATCCGCTTGCGGGGACCCCTGCGCCCCGCGCCGCTACCGCCGAGGCGCGCCGTGCGCGCCTACCGGCCGTCCGCCTGTCCCTCGAGGGCGCGCGCGCCGCCGAGGATGTTGATCATCGAGTAGTTCCCCTCGTGGCACGCGTACTCGAACAGCGGCAGGTCGCTCCTCGCCATCGGCAGGTTGACCGTCCAGGGCGCCGTCCACGTGCCGGGGTCGGTGACGGTGTACTCGTACTCCAGCGTGTCGTCGTCCAGCCGGCGGAAGCGCTCGACCAGCGTCATCCGGTCGGACGATCCGCGCCAGGCCCGCTTCTCCGCGAAGTTCCGCGTCTCCACCACCAGCGTGTCGCCCTCCCAGCGCCCCCGCGAATCGCCTGACCACTGCTCGACGCGCCCGTCGAGGTGCGGCTGGCCGTCCAGCGGGATGACGCGGACCGTGTGCACCATCTCGGTCAGCATGACCATGTGCCGCGGCGTCTGGAAGATCTGCACGTTCTGGTTGTAGGCGGCCGGCGTGATCGGCGGCCCCGCGTTGAACCCCTGGATGCAGCGGTCGTAGGTGCTCAGGTCGGTGTAGGTCTCCGGATACTCGACGTTGAACGAGCCCAGGGGAATGTCCGCGCGCGCCTGGCCCTCGTCGGTCAGCGCCGGCAGCCGGCCGTTCGGCGGGTCGACGACGAGCGAGGTGCGCCGCGTCTCGATGACCGTGCTGCCGCGGTCCATCCAGAAGTTGTTGTAGCCGCCGACGTTGCCGCCGGCCACGGTCTCGCGCCGCGCCTGCTCCCACAGCTCGAGGTTGCGGTCGAACTCCGCCTGCTCGCGCTCGGTCGCCTCCTCCGCCGTCAGGAACGCCTTGTCGCCCAGGTCCTCCGGCCGCTCGAGCGGCGTGAGGGTCCGGAAGTCCCAGACCCCCTGCAGGTCCGGATCGCCCCAGCCGGTGCGCGGCGGCTCCTGCGCCGTCGCCAATCCCGCGAGAGCGACCAGTCCCACCACCGCCGCCGCCAGCGCCATCGTCTTGCTGACACCTCTCATGTCGTCACCTCCCGCTCCACGATCGGATTCGCGAGCTCACGCCGCAACGTCCAGACGCAATCGACGCCGAACGCGTACAAGCCTCACTCCTGGGCGGCGCCAAGTCAATCGCCCGCCGCCGCCAACGCCCGGCGCCGCCGTGCGCTCCACCTCCAGCGCCCGAACGCCAGCGCGGCGAGCGCGATGGCGACGCCGGCCGCGATCGTCAGTCCGCCGACGGCCTGCTCCGCCGCCGGGGACGGTGCTGCGCCATGCTCGCCCCCGGCGGGCGGCTCTCCCCGGCCAAGGGCGGCAGGCTCCTCCGCCGCCGCGACAGCCGCTTCCGCCGCGAGCTGCTCCACCGCGGCCGCCTCGGCGCGGCGCTCCCCGATCGCGTAGAGATGGCCGCTGGTGCGGATGAAGATCTGCCCCTCGGACACCGCGGGCGAGCTCAGAACGTAGTCGTCGAGGTCGTTCTCCGCCAGCACCTCGAACTCGGGTCCGGCCCGCAGGACGGTCGTCACGCCGCTCTCGCTGGTCACGTAGAGCCGGCCGTCGGCGAGCACCGGCGACGCGCTGTAGGTGCCGCGGCGAATGCGCTCGGGGCCGTAGACCGGCGCGCCGGTCCGCGCGTCCATGACGTGGACGATGCCGCGGTCGTTGACGACGTGGAAGTAGCGGCCGTCGGTCACCGGCGTCGGCACGTCGGGCCCGTTGTCGGTCGACCAGAGGACGTGCGTGTCGAGCACGTCGCCCCGCCCACCGGGCCGCAGCGCGAGCAGCGGCCGCACCCGCGTCGGCGCGTAGATCACCCCGCCGCGCACGAGCGGCGAGGCCACGATGCGGTAGTCGCGCTGCCGCGTGGGGTTCAGCCCG
>CAZMWA010000003.1:0-15697 GCA_964569405.1 uncultured Vicinamibacteraceae bacterium | reverse complement strand
GGCTTGGGGCGCAGCCCCATCTGGAGGAAGAGCGAGGTCTGAAGGAATGTCGAATCCGCTGCGCATGTCAATCGGACTTCTGGCGGTTGCGCTGGTCGCGAGCGGGGCGGCGGCGGCCGCCGAGCCGCAATCCGCCGCCGCGTCCGCGGAAGTTGTCCCGGCCGGGGCGTCCCGCGCGCTGCTGGACCGCTACTGCGTCACGTGCCACAACGACCGCCTGCGGACGGGCGGCCTGGCGCTCGACGACGTGGACCTCGGCCGGGTCGACGCGCATGCCGAGGTCCTGGAGATGGTGGTGCGCAAGCTGCGCGCGGGCCAGATGCCGCCGCCCGGCCGCCCGCGGCCCGACGGCGCGAGCGTCGAGGCGTTCACCGCCTCGCTCGAGTCGGCCCTCGACGGCGTGGCCGCCGCCGCGCCCAATCCCGGCCGCGTGGCCTCCCGGCGCCTGAACCGAGTGGAGTACGTCAACGCCGTCGAGGACCTGCTGGCGCTGCGGATCGACGGCGCCGAGCTCCTGCCCGGCGACATGGCCGGGCTGGGCTTCGACAACAACGCCGACGCGCTGGCGATGACGCCGGCGCTGATGGCGCGCTACACGGCGGCGGCCACGAAGATCAGCCGGGCGGCCGTCGGCAGCCCCGACAACCGGCCTGTGCGCCAGGTCTATTCGCTGGGCTTCGAGACGCAGACCGCGCGCATGAACGAGGACATGCCGTTCGGCACCCACGGCGGGCTGGCGGCCCGGCACCTGTTTCCGCTCGACGGGGAGTACGTGTTCACCATCCGCATGAAGGGCGGCGACGGCGGCGGCGGCGGCGGCGTCATCGGCATCGGGGAGGACGACCACGAGATCGAGCTGCGCATCGACCACGCGCGCGTGGCGCGCTGGAACGTGGGCGGCGAGTTCCCGGGGGCCGATCCCGGCATCCTGATCCCCATTCCCGACGACGACGTGGAGGGCCAGCGGCTGCACGAGTACCGGCTCAACGCGGACCAGGGGCTCGAGGTGCGCGTGCCGGTAGGCGCCGGCCAGCGGTTGGTGACCGTCGCGTTCGCCGACTCGAACCCGACCCCGTTCGACGGCGCGTACGGGCGGCCCGGCATCGATCGGTTGTTCATCTCCGGTCCGTTCGAGGGCAGGGTGCCCGACGACACGCCGAGCCGGCAGCGGATCTTCACCTGCCGGCCGGCCGGCGGCCACGACGAGGAGGCCTGCGCGCGAGAGATTCTGTCCACGCTCGCGCGCCGGGCGTACCGGCGCCCGGTGACGGACGACGATCTGGAGCCGCTGCTGGGGTTCTACCGGTCGGGGCGCGCGGACCGCGACTTCGATGGCGGCATCGAGCGTGCGCTCGAGGCGCTGCTCTCGATGCCGGAGTTCCTGCTGCGCATCGAGCGCCAGCCGGCCGGCGCGGCCCCCGGGGACGTCTACCGGCTGAGCGACCTGGAGCTGGCCACGCGGCTCTCGTTCTTCATCTGGCGCAGCATTCCCGACGACGAGTTGATCGATCTGGCCGCCGCCGGCCGCCTGAGCGACCCCGCCGTCCTCGAGGCGCAGGTCGCGCGGATGCTGGCCGACGGGCGCGCCACGCGGTTCATGAACGACTTCGTCGGCCAGTGGCTGCAGGTGCGCAACATCAACGAGCACGTGCCGGATAGCGCGCTGTACGGCGCGTTCAACGACACGCTGCGGCGGGCGATGGTGCAGGAGACGGAGCTGTTCTTCGAGAGCCAGGTGCGCGGGGACCGGCCGGTTCCGGAGCTGCTCACCGCCGGCTACACCTACCTGAACGAGCAGCTCGCCCGCCACTACGGGCTGGACGACGTATACGGCAGCCGGTTCCGCCGCGTGCCGTGGACGGACGACCGGCGGCACGGGTTGCTCGGCCACGGGAGCCTGCTGACGGTCACCTCGTACGCCAACCGCACGTCGGTCGTGCTGCGCGGCAAGTGGGTGCTGGAGAACCTGCTGGGCACGCCGCCCCCGGCCCCGCCGCCGAACGTGCCGCCGCTCGAGGAGAACGACGCCGCGGGCACGCCGACGTCGCTGCGCGAGAAGATGGAGCAGCACAGGAGCAACCCGGTCTGCGCGAGCTGTCACACGGAGATGGACCGGCTCGGCTTCGCGATGGAGCACTTCGACGCCATCGGACGTTGGCGCGAGTCGGACGGCGGGGCGGCCATCGACGCGACGATCGAGTGGGCCGAGCGGACCATCGACAGCCCGCGGGCGTTCCGCGAGACGCTGGCCAACCGCGGGCGGCAGTTCGTGCAGACGGTCACCGAGAAGCTGCTCACGTACGCGCTCGGCCGCGGCGTGAACTACTACGACGCGCCGACCGTGCGGCAGCTCGTCCGCGATCTCGAGCACAACGACCACCGCTGGTCGTCGCTGCTGCTCGGCGTCGTCGAGAGCATGCCGTTCCAGATGCGGCGCGTGCCCGCCGGCGTCGAGGCGACGGCGGCGGCCGACGGCAACTGATTGAAGCCAGGAGGGCAATACCCATGTTCATCAGCAAGATGCATCTGTCGCGGCGCACCGTGCTGCGCGGCCTGGGCGCCACGCTGGCGCTGCCGCTGCTCGACAGCATGGTGCCGGCGCTCACCGCGCTCGCCAGGACCGCGGCGGCGCCGGTCCGCCGGCTGGGCGTGTTCTACGTGCCCAACGGGATGTCGATGCCCTACTGGTCCCCGCAGCAGGTGGGGCCGCTCGCGGAGCTGCCGCCGACGCTGCAGTCGCTGGCCGGCCTCGAGGACCGCGTCCTGATGTGCGGCGGGCTCGACGACGAGGCGGCGAACCTCGTGACCGGCGGCGGCGACCACGCCCGCTCGGCCGGCACCTTCCTCACCTGCGTGCCGTTCAAGCTGACCACCGGCGCCGACGTCTACGCGGCGGTGTCGATGGACCAGATCGCCGCGCGCGAGCTGGCGAAGGAAACCCAGCTCGCGTCGCTGGAACTGGGCATCGAGTCGAACTCGATGGCCGGCTCGTGCGACGCCGGCGCGAGTTGCGCGTACACCAACACGGTGGCCTGGCGCACGCCGACTACGCCGCTGCCCATCGAGAACAACCCGCGCGCCGTCTTCGAGCGGCTGTTCGGCACGAGCGGCAGCACGGACCCCGCCGCGCGGCTGGAGCGCATGCGGAAGGATCGCAGCGTCCTCGACGCCGTCAACGCGGAGCTCAGCGACCTCGAGCGCGTGATCGGGCCGGGCGACCGGCTCAAGCTCGACGAGTACCTCGCTGCCGTGCGGGACGCGGAGCGGCGCATCGAGATGGCCGAGCTGCAGAGCGAGCGGGAGCTGCCGGTCGTGGACCAGCCGGTGGGCACGCCGAGCGACTACGCGGAGCACGCCGAGCTGATGATGGATCTGCTGGCGCTGGCCTATCAGACCGACCTGACGCGGGTCAGCACGTTCATGCTGGCGCGCGAGGTGAGCGTCCTCGCGTATCCGGAGATCGGGGTCTCGGACTCGCACCATCCGCTGTCGCACCACCAGGACAAGCCGGCCAACCTGGAGCGGCTGCACAAGATCAACGAGTACCACTTCCGGCAGTTCGCGCACCTGGTGAAGACGATGGCGGCGACGCCTGAGGGCGACGGCACCATGCTCGACTCCACGCTCTTCCTCTACGGGACCGGAATCAGCGACAGCAACACGCACTTCCACGACGATCTGCCGATCGCGGTGGTCGCCGGCAGCGCCACCGGCGTGACGACCGGCCGCTACGTGCGCTACCCGCAGGGCACGCCGCTGGCGAACCTGTACATGACCATCCTGGAGAAGATGGGTTTCCCGGTGGAGGAGTTCGGCGACAGCACCGGGATGCTGAAGAACCTGTCGGTCTGACCTGTCAGGCGGCGTCGCGCTCGAAGACGGCGGCTATTCCCTGGCCGCCGCCGATGCACATCGTCACCAGCGCACGGGCGCCGCCCGTGCGCTGCAGCTCGTACAGCGCCTTGATCGTCAGCACCGTGCCGGTCGCGCCGACCGGATGGCCCAGCGAGATGCCGCTGCCGTTCGGGTTGGTGCGGTCGGGCGGCAGCCCCAGCTCGCGGCAAACCGAGAGAGCCTGGGCGGCGAACGCCTCGTTCAGCTCGATGACGTCGAAGTCGTCGATGCCGAGTCCCGTCTTGTCGAGCAGCCGCCGGACGGCCGGGACCGGGCCGATGCCCATGTACTTTGGATCGACGCCCGCGTAGCTGTAGGCCACCAGCCGGCCCAGCGGCCGCAGGCCGCGCTTCGCTGCCAGCTCGCGCTCCATGAGCACGACCGCGGCGGCGCCGTCGTTGATGCTGGAGGCGTTGCCGGCGGTGACCGTGCCGTCCTTCTGGAACACCGGCCGCAGCTTCGAGAGCTTCTCCACCGAGCTGTCGGGACGCACCGTCTCGTCGGTGTCGAAGAGCACGGTGTCGCGCTTGACGCGCACCTCGACCGGGGTGATCTGCTCCTTGAAGTAGCCCTGGGCAATCGCGTTGCCCGCGCGCTGATGGCTCTGGACCGCGAGCGCGTCCTGCTCCTCCCGCGCCACGCTGTAGCGCTCGGCCAGGTTCTCGGCGGTGACGCCCATGTGGCAGTCGTCGAACGGGTCGTTGAGCGCCCCGACCAGCATGTCGACGAGCGCCGTGTCGTTCATGCGGGCGCCCCAGCGCAGGACGCCCGAGATGTACGGGCTGCGGCTCATGCTCTCCGCGCCGCCGGCCACCGCCGTGTCCGCATCGCCCAGCATGATCGTCTGCGCCGCCGTGACGATGGCCTGCAGGCCGCTGCCGCACAGCCGGTTCACGGTCACCGCGGGCGTCTCGTGCGGCAGGCCGCCCTTGATGGCGGCCACGCGCGCCAGGTAGTGGTCGCGCGCGTCCGTGTGGATGACGTTGCCGAAGACGACGTGGCCGACGTCGCCGGCGTCGATGCCGGCGCGGTCCACCGACTCGCGCACGCACTGCGCCGCCAGCGCGGTGGTCGGGATGTCCTTCAGGCTCCCGCCGTAGCCGCCCATGGGTGTCCGCGCTCCGCTGAGCACCACGACATCACGCGCCATTCGCCGTCTCCTTTGTCTGCCGCTGCAAGCGATGCATTAGACACCGTGCGCCGGGCGGATCGCAAGCCGGCGGGGACGTGGGAGGACGGGGTGTGGGACTACGACGGTGAGCTCGCTTTCGCCTTCGGCTCCTGACGCGCCCGGTCTCATGCGAGAATGGTTTCGGAGGGAGCCGTGGACGTGACTGCGGAAGCGTGGACCGTCATTGCCGTCGGCGTGGCGCTGGCCGGATTGATCGTGACTCTCCACCGCGGGCTCGACGCGCGACTGAGGGGCGTCGAGCAGGGCCAGGCTGACCTCCGTGAGCGCATGGCCACGCTGGAGGGGGCGATGAACGGCTTCATGGCCGGCTTTCGCGCACCCGACGCGAAGCGCTAGATCCCCGCGGCGGGCGTTTTGAAACCGGCGCGGGGTTGGTGGTACTCTGACGGTTGCTCGCGGACGGCGCGGCCAGGAGAGTGTGACGATGAAGACCGCAGGGACAGGCATCGGGTTGCTCGTCGGGTTGTTCGTGGCAGCGTTCGTCGGGGCCGGGCCCGCGGCGCCCGCGTCCGCGGCGGAGGCGGACGGCGAGGTCACCTTCAGCCGGGACGTCGCGCCCATCCTGCAGCGCTCGTGCGAAAGCTGCCACCGGCCGGGCGGCGGCGCGCCGATGTCGCTCGTCAGCTACGCGGATGTCCGCCCCTGGGCGCGGTCGATCCGCAGCCGGACGACGGCGCGCGAGATGCCGCCCTGGTTCATCGACAGGAACATCGGCATCCAGCACTTCAAGGACGATCCCTCGCTCAGCGACGCGGAGATCGAGACCATCGCCGCCTGGGTCGACGCCGGCGCCCCGCGGGGGAATCCGGCCGACCTGCCGCCCCCGCTCGCCTGGGACGCCGCGGGCTGGACCATCGGCGAGCCGGACCTGGTCGTCTCGTCGCGCGTGGGCACGGTGGAGGCGGACGCCGCCGACTGGTTCGGCGAGTGGGATCCGCCCGCGCCGACGGGTCTGACCAGCGACCGCTACATCAAGGCCGTCGAGGTCAGGGAAGTGCGCGTGGCCGGCGACACGAGCGTGCGCAAGGACACGCCGGGGCCGCAGGGCGCCGGCCGGGCCGACCTCAACCTGTGGGTCGTGCACCACGCGGTCATCACCGCCGCGACGCCCGAGCAGGCGCTCGAGTCCAACGGTCCGGTGGCGGCCGGAGACGACGCCTTCCGGCTCACGTGGGAGCTGGGGCAGAACGCGCTTACCTATCCCGAGGGGGTGGGCGTCGAGCTGCCGGCCGGGTCGGTCATCACGTTCGACTCGATGCACCTGCACTCCATCGGTGAGGAGGTGCAGGCGCGGGTCGACGTCGCCTTCGACCTGCATCCGGCGGGCTACGAGCCGCAGTACCGGCAGCAGTCGCGCGCCATGGCCGGGGCCTTCGACTTCGCGCTCGACATCCCGTCCAACGACGCGAACGTGTACCGCGACGGGTTCTTCCGGCTCGACCGGCCGGCGCGGCTGATGACGTTCGAGCCGCACCTGCACTCGAGCGGCGTCCGCATGTGCATTGAGGCGCTCTACCCGAACAACGCGCGCGAGATGCTCAACTGCGCCGACTACGATCACAACTGGGTGAAGGTGTACGTCTACGAGGACCATGCGGCGCCGCTGCTGCCGGCCGACACGGTCATCCACCTGATGGCCTGGTACGACAACTCGAGCGCCAACCGCAACGTGGTCGATCCGCGCAACTGGAAGGGTTGGGGCAACCGCTCGATCGACGACATGTTCTACAACCTGCCGCGGCTCATCTACCTGACCGAGGAGGAGTTCGAGGCGGAGGTGGCCGCGCGCGGCGGCAGCCCGGTGTTCGCGGCCTCGCAGGATCAGCAGTAGCACCCGGGCAACCGCCATACGGAGCAACGTTGCAGCCCGACAGGAGACATGGCATGAGAAGCGTGAGTCTGACGGCCGCAGGCGTTCTGTTCGCCGGCCTGCTCGCCGCGCCGGCGCCGGCCGCGGAGCGGGAGTCCGAGGTTACCTACAGCAAGCACATCGCGCCGATTCTGCAGCGCTCGTGCGAGAACTGCCACCGCCCGCAGGGTGCGGCGCCGATGCCGCTGGTCAGCTACGAGGACGTCCGTCCCTGGGCGCGGGCCATCCGCAGCCGCACCGGAGCCCGCGAGATGCCGCCCTGGTTCATCGACAGGAACATCGGCATCCAGCGCTACAAGGACGACCCGTCGCTGAGCGACGATGAGATCGCGACGATCGCCGCGTGGGTGGACGACGGCGCGCCGCGCGGCAATCCGGCCGACCTGCCGCCGCCCATCGAATGGCCGGCCGACGGCTGGACCTACGGCACGCCGGACGTGATCGTGCCGTCGCCCGAGGGCATCGTCGAGGCCGACGCCGCCGACTGGTTCGGCGAGTGGGGTGAGACGGCCACCGGGCTGACCGCCGACCGCTACATCAAGGCCATCGAGGTGAAGGAGGTCCGGCTCGAGGAAGGGCCGCAGACCAAGGTGGACGATACCGGCCGGGCCGATCTCGGCCTCTTCGTGGTGCACCACGCGGTCATCACGTCGGATGCGCCGGAGAACGTGGTCGAGCCCCTCGATTGCGGCAACGAGTCGTCCTGCGGCGGTCACGCCGGCCAGCTCCGGCTGACGTACGAGCTGGGCCAGAACCCCACGATCTTTCCGGACGAGATGGGCGTGAAGCTGCCGGCGGACTCGGTGCTCACGTTCAACTCCATGCACCTGCACTCCATCGGCCGCGAGGTGCGCGCGCGGGTGGACGTCGGCCTGACGCTGCACCCCGAGGGGTTCGAGCCGCGCTACCTGCAGAGCAACAACGGCTTCCGCGGCGCCAACATGTACGACTACGAGTTCGACATCCCGTCGAACGACGACAACGTGATGCGCGACGGGTTCCACCGGATCACGAAGCCGACGAAGATGCTGATGTTCGAGCCGCACCTGCATTCGAGCGGCAAGCGGATGTGCGTCGAGGCCATCTATCCGAACAACGTGCGCGAGATGCTGAGCTGCTCGAACTACGACCACAACTGGGTGAAGGTCTACACCTACGAGGACGACGTCGCGCCGCTGCTGCCGCCCGGCACGCTCATCCACGTCATGGCGTGGTACGACAACTCGCCGACCAACCGGAACGTGGTTGACCCCCGCAACTGGAAGGGGTGGGGCAACCGCTCGATAGACGACATGTTCGTCAGCATCACGCGCACGATCGAGATGACCGAGGAAGAGTTCCAGGCCGAGGTGGCCGCCCGGGGCGGCCGCCCGTCGTTCGCGGCGTCGCAGGATCAGCAGTAGCAACCAGGAGCGCAAGGGTAATGACGACTTCCAGCACCCGGTGGCGGGCGAGCGCGCGGACCGTGGTCCTTCTCACGACGGCCGTGCTCCTCTCCACGCTGACCGCAACCAGTGGCCAGACCATCATCTACGAGCGCGGCCAGAACGTCGTGCCCGCGTTCGAGGGTTGGGAGCAGAACCCGGACGGGACGTTCGATCTCATCTTCGGCTACATGAACCGGAACTCGCAGGAGAAGGTCCACATTCCAATCGGACCGAACAACTACCTCGAGCCCGGACCCGAGGATCAGGGGCAGCCGACCTTCTTCCAGCCGCGGCGCAACCGCTACATGTTCCGCGTCACCGTGCCGCCCGACTTCGGGACGCGGGAGATCGCATGGACCCTGACCCACCGCGGCAGGACCGAGCAGGCGTTCGGCAGCCTCAAGCCCGACTACGTCAACGACTCGCCGCTGATGCAGAAGGACGTGGGCGGCCTGCGCGCGGAGCGGGAGCTGAACCAGGCGCCGGTGGTGGACATCGAGGGACCCGACAACGTGACCGTGCCGGTGGGCGAGCCGCTCGTCCTGGCGGCGATCGCGACGGACGACGACATTCCGCCGCGCCGGCCGGCGTCGCTGCGCGTGCCCGTGAACTACAACGCCTGGGGCCTGCGGCTGGCCTGGATCGTGTGGCGCGGGGACGGCAACCAGGTGACGTTCGATCCCGAGCAGTTCGACATCCACCCCAACTACGACGGCAACTCGCCCTGGTCGCCGGGCTGGGAGCCGCCGCCGCTGCCGGCGGACGATCGGTTCGAGGTGGGGGCGATCTTCCACGAGCCGGGCACGTACGTGCTGCGCGCCTATGCCCATGACGGCGGGCTGGCGTCCGCCCGCGACGTGATCGTGACGGTCGGCGGCGGGTAGGAGTCCGCGCCGTGGAACGGGGCGGACTCCTGAAGGGTTGGTTGGGCGGCGGGCGGAACCGCAGGCGATGATCGCCGGGCGAGCGCCGCGGAGCGGGAGGTAGATCGATGAGGAAATCCAACTGGAAGCCGAGCCGGGCGCTCGTCTGCGGCCTGACGGTCGCGATTGCCCTCGCTGGTGCGGTCCTCGCGCCGGCGGCTGCTGCCGAGCGCGAGACCGAGGTGACGTTCAGCCGGCACATCGCGCCGATCCTGCAGCGGTCGTGCGAGAACTGCCACCGCCCGCAGGGCGCGGCGCCGATGCCGCTGGTCAGCTACGAGGACGTCCGCCCCTGGGCGCGCGCCATCCGGGGCCGGACCGAGGCCCGCGAGATGCCGCCCTGGTTCATCGACAAGAACATCGGCATCCAGCGCTTCAAGGACGACCCGTCGCTGAGCGACGCGGAGATCGCGACGATCGCCGCGTGGGTGGACATCGGCGCGCCGCGCGGCAACCCGGCCGACGCGCCGCCGCCGATCGAGTGGCCGGCGGACGGCTGGACCTACGGCACGCCGGACGTGATCGTGCCGTCGCCCGAGGGCACCGTCGAGGCCGACGCCGCCGACTGGTTCGGCGAGTGGGGCGAGACGGCCACCGGGCTGACCGCCGACCGCTACATCAAGGCGGTGGAGGTGAAGGAGGTCCGGCTCGAGGAAGGGCCGCAGATCGAGGTGGACGACACCGGGCGGGCGGACCTCAGCCTGTTCGTCGTGCATCACGCGGTCATCACGTCGGACATGCCGGAGAACGTGGTCGAGCCGCTCGATTGCGGGAACGAGACCTCCTGCGGCGGCTACGACGACCAGCTCCGGCTGACGTACGAGCTGGGCCAGAACCCCACGATCTTTCCGGACGAGATGGGCGTGAAGCTGCCGGCCGGCTCGGTGCTCACGTTCAACTCGATGCACCTGCACTCCATCGGCCGCGAGGTGCGCGCGCGGGTCGACGTCGGCCTGACGCTGCACCCCGAGGACTACGTGCCGCGCTACGTGCAGAGCAACGCCGGCTTCAGCGGCGTCAACATGTACGACTACGAGTTCGACATCCCCTCGAACGACGACAACGTGATGCGCGACGGGTTCCACCGCATCACGAAGCCGACGAAGATGCTGATGTTCGAGCCCCACCTGCACTCGAGCGGCAAGCGGATGTGCGTGGAGGCCATCTACCCGAACAACGCGCGGGAGATGTTGAGCTGCGCCAACTACGACCACAACTGGGTGAAGGTCTACACCTACGAGGACGACGTCGCGCCGCTGCTGCCGGCGGACACGCTCATCCACGTGATGGCCTGGTACAACAACTCGCCCACGAACCGGAACGTGGTCGATCCGCGCAACTGGAAGGGCTACGGCAACCGCTCGATCGACGACATGTTCTTCAGCATCACGCGCACGATCGAGCTGACCGAGGAGGAGTTCCAGGCCGAGGTCGCCGCGCGCGGCGGTACGCCGATCTTCGCGACGTCGCAGGATCAGTAGGGAAGGGACCGGAATCCGCGGCCTGCCGCCAGGTGCCCCCGGCGGCAGGCCGCGTCGCATGTCAGCGGTCGGGAGCGGTCTTCACCGCCCGCCCTCTTCGTTCGCCGCCTCCCACGCCTCGAGCTGCTCGCGCTTCGCCTCGAGCTCGCCCATGCGCACGTTGCGCTCGCGCGCCGCCTCGTCGAGCGCCCACGCCCGGTCGACCCGCGCGCCGCGGATGGCGCCCACCATGCCGTAGTTGTGCTCGTGGCAGGCGTACTCGAACAGCCGGTCCTGGTTGCCCTCGGTGGTCCACGAGTCGAGCGCGAAGTAGTTGACGGCCGTCCACGGCTGCACGAACACCTGCGGGTCGTCCACCGTGTACTGGTACTCGAGCGTCTCGTCGTCGATCCGCCTGAACCGCTCGGTCAGCCGGAACGTCTCGCCCGTGCCCGGGTAGTAGTGCACGTGGGCGGAGCCGCCGAACGGTCCGCCGTGGCCCGGCACGGCGTTCTTGACGGTGTTCTTGAAGTTGGCGGTCTCGACGACCAGCGTGTCGCCCTCCCACCGGCCCCGCGGGTCCCCGTTCCACTGCCTGATGGCCTCGCCGATCGGCCCCGGCTGCCTGACCGGAATGATGCGCACGTAGCCGTACGGCATGACGATGCTGACGTAGCCCGGCGTCTGGACGATCTCCTTGGTGGGCTGCTGGTTGTTGCCCATCATCTCGCCCGGCAGGCCGTTGCGCACGATGCAGCGCTCCGAGAGGCCGCGGTCTTCCCAGTCGTCGCCCTGGCTGCGCTCCACGCGCGCCTCCTCGCGGGCCTCCCAGGTGTCGAGCGCGCCGCGCGTCAGCGGCGGCATCCGGCCGTCGGGCGGATCGATGATCTGGGACGTGCGCAGCGAGATCCGCGGGGCCGTCGGGTCGGCGCTCCAGAAGGCGTTGTACTCGGCGCCGGCGAGCCGGTATCCGGGCTGGCCCTCGTCCGGCCGGTCGGCCCGGGCGTAGCGCGCGATGTCCTGCTCGACGAGGTTCTCGGCGATGGCGTCGTCGTCGTCGGTCACCACCCGGCGCAGTCCGAGGCGCTCGCGCTCGGCCGCCTCCGCCTCGGTCATGAACTCGCGCATGCCGAACTCGGCCGGCCGCTCGACGGGCGTGTACGTCCGCGTATCCCACATGCCCTGCAGATCCGGGTCGCCCCACGGAGTCCTGGGCGCCTGGTAGGGGGCCGCAACCGCGCCGGGCGCCTGGCCCGCCAGCGGCACCGTCGCCAGTCCGGCAGCGACTGCCAGAACCGCCGCGATCCCTGTTGTCACGAGGAAATGATTTCGCACCGCTTCACCTTCCTTGAATGGCCCTACTGACCGGCTCCCTCGAGCAGGCCTCCGTAGATGTACTCCTCCGTGAGGTCCACGCACTTGAACTCCAGCAGCCTGGCGTTCTCCTCGATGCGGCGATAGAGCGGGAAGCTGATCGTCCACGGCCGCGTGAACACCTGCGGATCCTCGATCGTGGCCTCGTACTGCAGATGGTACGGGCTGATGGGCGTGTAGCGCTCGACGACGTGGAGCTGCGCGCTGTGGTGATTGCCCGCCCGGTCGAACCAGGGCAGGTCGTGGAAGCCCGTCACGTCGACCACGAGCGTGTCGCCGTCCCAGGAGCCGTTCGACCAGCCCATCCAGAAGTCGATCGGGGGCTCGGTGGGCCGCCCGAGCGGGATGGTGCGGTTCGCGCTGGCGAACTGGTAGGCGATGACGATGCGGTCCGTGCTCTGGATGATCTGGAACGGATACGGCATGTACGTCGCGCGCGGCACCCCCGGCATGTAGCACTTGGCCTCGGGGTCGCCGACCGTGTTGAGGGCGTCGACGTCGACGTCGAGGCGCCTGGCGAAGTTCGCCTCGCGCTTGGCCAGCGCCGCGGGCCGGTACGGGATCTCGCCGCCGCGGACGATGCTCTGCCCCGGGGGCTGCGCGCCCCACGCGCCGAGCAGGGTCGGAAACGGTCCGGCCTCCGCGCCGTGGTCCTCGATGTTCCAGTTCGCCGTGACGAATGCCTGCCAGATGCCCGTCAGGTCCGGATGGGACGTGCCGGGCAGGCGGGGGGCCCGATAGACCTGAACCTGGCCCGAGGCCGAGCCCGCGGAGAGCCACAGGGCGCCGGCCGCGCCCGCGGCGACCAGGAGTACCGCTGCCGTGAAGCCCCTGAGCCGAAATCCGGTGTTCATCGTGATGCGACCTCCTCTCGCGGAGCACGCATGCTCCGAGTGTCCGTATAGCCGACACTTCCCGCACCGGTCAAGAAGATTCGGCCGGCAGGGCGGGGCCCGGGTTGCCTTGCATTGGGGTTGACGCCATGTGACGATATGCTTCAGTGAAGCTTCTCGCAACGACCACAGGACGGTTCCTGCAGGCGTGCCTGGCGGCGGCCGCGGTCTGCGTGGCGCTGGCCGTTCCGCTCCGGGCGCAGCAGCCCGAGGACCCCGCGCGCGCGTACCGCGCGGTGGTCGACCGCTACTGCATCGCCTGCCACAACGCGCGCCAGCTCACGGCCGGCCTCGACCTCGACGCGCTGGACATGGGCGCCGTGGGCGGCCATGCCGAGGTGTGGGAGAAGGTCGTGCGCAAGCTCCGCGGGCGCCTCATGCCGCCGGCAGGCCGGCCGCGGCCGGCGCGGGAGACGTACGACGGCTTCGCGTCCTGGCTCGAAGCCGAGCTCGATCGGGCCGGCGCCGAGGCGCCCAACCCCGGCCGGCCGGTGTTCCATCGCCTCAACCGCGCGCAGTACGGCAACGCCGTGCGGGACCTGCTGGGGATCGACAGCGAGCACGCCGCGTCGCTCGTGCCGCCGAACGCGGCGACCCACGGGTTCGACAACGTCGCGGCGGTGCTCGGCGTCGATCCGACGCTGATCGAGCGCTTCCTGTCGGCCGCGCGCAAGATCAGCGCGCTGGCCATAGGGGACCCGCAGACGCGTCCGGCGCCCGTGACCTACCGCGCCCCGGTCGATCTGACGCAGGACGAACACCTCGGCGGGATGCCGTTCGGCACGCGCGGCGGCCTGCGCGTACGGCATCACTTTCCGGTCGACGGGGAGTACTACATCCGGGCCAAGCTCGGCCGCAACGTCCACGAGCTGATCCGGGGCCTCAACGATCCCCACGAGGTCGAGTTCAGCCTCGACGGCGCGCGGCTCGCCGCGTTCCCCATCGGCGGGCTCGGCCCGGGCACGGGCGAGCGCCCCGACTACGACAGCCACCGCCACGGCGGCTACCGCACGGCGGATTTCGAGGTCCGAGTGCCGGTCACGGCCGGTGCGCACGAGGTCATCGTCACGTTTCCCAGGACGAGCGCGGCCCTGCTCGAGGATCGGCCGCCGACGCTCGTCGGCGTGCCGCTGCAGGGGCCGGCGTTGCGCGAGCCGTTCGTCAAGGCCTACGTGCACTACTTCGAGGACGGCCTGCCCTACGTCACGCGCATGGACATCGAGGGTCCGCACGGCGTGACCGGACCCGGAGACACGGAGAGCCGCCGGCGCATCTTCGTCTGCCAGCCGCGGCGGATCGCCGACGAGCCGGCCTGCGCCGGCGAGATAGTCGCCGCGCTGGCCCGCCGCGCGTGGCGCCGTCCCGTCGACGACGACGACGTGGCGGAGCTGCTGCAGTTCTACGAGGCGGAGCGCGGCCGGGGCGGCGGGTTCGAGGCGGGCATCCGTATGGTCGTGCGCGCGCTGCTCGTGAGCCGCGAGTTCCTGTTCCGGGTGGAGGCGGAGCCGGCTGGCACGGCGCCCGGCACGCCGTACCGCATCGACGCCCACGAGCTGGCGTCGCGGCTCTCGTTCTTCCTGTGGAGCAGCATCCCGGACGACGAGCTGCTCGCGCGGGCCGCGGACGGCGCGCTGCACGAGCCGGCCGGGCTGGAGCGCCAAGTGCGGCGGATGCTCGCGGACGAGCGCTCCCGGGCCCTCGTCGAGAACTTCGCCGGGCAGTGGCTGCACCTGCGGAACCTGCGGTTCGCGCAGCCGCACCCGCTCTCGTTCCCCGACTTCGACGACAACCTGCGGCAGGCGATGCGGCGCGAGACCGAGCTGCTCTTCGAGACCGTCCTGCGGGAGGACCGGAGCGTCGCCGAGCTGCTCACCGCGGACTACACGTTCCTCAACGATCGGCTGGCGCAACACTACGGGATCCCGAACGTCAACGGCAGCCACTTCCGGCGGGTGCGGCTCGGCGACGCGGCGCGGCGGGGGCTGATTACCCACGGCAGCGTCCTCACGGTCACCTCCCACCCCACGCGCACGGCGCCGGTGCTGCGCGGCAAGTGGATTCTCGAGAACATCCTGGGCACGCCGCCCCCGGCCCCGCCGCCGGACGTTCCGGATCTGCAGGAGAAGAACGCGGAGGGACGGGTCCTGTCCATGCGCGAGCGCATGGAGCAGCACCGCGCGAATCCGGTCTGCGCCAGTTGCCACGCGCAGATGGATCCGCTGGGGCTTTCGCTCGAGCCGTTCAACGCAGTCGGCGAGGCCCGCACCCGCAGCGAGTCGAACGGCCCGATCGACGCCTCCGGCGTGATGCCCGACGGCACCGCGTTCGACGGCCCGTCCGGCCTGCGGGGCCTGCTGGCGGACGATACCGAGCGCTTCGTGCACACGCTGATCGAGAAGCTGCTCATCTACGCCCTCGGCCGCGGTCTGGAGCATTACGACGCGCCGACCGTGCGGGCGATTCTGCGCGACGCCGCCCGCGACGACTACGCCTTCTCGTCGATCGTGCTGGCCGTCGCCCGCAGCGTGCCGTTCCAGATGCGCATGTCGGAGGCCGCGGCCCCGGAGAACACGGTTGCGGCCGTGCGCCAGGAGCCTGCCCCGTGAGAACCGTGCAGACTCCGCAAGGCGCGCACGGCGCGCCTCGGCGGGAGCGGCGCGGGGC
>CAZMWA010000002.1:0-10595 GCA_964569405.1 uncultured Vicinamibacteraceae bacterium | reverse complement strand
AGCGACCGCCCGGCGACCGCGGGGCGTGCGGGGCGCGCACAGTCGGCGGAAGTCGTCTTCGGTCGCCGGGCGGTCGCTGAAGTGGAGCCGCAGCTCTCGGTCGACATCAGCTCGAGCGTCATGGGCCGCGTCACCCGGCTGGCCGTGAACGAGGGCGAGCGGGTCGCCGCGGGCCAGTTCCTTCTGCAGATCGATCCGGAGTCGCTGCAGGCCGCCGTCGACAGCGGCGTCGCCGCCCTGCGCGCCGCGGAGTCGAGCCTCGACCAGGCCCGGGTGGCGGTTGAGACGGCGCGCGTCAACGTCTCTCTCGCGCGCGAGACGCTCGAGCGCCAGCAGGAGCTCTGGGAGCTGCGCCTGGTGTCGCGCGACAACTACGACCAGGCCCGCCGCGACGTCGAGCTGCGCGACACGGAGTATCGGCGCGCATCGTCGAGGTGGCCACGGCGCGGCAGCGCGTGCAGCAGGAGCGGGCCCGGCTCGACAGCGCGGAGTACGACCTGACGCAGGTGACGATCCAGGACGAGGCGGCCGGGTCGCAGGCCAGCAACTTCCGGGTGGTGGTCACGCTCGACGGCGATGTCCCGGGCGTGCGCCCGGGGTTCACCGCCACCGCGAACATCACCACGGCCACCCGCGCCGACGTGGTCGCGGTCCCGATCCAGTCGACCACCGTCCGGGAGATCCGCCGCAGCGCGGCGGCCGGCGGCCCGCTCCCGGCCTCGTCGCCGGTGACGCCGGCCGTCTCGGCCGCACAGCCCGCCGCCGCGGGCGAGCCGGAGGAGGTGGAGGGCGTATTCGTCATTCGCGACGGGCGCGCGGTGTTCGTCCGGATCGAGACGGGGATCGCCGGCGACCGCTACTTCGAAGCGCTCACGGGGCTCGCGGCCGGCGACCTGGTCGTGACCGGTCCGTTCGACGTCGTGCGTACGCTGGAGGACGGCGACGCGGTCCGCATCGATGAACGCCCATCTGGCCGGTATCCGCGCCGCCGACGCGTGGCGCTCATCAGCCCCCCCGGTGGCGAGCGTTCGATTGCGGGCTCGGGCTCAGAATCCGAGGTGTTGCGCGTTCAGGCGGAGGACGAGGCGAGGTTAACGGAAGAGGTCTTGTCGGATGGCTGGTGGCCCCGCCGCCCTCGTCTGGCCGCGATGTGAGTGAACATCCAACTGAGCATGACCCCAACAGAGATGCCAACGATCGATACGACGATGGGTACACCTCCGAACATGTGCTCGCCTCCGCGACGCCGCCACGCCGGATGGCTACGCGTGTCTCACCGAACCGTAGGCGCCGGCCACGATTCACTCAATGCGCTGCACCGCGTCGTCGAGACCGGCCAGGCGCCGCACGAGCGCGACCGCCTGCTTGGCGTCGTAGCTGCGGCCGACCATCTGCTTCTCGGCTTCGAGCGAGCCTTCGGCGTGCACGGCCAGCACTTCCTGGTAGGCGCCGAACTCCGATGCGACGAGGTTCTTGACGAACGTGAGCGCCTTCAGCCGGTCCGCGCCGCCGACGCCGTGGCCGGCGTAGTACTTGTGGTAGTAGTGCGCCGTCTCCTCCGACTCGAGGTCCTCGGCGCCCGGGCCCGTCACGAGCGCGCCGCCCGCGATGTCCTGCACGTGGCGGACGGCGTCGTGATAGCCGTGGGCGAAGTGGTACTTGGCCATGTTCACGTACAGCGGATCGGGCGCCGCGATGCCCAGCTCGCGCGGCTTGCCCATCATGGCCGCGTAGTGGGTGAGGCCGCGCAGGGTCTCGGCGTAGCTGATGAGCTGCACGAGCTTCTCGCGCACGTGCCCGGCGCGGGCGATGCCGTTCATGTCGGCCATGACCAGGGCCGAGCCCACGAGCGCGTCGACCAGCGGCAGCTTGTACGAGATGGCGGTGAAGCGGTGGTGCTCGACGAACGCGAGGGCCAGCGGCCCGGCGAACTCGTGCTCGCCCGCCAGGAACACGCGGTCCCAGGGCACGAACATGTCGTCGAAGACCGTGGTGGTCTCCATCATCTTGTGCCGCCCGCTGATGGGGAGCTCCGCGGGCGAGCTCTGCGGGCCGTGCGAGTCGAACGCCGAGGCGAGCAGCACGAGGCCGGGCGTGTTCATGGGGACCGCAAAGCTGACGGCGTAGTCCCCGTCCGCCGCGCCGAGGGCGCGCGTCGGCAGGACGATCAGCTCGTTGGCGTTCGTGCTCACGGACGTGTGGGCCTTGGCGCCGCGGACCACGATGCCGTCGTCGCGGCGCTCGACGATGCGCACGTACATGTCCGGATCGTCCTGCTCGGACGGCTTCCGGGAACGGTCGCCCTTGACGTCGGTCTGCGCGACGGCCACCGCCAGGTCGTTGTCGCGGCAATGCTCGTAGTAGTCCTGCACGCGCCGTCCGTACTGCGTGCCGTGCTGCTCGTCGACGGCGGACGCCACGCGCAGGAGGCCACAGAGCGCATCGGTGCCGATCTCCTTGATCAGCACGACGAGCGTGGCCCCTTCGGCGGTCGCGAGCTCGATCAGCCGGCTGCGCTGCAGCAGGTCGTCCGGCGTGCGCGGGATCTGGTAGTAGCGGGAGTACTCGCCCGCCTCGTCGCTGACGACGCAGAGGTCGCGGTGGGCCGGGTCGTCCGCCAGCTCGTAGTCGATGGCGGCGTGGGTGGCCGCCACGCCGATGACCGGGTGCGTCGTGACGTCCGGGACGCGGCGCCCCCGGTAGTAGACGGTGCGCCCGTCGCGCAGGCTCTCGAGATAGTCGTTGGCCGTCCGCAGCGCCATGGTGTCTACTCGAACGTTCCGGGCGTGCCGTCGACGACCAGCTCCGCGCCGGTGGCCTGCCGTACCTGGTCGAGGGTGACGCCCGCGGCCAGCTCGCGCAGCGCGAAACCGGCCGGGGTGATGTCGATGACCGCCATCTCGGTGACGACCATCGTCACCACCTTGACGCCGGTCAGCGGCAGCGTGCAGCGCTCGACGAGCTTGTGGCCGCCCTTCTTCGTCGCGTGCTCCATCGCCACGATGACCCGCTTGGCGCCGCCCACGAGGTCCATGGCGCCGCCCATGCCCTTGACCATCTTGCCCGGGATCATCCAGTTCGCCAGGTTGCCTGCCTGATCCACCTGCAGGGCCCCGAGCACGGTCAGGTCGAGGTGCCCGCCGCGGACCATCGCGAACGACTCCACGCTGCTCACGATGGACGAGCCGAGCAGCTCGGTCACCGTTTCCTTGCCGGCATTGATCAGGTCCGGATCGACCTGCTCGCGCGTCGGGTACGGCCCGATGCCGAGCAGCCCGTTCTCCGAGTGCAGCGTGATCTCGATGCCGGGAGGAATGTGGTTGCCGACAAGCGTCGGGATGCCGATCCCGAGGTTGACGTAGTCGCCGTCCTGCAGCTCGCGCGCCACGCGCTTGACGATGCGTTCCCGTGGATCAGCCATCCTGGAGCACCAGCCTCTCGATGCGCTTCTCGTAGTGCGTTCCCCTGATGACGTGCTGCACGTAGATGCCGGGGGTCACGACGTGGTCGGGATCGACGTCACCGGGCTCGACCAGCTCCTCGACCTCGGCGATCGTGACCTTCGCGGCTGCCGCCATCATCGGATTGAAGTTCTGGGCCGTGCGGTGATAGATGAGATTCCCGAGCCGATCGCCCTTCCAGGCCTTCACGAAGGCGAAGTCGGCGTGGAGCGGCTGCTCGAGGACGTACCCGCGCCCGTCGATCATCCGGGTCTCCTTCCCCTCGGCAACCACGGTCCCGTAGCCGGTCGGCGTGAAGAAGCCGCCGATGCCCGCCCCGCCGGCCCGCAGGCGCTCCGCGAACGTTCCCTGCGGGACCAGCTCGACCTCGATCTCGCCGGCCAGGAACTGGCGTTCGAACTCCTTGTTCTCGCCGACGTAGGTGGCAATCATCTTCGTGACCTGCCGCGACTGCAGCAGGACGCCGAGCCCGAAGTCGTCGACGCCGGCGTTGTTGCTGACGGCTGTCAGATTGCGGGTACCCTGCGTGTGGAGGGCGCCGATCAGGTTCTCGGGAATCCCGCACAACCCGAAGCCGCCCATCATGATCGTGGCGCCGTCCGGAATCACCGCAACGGCGCTCGCTGCATCCGGGAGCACCTTGTTCATGAGTGCGGATCATACCATCAGGGCGGCGCTGCCCGCGGGGCTGGCAGGTCGCGGACTGCTATCATTCCGCGCATGTCAACGATCGACGTCAGCAGCCTGTTTTCGCTGGAAGGCAAGGTCGCCCTGATCACCGGCGGGTCACGCGGAATCGGCCGGATGATCGCGGAGGGGTATCTGCAGTCCGGTGCGACGGTCTACATCACGGCGCGCAAGCGGGAAGCCTGCGACCGTACCGCCGCGGAGTTGAGCCGCCTCGGCGCCTGCGTGTCGCTGCCGGGGGACGTCTCGACGGAGGAAGGCCGTGCGGCGCTCGTCGAGGCCGTCGCCGCCAGGGAGGACAGGCTGCACATCCTCGTCAACAACGCCGGCGCGAACTGGGGCGCGCCCTACGGCGAGTTTCCGGAAAAGGGGTTTCGCAAGGTCATCGACCTGAACCTGACCGCGGTCTTCTTCCTGACCCGCGACCTGACGCCGCTGCTCGAGCGGGCTGCCAGCACGGCGGATCCGGCGCGGGTCATCAACGTCGGGTCGATGGACGGCATTCACGTGCCGACCATCATCCCGACCGGGGTGTTCGCCTATGCGTCGAGCAAGGGCGGCGTGCACCACCTGAGCAAGTGCCTCGCGGTGGAGCTGGGGCCCCGCAACATCACGGTCAACGCGATTGCGCCCGGCTACTTCGAAAGCAAGATGACGGCCGAGGTGCTCGTGGAGCACGGGGAGCGGATCAGGGGCGCCTGTCCCCTGGATCGGATCGGCCGGCCGGAAGAGATGGCCGGCATCGCGATCTATCTCGCATCGCGTGCCGGCGCCTACACGAACGGTGCCGTCATCCCGGTGGACGGCGGCACCTGCATCAATTGACCGTGAGGGTCACGAACTCGTACGTCGACTTGCCGCCGTCGGACGCGCGCGCCTGCAGCACGTAGGTTCCCGGCGTCGAGAACGTGGCCGACGTCTTCGCCGCGCCGCCTTCCACCATCGAGAACGGCGGATCGAAGACGATGTCCGCCGGGCCGCGCCACACGATGTACGACACAGACAGGCCTTGCGGCGGACTGGGCCTGCTCTGCCGGCCGCGGGCGTTGACGTTCAGGAAGGGAACGTTCTTGGGCGGCTCGGGCGTGCCCTCGGGGGGCACCAGAATCGGCGGAATCTCCTGTCCGACGGCCCGGTTGCGCTGAAGCTGGCGCCGGCCGCGCGGCGTCGGCAGCCCGTCGTCGGTGACGCTGGCTGTCAACTCGAGTCCGTCCTGCAGCGACACGGCCGCCGGCAGGTCGATGGCGTCGATGGCCGGCGCCACGTTGAGCCGGTTCTCCTCGCCCTGCGCCCGGCCGCCGAAGTCGGGGTCGATTTCCCACTCCGGCTGCAGCCAGGCGACGGCCTGCTCCGTCCGGTCCCCCACGGTGAGGGTCCAGATCAGCTCGCGGTCGCCGAAGTCGGCCGGCACCGTCACACTGAAGATCTGGCGGTTGTTGCGCGTGTAGAAGTAGGTCGGCTGGCCCTGGTCGGGCCCTCCCGGCTCGATGTTGTTGTCGGGCCCGACCGGGATGTGCAGCTTCTCGAGATAGTTCCGGTTCAGGTACCCGAGATGCATCTCGAAGCTGCCATCCGGGTTGCGGGACCAGCCCTGGAAGATCGGCTGGACGTTCTGCCCCTTGTTGTACTTGAGCATGTAGGGGAGGTGGTCCAGTTGGGCCGGCGCGGCCTGCGGCAGCAGCAGCAGGCCGGCGCCGATTCCGGCGATTGCCAGATACCTGAGTTGCATCGACTTCATGACGGTTGCTTCCCGGCTCGCGCCTGCTACTGCTGGTTCTGGTTCGTCGCGGCGGCCGCTGCCTGCAGCGCTCGCCGCTCGGCCAGCTCCTGCTCGTACTCCTCGTCGGTCAGGTCGTACCAGCCGAGCCACGCAAAGGCCATCTCGTCGATGGTGCGGCCGCCGTTGCCCGTCCAGTTCCTGGGATCCGGATTGGCTCGGAACGACTCGGTGTTGTCGTGCCAACTGATGATGTGCGCCACGGTTCCGGCCGGGACGATGGGCGCCACGTCATCGGCATAGTTGTAGACCATGTGCCAGTTGTAGTCCCAGTGGGCGCAACTGACCATCTCCGTCTCCGCCGGCGAGCCGGTGGACGGGTAGATCAGCTCGAAGCACTGGTAGGTGCCGAGCGCGTGCATGTGCGGCTGGAACGCCGTGATCCGCGCCGCCTTGTGGAAGTACGTGTAGCCGTCGGTGCGGACCACCTTGCCGGGCGGAATGTCCAGGTCGGTGACGTGCTGGCCGAGCTGCTTCGACCACCGGACGTGCTCGGGGACATGGCCCTTGGGGTGAAACACCATGCCGAGCTCGACCTTGGCGTCGATGTCCTCGCCGACGGAGTGGAGATGGTAGTCCAGCCGCATCCGCCGCCACGACTCGAGCAGGAGGCCCGAATTCTCCGGGTAGATCTCCGACTGCTTCCCCGAGGCGTACTCGACCAGGAACATGGCCGCCGGAATGTCGGTCTCGCCGGCTTCCCGCATCTCCTGCTCGCCGGGGTCCACCGCGAAGGAGAGCGCGTGGTGCACCACCCGGCGCGACGCGTTGTCGGGCACGCGGGTCTGGATGGCCTTGATGTAGCGGTCCTCGTCCAGGTCGAGATCGGTGTAGATGTTGCCGAACAGATCCGGACCCTCCGCCGGCACCAGATAGTCAGGGAACCTGACGATCAGGTCGGGCTCGCCGATCTGCCACTCGGACGCGTCCGGGAACTCGACCGGCGCCGGCATGTCCTCGGGGTTGCCCCGCAGCGCGCCGCCGTCGACCCACGCGGCGACGAGCGCAATCTCCGCATCGCTCAACGAGGTGTCGTTCTTGAACTGCTGGATGCCGATGTTCTTGTCGATGTGCCAGGGCGGCATCTCGCGATTGACGACGCGGTTCCTGATCGAGCGGGCCCAGGGTCTGACCTCCTGGTAGGTGACCAGCGACATCGGGGCCATCTCGCCCTGGCGATGGCACACCTGGCAGGAGCGCTGCAGGATCGGCGCTATGTCCTTGGTGAACGTGACCTCGTCCGACGCCGGGGTCTGCGCCGATGCCAGCGCCGGCGCGGCGACCAGCGCCGCGAGCAGCGCGACACGCGTCAAACCCTGAACATGCTGGGACATACGAACTCTCCTTTACGTGGCGAGATGCGCAACTCCGCGCGTACTTTCTGGATCAAATACTTTACCACAGTCGCCGCGGCTCGTCAGCGGGCCGGGGAGGGCCGGCGGTGTGGCGCGCCGCGGCCGGAGTTGCTACAGTAACGGCGGCGAACGGTTGGGGATGCGACCGGATGGCTGACGAGTTGCAGGTCTCGATTCCGGGGCGCTTGTCGGAAGTCGACGCCGTGGCGCGCCAGGTGGCGGAGTTCGGGGACGCGCACGGTCTGCCGGGCCCCAAGGTCTACGTCATCAACCTCGCGCTGGACGAGCTGATCACGAACGTGGTGTCGTACGGCTTCGGGGGCGTGCCCGAGCCCGAGATCCGGATCACGCTGCGGATGGAGGGCGACGCGCTGGTGCTGATCGTGGAGGACAACGGGCAGCCGTTCGATCCGACGCAGGAGGTGCCGACCGATGTCACGTCGCCGTTGACCGAGCGGCCGATCGGCGGCCTGGGCCTGCTCCTGGTGAAGAACTTCGCCGACCGCCTGTCGTACGAGTTCGCGGACGGCCGGAACCGGGTGATCATGGAGCACGACCTCGCATCGGCGTCCGCCTGAAGGCTGGACGAACGAATCTGATGGACCGGGTGACGAACCATGGACATTGAAGTCGCAGAGGAACGGGACGCCGACGCCCTGGTGCTGTTGCCGGTGGGGCGCCTGGACAGTGCGAACGCGCGCGCCTTCGAAGCGATCGTGATGGAACGGATCGGCGCCGGCGAGTTGCGCCTGGTCGTCGACTTCAGCCGGCTCAACTTCATCAGCAGCTCGGGGATGCGCGTGCTCCTGCTGGCCGCCAAGCAGTTGCACGCCAGCAAGGGCACGCTGGTGCTGTGCGCGATGCAGGATCACATCCACGAGGTCTTCCGGATCAGCGGCTTCGACCAGATCATCCCCATCCGGGACTCGCGCGAAGCCGCCGTGGCCGGAAGCTGACGCACCGGCCGTTCCGCACGGGCGCCCCGCGCGGAACGGCCACGCGCCCGACACGCCGCCGCCGACCGGCGTCGCCGCAAGGCGCGCACGGCGCGCCCCGGCGGGAGTGGCGCGGGGCGCAGGGTTCCCCGCAAGCGGCCACCGGGGGCTTGGGGCGCAGCCCCATCTGAAATATGAAGGACGAGCTACGCATCTCGCTGTCGCCCCCGCGCTTGTCGGCGCTGCACGGCCTGTCGCAGATGGTCGAGAGCTTCGGCGCATCCGAGGGGCTGCCTGCGTCGAAGATCTACATGATCAATCTCGCGCTCGACGAGCTGGTCGCCAACTCCGTGCACTACGGCTTCGACGGCGTCGCCGATCCGCGCATCGACATCACGATGTGGGTCAGCGGCACGCTGCTGGTGCTGACGGTCGTGGACAACGGGCACCGGTTCGATCCGTTGACGAGCGCGAGTCCCGATGTGTCCTCGTCGCTCGAGCAGCGCCCCATCGGCGGTCTGGGGCTGCATCTGATCCGGACGTTCGCCGACCGCCTCACCTACCAGTACACGGACGGGCGGAACCGGTTGACGCTGGAGCACAACCAGGCGCCGGGGAGGCAGGAGCCGGAGCAGGCCGAGGAACGGGACATGCCGATGGATATCGAAGTTGCGGAAGAACGGGATGACGACGTGCTGGTGCTCCTGCCCGTCGGCCGGCTGGACAGCGGGAACGCGCGTTCCTTCGAGTCGGTCGTCATGCAGCGCATCAGCGGCGGCGAGCAGCGCCTGATAGTCGACTTCAGCCGTCTCGACTTCATCAGCAGCTCCGGCCTGCGGGTGCTGCTGATTGCGGCCAAGGCGTTGAAGGCGGGAGCCGGGACGCTCGTCCTGTGCGGCATGCGGGCGCACATCGAGGAGGTCTTCCGCATCAGCGGCTTCGACCGCATCATCCCCATCAGGGCGTCGCGCGAGGCGGCCCTGGAAGCGTCCGCCTGACGCGCGGCGCCGGGCATCCGGCGTGCGGGCTCCCCGTCACTGCTGGTACTCCCGCAGCACCCGGAGCAGCGCTTCCTCCTCGGCGGCCCAGGCCGCCTGGATCGCCCGCAACGCCGCCTCGGCGGTGGGCTCCTGGCGCGCGAGCCGGCGGTTTCTCTCGAGCAGCAGTCCCCGCGCGGCCGCCTGGTCCAGGAATTCGAACAGGAGGTCATAGTAGCCGTCGATGTTGACGAAGACGCAGGGTTTCTCGTGCAGCTCGAGCGGCTTCTGCGCCCACGTGAGGGCCTCGAATATCTCCTCTATCGTTCCGTAGCCGCCCGGCAGCGCCAGACACCCGTGACACAGCGACTGCATCTTGTACTTGCGTTCGTGCATGGTGTCGACGACGTAGAGGCGGCTCAGCTCCTCGTGGGCGAGCTCCTGATACGAGAGCTGACGCGGGACGACGCCGGTCGCGAAGCCGCCGTTCGACAGCACGGCGTTGGCCAGCACGCCCATCAGGCCGACGCGCGCGCCGCCGTACACCAGGCCGACGCCGTCGGCCGCCATCAGGCGGCCCAGCGTCTCCGCTTCCTCGATGTACCGTTTCTCGTATCCGACCTGACCGCCCAGGTAGACGCAGACGTGCTTCATCCCGGGTGGCGCCTCCGCGCCCTGGTGCCGGGCGTCCGGACTCGATGCGCCGCCGTCTGCCATCGCGTCAGTCCTCGTCGTCACGTTCCGGCATGAGCACGAACTCCGGATACGCCTCGATGCCGAGCTCGGCGGCGTCGCCGCCCAGTTGCTCCACCCGCCGCGACACGCGGGCCCCCATGGTCTTCTCCAGGCCGAACCAGACGAGCCACGAGCTCGTGAACGCAAACGCGCCGACGGCGACCACGCCGAGCAACTGCACGCCGAGGTTGGCGCCGCCGGCGATGCTGGCCGCGACGGTGCCCCAGGCGCCGGCGAACAGGTGGGCCGGCACGGCGCCGACGACATCGTCCACCCTGACCTTCTCCAGCAGCTTGATGCCCGCCGTGCAGAGGATGCCGCCGACGGCCCCGATGACGATGGCCCAGTAGTGTCCGACGAGATCCGGTCCGGCGGTGATGGAGACCAGCCCCGCGATGGCGCCGTTGAGACCGGCCAGCAGGTCGACCCGGCCGAGAATCGGCCGCGACACGGCGATGGCCGCGATGACGCCGGCCGCGCCAGCCAGGTTGGTGTTGACGAGCACGTGGCCCATCGCCACGACGTCGGCCGCGCTGGCGAGCGCGAGCTGGGAGCCGCCGTTGAAGCCGAACCAGCCGAACCAGAGGATGAAGACGCCCAGCGTCACGGCCGGCACGTTGGACGGCGGCGTCGTCACCACGCCGCCGCTCTTCGGGAACCTGCCGCGC
>CAZMWA010000001.1:0-11650 GCA_964569405.1 uncultured Vicinamibacteraceae bacterium | reverse complement strand
CTTCAGGGACGGCGAGAACGACGGGCCGTTCACCGACGAGGCGGATACGTCGGAGATCGCCGGCGACGTCATCTGGTCGTACGACATGATCGGCGAGCTGGACGTCTTCCCGCACAACCTGGCCACCGGCTCGCCGCTCGTCGTCGGCGACATGCTGTACACGGTGACCAGCAACGGCGTCGACGAGGGCCACGTCAACGTCCCCTCGCCGTTCTCGCCGAACTTCATCGCGCTGAACAAGAACACCGGCGAGCTCGTGTGGGAGAATGCCGTGGTCGGCGAGAACGTGCTGCACGGAAGCTGGACCAACCCGGCCTATGCCGAGATCGACGGCCGGGCGCAGATCGTCTTCGCAGGCGGTGACGGCATCGTCTACAGCCTCGACGCCGCCACGGGCGAGATCGTCTGGCAGTTCGACTGCAACCCGGAGGACTCCATCTGGGCGCTGGGCGGCCGCGGGACCCGCAACAACATCCTCTCGACGCCCGTGATCTACGACGACAAGGTGTACATCGGCGTCGGCCAGGATCCGGAGCACGGCGAGGCCCCCGGGCACTTCTGGGTGATCGACGCGACCGGCACCGGCGACGTCACCGACACGCACGTCGTCTGGCACCGCGGCGGCGAGGACTTCTACCGCACGATGTCGACCGCGGCCATCCAGGACGGCATCGTCTACATCTCGAGCCTCTCGGGATTCCTCCACGCCCTCGACGCGCAGACCGGCGAGTACTTCTGGACGTACGACACGTTCGCGGCGGTCTGGGCTTCGCCCTTCGCCGCCGACGGCAAGGTCTACCTGGGCGACGAGGACGGCGACGTCGTGGTGCTGCGGGCCGGCCGGGAGCTGGAGGTGATCGGGGAGTACACCCTGGGCGCCGCCGTCTACAGCACCCCGGTCGTGCGCGACGGCGTGATGTACATCCTGACCCGCAACCGGGTGTGGGCCCTCAAGGAAGGCGCGCAGAGCGACCCGCTGTAGCGCGGTCCGCGACGGCCGCGTTTCGGACGCCGCGTCCGAGTGAAAGACGAGAGCCGGGCCCGAGGGGCAACCCCCGGACCCGGCTCTTTTTCGTGCGCCTGGATCTAGAAACCCAGCCCGCCGCCGCCGAAGCCGAAGCTCGCGCCCAGGCCGAAGACCGTCGAGCGGGCGGTGTTCCGCCCGGCGATCACCCGGCCCGCGAAGAAGTTCAGGCTGAGGCTGTCGGTGACGTCGGCCAGCACTCGCCCGCCCAGGATGTGGGCGTCCTCCTCCAGCGCGGGAAACCGGGACGGCGAGAAGCCCGGGCCGCCGATGTCGATGCCGGACGTGGCGTTGACCAGCCGGTAGTCGACGCCGACCGTCACCGCGCCCGCCGGAAAGTAGCCCGACAGGTTGTAGAAGACGTCCGACGGGACGTCGACGTCGCCGGCCATGCCGCCCACGGCCTGCTCGTTGATCTGCGTGCTCCCGCGGTGCCGGTAGCCCAGCTCCGTCGAGAAGCCGAACCGCTCCCAGAACTTGCCGACGATGACCGACGCCTCCACCCCGTGGGCCCCGTCGCCCACGGAGTTGATGTAGCCGGTCTCGTAGGCGCCGGCGGCGACCACCCCGACGCGCAGCGCGACGCTCGGCGCGTTGCTGATCAGCTCGTCGACCAGGCGCCACGTGAGGGCGACGTTCGAATCTCCGAGGCCGTTGAGGCTCTCCTCCGGGGTCGGGCCAACCGGTCCCGGGACGAAGCTGCGGGCCCAGGCCGACTGCACGTCGAGGGCCAGCGCATCCGTGAAGGCGTAGTTGACGCCGAACCACAGCGTGCTCTGCGCCAGATGCGCCCCGGTCGCGCCGAGCGGGCCCTTGGTCTGCGTGTCGGCCCGGTAGAAGTCGATGGCGCGCTGGGAAACGAACGACACGCTGACGGCGCCCGTCTCGGGCTCCGCGATCCAGGGGGTGTTCTGAGCCTGCGCCGATTGAATCGACAGCGAGGAGAACAGGGCCGTGCAGACCAGCACGGCCGCGAGCGAAGTGCGGGTACGATACATGGGTCGTGTCTTTCCTTGCATGGGTCCATCCGGATGCACGGACGCGGGCTACAGCTTGTAGCGGCGGGTGAGGAAGTAGTGCACCAGCTCCATCTTGAGAGCGCAGTCCTCGTCCTCCGCCGCCGTCGCGCCGCCGCATAGCGCCCGGACGGCCGCGTCGTCGGCCGTGCCGGTCTCGCCGCCCTCGTACACCGCTTCGAGGCTGGCCGTCAGGCTGACGGCCCGGTCACGGTCGAGATCGTTCCTCGCCAGCGGGCAGCCGTTGCAGGCCAGCTCGTTGAACGTCAGCGCCTTGCCCTGCGAGTACGCGGCGCGTGGGCTTACCTTCCCGGCGCCCGGCCCGATGGACCCGGAAGCCTCGGCGGACAGGTGAAACAGACCGATCCCGGCGGCCAGCAGCACGCCAAAGCAGATGTTACGCATCATCCCTCGTTCCTCCCTTTGCTCGGTGTCATCGATGCAGCGTGGAAAGTCGCCAATATGGCGCAGAAGACTCCCGATGTAGCCAGGACAGCCCCTGAGTATAACAATGCGGTATCAGCGCTGCTGCCGGTTCAGGCTCCAGTCGTAGTCGTGCTCGACGGCGCCCTCGAAGCCGTCGAGCTGCGCCGCGAGATCGTCGTCGGCGTACTCCAGCACATGGGCGAGCACCGCCGCCTCGGTGTCGCCGAAGTCTTCCGGGTACCACTCGTAGATGCTGGAGAGAACGATGAAGTCCTCGTCCACGACATCCACGCCCCGGAAGCTGTTCACGTAGTCGCGGGCGCCGGCCTCGAGCAGCATCTCGGTGTTCTCCGCGGTGAAGGCCGTCTCGAGCAGATGCGGGCAGCCGTAGGCGGCGCAGTTCACCGCGTAGTGAATCCGCTTGTCGCGCCAGAGGGGCCGCAGGATGCCGTGCTCAATCCCGTCCAGGGTCAGATCCTGACCGGCGACGTTGGCGTGCACGTCGCCCCACGGGCCGGTGTACGGGACCACGCCCTCGTGGATGTCGCGGATGGTGTCCACCGGGTAGGCGTCGAGCACGACCTTCACGGTCAGCGCGTTGTAGAGATTGATCCAGTAGGCCATCTGCTCCGCGCGGGAGTAGTCGCGGGGGTCGAGCCCCTGCAGGTAGTCGAGATAGCCGGCCAGCCTGGCGCTGTCTCCGGCGTTGGCCGCCAGTCCCTCGTAGTCGACGAGATTGACGCCCTCCGCATCAGGGGCCAGATAGCCGTCCAGGATGTCCTGCCACGCACCGTGGTCGATCCGCTCCACGTTGCTCTCGTCGCTGGCGTCCCAGCCGGCGATCTCGACGGCTTCCGGCGGGCCACAGGCCGCGGCGAGCAGCGCCGCGCCGAGCAGGCCGGCCAGCAGGACGCGGCGCCGCGTACGTTCCTCGGTATTCTCGCCACGAGCTGTTTTCATGGTCATCATCTTCATTCCTGTCCCTGGCCGCCGCGGGGCCGGCGGCCGCAGCGCAGCCGGACGATGGTCCCGAGAATGCCGGCGCTGGCGCCGATGACGCCCCGCACGGTCCCGCCGACCTTCGAGCGGCCGAACCGCCGCCGGCGCGCGCTCACCGGCTGCTCGACCACCCGCAACCCGACCTGGATCGCCTTGATCTGCATCTCCACGGTCCAGCCGTAGGCCGTGTCGCGCATGTCGAGCCGTTGCAGGGCATCGGCGCGGATGGCCCGGAACGGCCCCAGATCGGTCACCCGCCGCCTCCACAACAGCCGAATCAGCACCGAGGCCACGCGGTTGCCGGCGATCTGGGGCGGCGACAGGGCGCCCGGCTCGCGGCGTTCCGGCACACGCGAGCCGATCACCAGGTCCGCGCCGGCCGCGACCCCGCGCAACAGGTCGAGCGCCTCCGCGGTCACGGACGACTGGTCCCCGTCGACGAACAGGACCACGTCGACCGGCCGGAGCGCCGCGAGGGCGGTCAGGCACGCCCGGCCGTAGCCGGGCGTCGGCTCGACCACCACGCGCGCCCCCGCCGCCCGCGCCCGTTGCGCGGTGCCGTCGGTCGATCCGTTGTCGCAGACGACCAGGTCGTCGATGACCGGCTCGCCGCCCGGCGTGCGCAGGGCCAGCAGCTCGCCGACCACCACGCCGATGTTGCCGGCCTCGTCGCGCGCCGGAACCACCGCACCGACGGTCAGCCGCTCGTGCATCGCACGCCGCCGCCGCGCGGGTCCCCGACGCGACCGGCGCGGCTCGCCCGCCGGTGCCGGAGCCCGTCGCAGCCCAGGCCCGCCGCGATGAGGCCGAACTCCAGCCAGCGCGCCCACAGCGGCTGTGCGTACGGGTGCATCGCGTAGTCCTGCATGTTGAGGCCGGTGATGTAGCTGAGAAGAACCGCAACGGAAGCGGTCCAGGCCCAGACGCTGGGGTAGACCGCCGCGAACGGCAGCAGCCAGAGCAGGTACCACGGATTTATCACCGGCGATGCCGCGAGCAACGCACCGTACAGCCAGTCGCCCCGCGGAATCCCCCGTGGGCCGCCGCGCAAGTACCTTACATAGTACCATCCCCAGCACCCCGCGAACACCGCGCCCAGGAGCAGCCTGGCCCCGTCGCGCGGCATGCCCGCCGCGAGCAGCCCGAACAGCCCCGAGTTGAACTCCCACTCGCGCGCGAACACCTGCAGCGACGCGAGGTCGGTGGCGCCGCGCAGCGCGAACGGCGCGTACACGGCGGCCAGCGTGGCGCCGCACAGGAGCCAGTGCCTGACGCGGGCCCCGGCGAGCACGAGGGGGACCAGCACGAGCCCGAACGTCTTGCTGCCCGCGGCCAGGCCCAGGCAGACGGCGGCGGCCGGCCAGCGGCGGTCCCGGGCCAGGACGATCGCGGCCAGCAGCAGGCAGACGCCCGCGCCGTCCGGGTGCGCGGTGAACGCGACCTCCTTGATCACCAGCGGACACCAGGCGTAGAGCAGGACGTTGCGCGCCGGCGCCAGACGCAGGAGCAGCGCCACGACGGCGAGATCGATCGCGATCAGGATGACCTGCAACGCGGTCACGCTCGCGGGCTGCAGCCAGTAGGCCAGCAGGAAGACCGCCTGCGTCACCGGCGCATAGATGGTCGGCAGCTCCGGGTAGTTGATGCCGTCGAGGACGCCCTGGAACAGCGCCGGCACGGCGGGGTCGACGAAGAACGCCTCCGGCGCCGCGCCGTAGGGCGTCCCGGTGGTCGCGAAGCGGTAGCCGTCCCACAGGTAGCGGTAGAAGTCGTCCTCGAAGAACGGCCCGCCTGCCAGGCCGCAGAGCCGGAAGGCGACCGCCCAGGCGAGCAGGCGGCCGATCGGAAACGGCTCGCCGCGGGCGCGGACGAACAGGTAGAGGCCGGCGACCGGCAGGCCGGTCCAGCCGACCAGCAGGAAGAACGCCGCCAGCTGCGGCTCGCCGGGCCGGCGCGCGAGCACGGCCAGGGCGGCGTAGCCCAGCGCGCACCACAGGCCGGCCGCATCCACCCACCGCCGGCGGCGCGCGAGCGGGTGCGGCGACGCGGCGGTGGGTCGCATGGTGCCGCAGCGCAGACCGGGCGGCCGGCGCTACTCCCGCGCCGCGGGCGTCAGCTCGGTGGTCAGCCGTTCGCCGTCGCGCATGAAGACGACCTCGACCGGCTCGTCGACCTTCAGCAGGTCGAGCGCGTAGGTGTAGTCGTAGATGTTGGTGATCGTCTGGCCGGCGAGGCCGACGACCACGTCCCCGCCCTGCAGTCCGGCCGCCTCCGCCGGTCCCCCGCCGACCACGCCGGACAGCAGCAGGCCCTCGGCGTCCGAGGCGTAGTCCGGGATGGTGCCGGTGAAGATGCGCATGACCGCCCGCCCGCCGGGCTGCACCTCCGGCTCCGCCCGGACGAAGTCGGGCGCGGCGGGGCGGTTGGCGAGCTCCGCCGCCACGGCGGTCGCCAGCTCCACGATCCGGTCGAGACCCTCGTAGTTGAGCGCGTCGGCGTCGTCGGTCGGCCGGTGATAGTCCTCGTGGCTGCCGGTGAAGAACGCCAGCGTCGGCACCTCCGCCGCGTTGAAGCTCCGGCTGTCGGTCGGCAGGTACGGGTCGCGCACGAACGACAGGCCGAGGCCGAGCGGCTCGTTCAGCTCCTCGACGAGCTCGGTCCAGATGGAGCTGCTGCCGACGGCCTGCACGCTGAGCGCGTCGCGCAGCCGGCCGACCATGTCGAAGTTGAGATACGCGGCGACCTGGTCCAGCGGCACCGGCGCCTGCTCGACGAAGTCCGCGGACCCGAGCAGGCCGAGCTCCTCGCCCGACCAGAACGCGAGGATGATCCCGCGCTCACGCCGCATCGGCGCCAGCGCGGCGCCGGCCGCCAGGACGGCGGCCACGCCCGAGGCGTTGTCGTCGGCGCCGTTGTGGATCTGCCCCGCCTCGTCGCCGCGCGCCAGCGAGTCGCCGCCGCGCCCGTACCCGAGATGATCGTGGTGGGCACCGAGCACGAGGTACGGCTCGTCGGCCGCGCCCGCGCCCGTCGGCGGCAGGTAGCCGAGCACGTTGTGGCCCGTGCGCTCCACGCGGTCGAGGCTGGTCTCGATGGTCGCCGCGAGCGGGAGATCGAAGCCGGCGACGTGCGGATTGCCGCTGTCGAACGACGCCTGCACCTCCGCGATGGACCGGCCGGCGCTCTCGATGATGGCGGCGCCGAGCGCGCCGTCCACCGTGGCGGCCACGATCCCCGAGTCGCTCACCGCGGTGTCGAAGGTCAGCGGAACCAGCTCTCCGGCGTTGGGCGAGCGCGGCCCGGTCACGACGACGATGCCGGCGGCCCCCCGCTCGCGCGCGGCGAGCGCCTTGAAGCGCAGGCCCGCGTAACGCGCCAGCGTTCCCCGCAGCTCCCCTTCCGTGTCCTCCGGGAAGTAGCGCAGCACGACGACGATCTTGCCGGTCACGTCGAGCGTGGCGTAGCTGTCGTAGCTGAAGCCGTCGGTCTCCGGGACGGACAGCCCGTAGCCGGCGAACACGAGCGGCCCCTCCGCCGTTCCCGTGTCCGAGAAGGACAGCGCGCGCACGGACGGTCCCGCCGCGGCGGGCGGCCGCAGGACGGTTCCGTCGTCCCCCGTGATCTCGATGGTCGTGCCCGCGTCCGTCACGCCGGCGGTGAAGGAGAACGCCTGGCGGAAGCCGTCCATGCCGGGCAGCGGCCCGGCGCCGATCGCGCCGAGTTGCTCGATGATGTAGTCGGCCGCCATCCGGATGCCCGGCGAGCCGGTCAGGCGCCCCTCGAGCTCGTCGGCGGCCAGACGCTCGACGATGGCGCGCGTGTCGAGCGGAGCTGCCGCCGGCGGCGCATCCTGCGCGAGCACGGATCGCGGAACCGACGCTGCGCACGCGCACAGCGCCAGACCCAGGGGAAGGAGGCGTCCAGTCGTCGATGGCATCGGCGTTTCCTCTCTGTCTCGTCCGACCACGGCCGGCGGCATCAGCCGGCGGTCGCTTCCACGGCACGCTCCCGGGCGAAGGCCGGCGGTCGCTCCAGGACCTCGACCACGGCCCCGGACAGCGCGCTGACGCGCGCCCCGGGGGTAACGATGCCGACAAGGTTGAGGGGATCGGCCGCGGACAGGCGCAGGCAGCCGGCGGTCTCGACCTGCGCCTGCGCCCGGCGCACGCTGCGCAGGACGTCGACCGCCTCGGGGCGCGCGAACTGCTCCCCGAGGAACCCGTCCACGAAGCGGCCGCCCCGTATCTCCCCGCGCGCCTCCAGCGTCCGCAGCGCCCGCAGCAGCTCGCGCCACGGGGGTGCGAGCGCCTCGCGCGCGATCAGATCCCGGAAGACGACCCCCCAGCGCGCGAGGAGCTGCCGGGCGAACGCCTCCACCCGCGAGCCGGCCGCCGCGCCGGATGCCGGCGCCGGCGGCGACGCCGGCGTCCGCAGCAGGGCCCAGCGGCCGGCGGCGTGGCGGGGCCGCGCCGCCCGGAACCGGCCCTCGCCCCGCCGCCGCTTCGGATCGATCAGCGCGCGCAGGTTGTCGAAGCCGTCGGCCGTGACGAGGCCGGCCGCGGCCAGCTCCCACAACCCGTCCTCCACCTCGCTGGGCAGCCGCCCCGTGGCCCGCACCAGATCGCGGAGGAACGAGGCGCCGAGCGCCGTCAACTGCTCCAGCACGGCGCGGCCGGCGTGGGAGAGCGCCGGCTGCCGCGCGCCGGCCTCGCCGGCTTCGGGGACCAGCCAGCCCGCGTCCTCGCGCAGGAAGAACGTCACCGGCGCCACGCGGGTCGGGCGGACGCGGCGGCGGGCGCGCGGGAGCGCCGCCTCGGGCCCGCCGGGGGCAGCCGACGCGCCGGCCCCGAACGCCGGATGGGGCGAGAGCCGCCCCCACATGACGTCTCCCGACAGACAGAGCCGATCGAGCAGCTCCGGATCGTAGTCGGCCACCCGGCGCGCCAGCACGTCGGGCTCCCAGGCCGCGGCGGAAGTCTCGTAGCCCTGCAACTGGCGCAGCACCTGCAGCAGGCCCGCCGCGCCGTGCAGTTGGGTGCCCGGCGCCACGTGCTGCCAGCGCGCCAGGAAGCGCACGAAGTCGGCCGCGGTGACCGGTTCGATCTCGCGGCGGAGCCGGCCCAGGGTCAGCCTGTGGATGCGGGCCAGCACACGCCGGTTGCACCACTCGGTCTCGCCGCCGGCGCCGCCCGGCGAGAACTGCCCGCGCAGCACCTGCCCCTCCCCCTCGAGACGCGCCAGCCCGGCGTCGACCAGCGCCGGCGGCAGCGCCAGCGTGTCCGCCAGCACGCTCGGCCGCTGCGGCCCGGACGACTCCAGCCACCCGCGCAGCACCTCCGCGGCCGCGGCCTCGCGGCTGTCGGGCGCCGGCTGGTGGATATCCGGCACGTCGCGCGTGAGCGGGCAACCCGGGTGCAGCGCCTCCGCCAGGCGCCGGCGCTCCGTCGCCAGCCACAGCCGGCGGTCGCCGACGACCAGGCTGGTCGCCCGCCGCGTCCGTTCCAGCGCCTCGTACAGCCCCTGCCAGGCCGCGACGGGCGGCGTGACCGACAGGGTGAGCAACGCGTCGTGAAGCTCGTCGGCGTCACGCACCACGGGCCACGAGTCGCGCGCCACCTCCGCGATCGCGCCGGCGTCCAGCGCGCCGACGTCGCGCGCGTCGCGCGGCAGGGTGCGGCGCAGTTGCACCGCCCGCGCCCGGCGCTCCTCCAGCGGCGCGTCGTCGAGAAAGGCGTACGGGTTGGCGTTCAGGATCTCGTGGCTGAAGACCGACGGCTCGGCCGTCTCGATCGTGCGGGTCGCGATCCGGCCGTCCTCGATGCCGGCAATCACCGCGCGCAGCCCGTCGACGTCCATGGCCTCGTGCAGGCAATCGCGAATCGTCTCGTCGACCAGCGGATGGCACGGTATGCGGATCTCGCCCGTCAGGTTCTCCTGGCAGGCGACCTGATCCGGAAAGACCGACGCCAGCAGGTCGTCCGACCGCATGCGCTGGATGGGCGGCGGCACCTTGCGGCCGCCCGCGAACCGCAGCACGGCCAGGGCGCGCGAGGCGTTCCAGCGCCAGCGCGCGGTGAACATGGGCGCCGGCAGCATGGCCTGCGTCAGCACGTCCACGACGGCGCCGGGCGCGAGAAAGCGGTAGATCGCCTCGAGCGGGAAGCTGTGCTGCTCGGCCAGCGAGATGACGATGCCGTTGTCGGTGGCGGCCGCCTGCAGCTCGAAGTTGAACGAGCGGCAGAACCGCTTGCGCAGCGCCAGTCCCCACGCGCGGTTGACCCGCGCCCCGAACGGGGCATGGATGACGAGCTGCATCCCGCCCCCTTCGTCGAAGAAGCGCTCCGCCACCACGGTCTCCACCGTGGGGAGCGTGCCGAGACCGGCGATCCCGGCGACGACGTAGGCTGCCGCCTGCTCCGCGCCCGCGGCGTCCAGGCCGCACTCCGCCCGCAGGAACGTCTCCGCCGCGCGGCGGGCGCGCGGGCCGGCGCCGGACGCGCTCGCCAGCTCCGCGATGCGGCCGCGCACCGCCGACACCTCCGCGGACAGCTCGGGCGTCCGCCCCGGCGCCTCTCCGCGCCAGAACGGTATCGACGGCGCCGCGCCGGCGGCATCCTCCACCCGCACCCGCCCCGCCTCCACGCGCCGAATGCGCCATGACGTGGTGCCGAGCAGAAAGACGTCGCCCGCCAGGCTCTCCACCGCGAAGTCCTCGTCCACGGTGCCGACGGTGCCCCCCTCCGGCTCGGCCACCACGAGGTAGTTGGCGTTCTCCGGAATCGCCCCGCCGGAGGTCAGCGCCGCCAGGCGGCCGCCGCGCCGGCCGCGCAGCACGCCGTTGACCCGGTCGCGGTGGACGTAGGCGCCGTGCCGGCCGCGGTCGGTGGCGATGCCGTCGGAGAGCATGGCCACGACCTCGTCGAACTCGGGCCTGGGCAGCCCGCGGTAGGGGTACGCGCCACGCACGAGGTCGAACAGCGCGTCCTCCTCCCACGGCTCGCAGGCGGTCGCCGCCACGAGCTGCTGCGCCAGGATGTCGCGCGGCCAGTCCGGGATCGAGCGCCGGTCGAGCCCGCCGCGCCGCACGGCCCGCACCAGGGCCGCCGTTTCGATCAGCTCGTCGCGCGTCGTCGGGAAGAAGCGGCCCTTCGGCACGTGCGACCGCTCGACCTTGTGCCCCGACCGGCCGACGCGCTGCAGGGCCACGGCGATCGAGCGCGGGGAGCCGATCTGGCAGACCAGGTCGACCGAGCCGATGTCGATCCCCAGCTCGAGCGACGCGGTGGCGACCACGGCGCGCAGCTGGCCCGCCTTCAGCTCCGTCTCGGCCTGGTGCCGCAACTGGCGGGACAGGCTGCCGTGATGCGCCAGCACCGCCTCGGCACCGGCGCGCTCGGCCAGGTGGTGGGCCACGCGCTCGGCCAGCCGCCGCGTGTTGACGAAGACCAGCGTCGTGCGATGCTCGGAGACGAGCTGCGCGATCCGGTCGTAGATCTGCCCCCACATCTCGTTGGAGGCCACCACGCCGAGCTCCTCCTCGGGAACCTCTACCGCCAGGTCGAGCTCGCGCCGGTGCCCGGCGTTCACGATCACCGGACCGTCGGCGCCGGAGCCCTGCAGGAAGCGGGCCACCTCCTCGATCGGGTTGACGGTCGCCGACAGGCCAATCCGCTGCGGGCGGCCGCCGCCGGACTGGCGCACGAGGCAGTCGAGGCGCTCCAGGGTCAGGGCGAGATGCGAGCCGCGCTTGTCGTCCACCAGGGCGTGGATCTCGTCGACGATCACGACCCGCGCATGTCGCAGCGCGCGCCGGCCGCGCTCGGCCGTCAGCAGGATGAAGAGCGACTCGGGCGTCGTGACCAGGACGTGGGGCGGCCGCCGCACCATCTGCTCGCGCTCCCGGCTCGGCGTATCGCCGGTGCGCACCGCGGTCCGGATGGGCGCCAGCGGCTGATCCGTCGTGCGGGCGAGCTCGGTGATCTCGGCCAGCGGAGCGTCGAGGTTCTTGCGGATGTCCGTGCTCAGGGCCTTGAGCGGCGAGACGTACACGACCTCCGTGCGATCCGCCAGGCCCGGCGGGCCGGCGGCGCGCCGGATCAGATCATCGAGACAGATCAGGAAGGCGGCCAGGGTCTTGCCCGAGCCGGTCGGTGCGGAGATCAGCACGTCGCGCCCGGCGCGAATC